>NZ_LZIE01000075.1:0-87440 GCF_001667155.1 Mycobacterium sp. 852002-53434_SCH5985345
TAGGTGACCTTCGAGCCCGGATCCATCACCAGCCCGGCCCGCGACGCCAGCATCGTCAACTTCGTCTTCGGCGTGAACCCACCGCGGAACTGCACATACACGAGGGTGAAGACGACGGCCAAGACCACCAGAACGGCGACGGAGATCCACCGGTACGGCGGGAGGCGCTGGGAATTGATTTGTACCGGGGAAGACGTTGTCACCAGCGCCCCTCATCTCTGCGCCGTGGCCCAGTGCCGCGGCGATCCTTCCCCTAGCAGGGGCCCTGTACACATATGCAATAACGAAGTCCACAGGAATGTACCTTGGCGGTCATCGTTATGCGAACCGCCGTTCGCACAATCGGTGTCTGGCTGGTTGCGGCCACCGTGCGTTAGCGTCGTCGGCGTGACCCTCAACGACATCCCCTTGACCACCCTCGACGGCCGGCCGACCACATTGGCCGAATTGGCCGACGGCGCAACGCTGGTCGTCAACGTCGCCTCGAAGTGTGGCCTGACTCCGCAATACACGGCGCTGGAGAAACTGGCCGAGGACTATGGCGGTCGAGGCCTGACCGTCGTCGGCGTCCCCTGCAACCAGTTCATGGGCCAGGAGCCGGGCACGGCTGAGGAGATCCGGGAGTTCTGCTCGACGACGTACGGCGTGACCTTCCCGCTGCTGGCGAAGACCGACGTCAACGGCGACGACCGCCACCCGCTCTACGCCGAGTTGACCAAAGCCGCCGATTCCGCCGGCGAGGCGGGAGACATCCAGTGGAACTTCGAAAAGTTCCTCATCGCGCCCGACGGTGAGGTGGTTCGGCGATTCCGGCCCCGCACCCCGCCCGACGCCCCCGAGGTGATCAGCGCCATCGAGGCTGTGCTGCCCCGATAGGCCGCATGAAAGAGCTTGGTGGGCCTTAATCCACCCCGTTTCGCCCGGGCGAGTGGTCGAAAGTCCTCCGGCGCGGAGTCCATCGCCCCTTCTTCGCTGCAGGCGCGCTGGAGTTGACTGGTCCTCGAATCAAGCCGGAGGCGACCATGTCGACGAAAACCAAGGTGGCAGCGCTCGATCACGCAATCGATGCCGCACACACGTGGGTCAACGATGTGGCCAAGGAATTCGACACGGAGGATCGCGAGTTCGCCTACCGAGTCCTGAGGGCCTGGCTACACACGCTGCGCGATCGGCTCACGGTTGAGGCGAGCGCCCACTTTGCGACGCAGCTTCCCGACCTGATCAGGGGCGTCTTCTACCAGGCATGGAATCCCACTGCCGTCCCGGACAAGTACGACGCCAAGGCCTACGCCGTCCGATTCTCGCGCGAGGCGAACATCGCATTCGACGACGTCGGGACAGCCGCCGCGGCCACCACCGCGGCTGTCTTACACCATCTGCCGGTTGCCCAGATCGACAAGGCGCTGGGTCAGCTCCCCTTGGAAATTCGCAAGATACTGCAGCCCCAGCGGTGAATCGATGCGCGTCACCCAATTCCTAGTCGCTTAACGAGAGAAGCAGGGGAACGACATGTCCGGGCACGAAACCCATCGTGGCATTTTGGTCGGCGTTGACGGATCAGCCTCGTCGATGGCGGCGGTCGAATGGGCGGCTCGCGATGCGGCGCTACGCAATGTGCCGCTGACCCTCATGCACGTCATCGCACCGGTGGTGCCGACGGTGGCGCCGTGGCCGGCGATTCCGATTCCTCAAGACCACTTCGAGCGGCAGGACGAAAAGGCACGGCAAATCCTCGAAGACGCGCGCAAGGTCGTCACCGACAGCACCGCCGACCATGGGCCACCGTTCGTGTACAGCGTGGTGGTACGTGGCCCGACCGTTTCCACGCTCGTCAATGAATCCAAGATCGCGGACATGATGGTCGTGGGATACCGGGGCGAAGGCGCGTTCAGCCGGGTCCCGTTCGGCTCGGCCAGCACCGGCCTCGTCAACTATGCGCACTGCCCGGTCGCGGTCGTCCATGATGAGGCCCCGCCGCGCCCGCAGGCTCCGGTGCTGGTGGGAATCGATGGTTCGGCGGCGTCAAAACTGGCGGCGGAGATCGCCTTTGACGAGGCCTCCCGCCGGGGCGTGGAGCTGGTGGCACTGCATGCGTGGTCGGACGTCAGCATGTCGGAAGTGCCAGGTCTGGATCTCGAGATGATGAAAGTGCAGGCACAACAGGCCCTCGCCGAGTGGCTCGCCGGATTCCAGGAGCGCTACCCCGATGTCAGGGTGCGACATCTGGTGGCGTGCGACCAGCCGGCTCGTCAACTGATCGAGCACTCGGAGTCCGCACAACTCGTCGTCGTCGGCAGTCACGGTCGCGGCGGGTTCGCCGGCATGCTGCTGGGCTCGGTGAGCACGGCCGTCGCGCATGCGGCGCAATCGGTGGTGATCGTCTCTCGCGAGTCGTAGCGGCGCAAAACTCACTCACACGTGGCACGAAACGGCCCCCAGAAAATTTTCCGGGGGCCGTTTCGCTTGGTAGCGGGGACAGGATTCGAACCTGCGACCTCTGGGTTATGAGCCCAGCGAGCTACCGAGCTGCTCCACCCCGCGTTGGTGAATGCCAGGTTACCGAACCCGCAGCACGGCGACCAAATCGCGGGCTCAGCGGGGGTGCGGCGCCCGCTCAGTGCGATGGCGGGTTCAGCCCGTACCGCCGCGCGATGTCGTCCATCCAATCCGGTGACCCGTAGGTCAGCCCGTACTTGTCGGCCAGCTCGCCGAACTCGGGCGACTCGTGCAAAACCTTGCCGACCGGGTCGTCGGCGTGCTCGACGAGCAGCTCCCCGAGCTCGCGGAAATAGTTCTCGAATCCGCCCGGGGTGATGATTTCGATGATGCGGCCCGGCTCGCTGCCGGCGTTCCACATCGCGTGCATCTGACCGCGGGGCTTGGTGATGTAGCCGCCCGGGCCCAGAACCACTTCGCTGTCGTCGGAGCGGAAGCCGATCTCACCGGCCAACACGATCGAGTGCTCGTCCTCGCGGGTGTGCATGTGCGCGGCGGTGAGCAGGCCGACTTCGAACGGGTGCTCGACGATGGATACCTCACCCCCGTTGGTCTTGCTGGACAGTTTGAACACCGCCCCGAATCCGGGGAGGGCGACGTACTCACCCTCCCCCGGCTGCACGACGGTGACTCCGATTTCGTTCGCGTTGGTCATTTGGCGTTCCTCTGAGATGGCCACAACGGCTGCGGCACTTCCACACCGAACGGTTTGCCCCAGCCGTTGCGGGAGGAAACCTCGTGCACGGGGCGCCGATTGGCCGCGACACCCCACTTGCCCCGGGGATAGCCGAGGGCCAGCATGGCCGACATCTCCCAGCCTTCCCCGACGGGCACGCCCAGCAGTTCGTTCACCTCGTCCGTGAAATTGCGGAGCACCATCGTCATGACGCCGCCGACACCCTCGGCCCGGGCGGCGAGCAACGCGCTCCAGATCGCCGGGTAGATGTTGGCGCCGCCCAGATCGTCGATGGCAAAGACGAAGAGCAGCAAGGGGATTTCTTCGAAATGATCGGCCAGGTAGTTTCCCGAGCCCTGCATTCGGCGCATCGTCTCGGCGTGCGCGGTCGGGTCCGCACCCGGGGCGGTCGCCGCCATCGGTCCGGCCCCCGAGCTGAACTTCTCGTACTCGATGGCGCGGGCCTGCCGGAACAGTTGGGCGAACTCGCGGATGAGTTCCGGATCGTCCACGGCCACGAAGTGCCAACGCTGAGTGTTGCCCCCGTTGGGAGCCCGAACGGCCGCATCGAGGATGCGGGCCTGCGTCTCCAGCGGGATCGGGTCCGGGCGCAGCCGCCGCATCATCCGGGTGGTGTACAGCGCTTCGTAGATATCCATTTGTCCGCTCCCTCCCGCTATTCGGGCCAGCTGTTGTTGAGGATGATGTCGACGAAGTCGGCGCGTTCGAAGCCGGCATCGAAGTGCGCCAGCACGTCGGCGTTCATGGTGCCGAAGGTGGTCTGCGGGCGGTGCTTCATGCCGTCGTTGAACGCCGCGAGGATGCGGTTCTTGAAGTCGGGCCGCGGGTGGGCGGCGGTCACCGCGGCGAGGGCGTCGGGGGCAAGGGATTCGCGGCCGACGCCGACCACGTCGACCTCGACGCCGGCTTGCAGCAAGGCGACCTCGGGTGCCAGGAATTCGGGCACACCCGGCGTGGTGTGCAGGGCGATGCCAAGCCACACCTTGTCGGCGTCGGCCTGGTCGACACCGCGGGCGGTCAGGAAGTCCCGGGCCGCGTCGGCCCCGTCGACCTCGAAGCGGACCGCGGAGGTGCGGTAGCGCTCGGTGAGCCCGATGTCGTGGAACATCGCGCCGACGTAGAGCAACTCCAGGTCGGGTTGCAGGCCGCGCCGCAGGCCCTGCAGCGCTCCGAAGAGGAACACCCGCCGCGAGTGGTTGAACAGCAGGTCGTCCTCGGCATCGCGGATGAACTCGGTGGCCTCGCGCACCAGCGGCGAGTCGGGGATGCGGATGCCGGCGATGGTCTCGATGGATTGGGTGGTCATAACCGCAAGTGTGCGGCCGAACGCGCTCAATGACCGTGGGCGTTCGGGCCGTCCTGTCCACAGAAAGCGACACAATGTGTTGCGTGGGTGAAGCGGGAGCGCGTTCGCGCGTGGTGGTGATCGTCGTCTTCGACGACGTGACGCTGTTGGACGTCGCGGGAGCGGGCGAAGTGTTCGTCGAGGCGAACCGGTTCGGCGCCGACTACGAGCTCAAGATCACGTCGGTGGACGGACGGGACGTGACAACGTCGATCGGCAGTCGACTGGGCGTCACCGACAGCATCGCGTCGATCGAATCCGCCGATACCGTTCTGGTCGCCGGCAGCGACCACCTGCCCCGGCGGCCGGTCGACCCCGCGCTCGTCGAGGCCGTCAGGTCGGTGGCGACGCGGTCCCGGCGGATGGCATCCATTTGCACGGGTTCGTTCATCCTCGCGCAGGCCGGCCTGCTCAGCGGCCGGCGCGCCACCACGCATTGGAACGAAACCCGGGTGTTGGCCCGGGCCTTTCGCGATGTCACCGTCGAGCCGGACGCGATCTTCGTCCGCGACGGCAACGTCTTCACCTCGGCCGGGATCTCGTCGGGCATCGACCTGGCGCTGGCGCTGGTCGAAATGGACTACGGGACCGAGCTGGTCCGCGACGTGGCCCGGTGGCTGGTCGTCTATCTCAAACGCGCAGGGGGCCAATCACAATTCTCGGTGCTGGTCGAGGCCGATCCCCCGCCGGACTCGCCGCTGCGGGCGGTCATCGATGCGGTCGCGGCCAACCCTGCCGCGAACCACAGCGTGAGATCCCTTGCGGCCCGGGCTTCACTGAGCACTCGTCAGCTGACCCGGCTCTTCCAATCCGAGCTGGGGATGACCCCGGCCCGCTATGTCGAATTGGTTCGGATCGATTTCGCCCGTGGTGCACTGGAATCCGGCCGGTCGGTCACCGAGACCGCGGGCATGGCCGGCTTCGGCAGCATCGAAACCCTGCGGCGGGTATTCGTCAACCACCTGGGCATCAGCCCGAAGGCCTATCGGGAGAGGTTCCGAACAGCCTACGCCTGAGAGCTATTTGGTGTTGTTGTACTTGGTGATCGCGTCGTCCAACCGCTGCAGGGCGGCGCCGTAGCCGGCGAAATCGCCCTTCTTCTGGGCGTCCTTGGCCGCGCCCAGCGCGGCCTGGATCTCTTGCAGCGCCGCGGATTTCGCGGGCGACAGCGTCACCGACCCGTCGGGAACCGGCGGAAGCGCCGCCGGCGGTAGCGATCCCGGTGTCCCGGCCGGAGGAGGAGGCGTGACGGGCGGGGCCGCCTGCGGGTTGTTCCCGGCGTCGGTCGGCTGAATGCCCGTCGCGGCCGCGCCCGCACCGGGACCGAACAGCCCGGTCAGGGCGTCGCGCACCGTGGGGCCGTAGCCGATCTTGTCGTTGTACATCATCGCCACCCGGATCAGCCGCGGGTACGACGAGGCGGCGTCGCTGGCCCCCGGGGAGGCGTAGACGGGTTCGACATACAGCAGGCCGCCCTGGCCCACCGGCAGGGTGAGCAGGTTGCCCCAGCGGATCCGGTTCTGGTTGTCGCGCCCGATCACACCGAGGTCCTGGGACACCGCCGGGTCGGTGGTGATGGCGTTGTTCGCCAGCTTGGGCCCGTTGACCTGACCCGGGATGGTCAGCACGGTGATCCTGCCGTAGGTCGCCGGGTCGGAGCTGGCGCTGATGTAGGCGGCCAGATAGTCGCGCTTGAACCTGTTCATCGCGCTCGTCAACTGATATGAGGACGAATTGTCGTTCTTCGCAATGTTTTTCGCGACGATGTAGTACGGCGGCTGGTAGCTGCTGGCGGTCGGGTTGGGGTCCAGCGGCACGTCCCAGAAGTCGGACGTGGAGAAGAACGTCACCGGGTCGTTGACGTGGTACTTGGCCAGCAGCATCCGCTGCACCTTGAACAGGTCCTCGGGGTAACGCAGGTGCTCGGCCAGTTCGGGGGTGATGTCGCTCTTCGGTTTGACCGTGCCGGGGAACACCCGCATCCACGCCTTGAGCACCGGATCCTGCTCGTCCTGCTGGTAGAGCGTCACGGTCCCGTCATAGGCATCGACCGTGGCCTTGACCGAGTTGCGGATGTAGGAGACGTCCTTGTTGGGCGCCAGCTTGTTGAACGCCACCTCGTTCGAGTCGGCGGTGGCCGATTCCAGCGAGGTCAGTTCGGAGTACGGGTAGTTGTCCAACGTGGTGTAGCCGTCGATGATCCACACCAGTCGCTTGTTGACGATCGCCGGGTACACGGAGCTGTCGGTGGTCAGCCACGGCGCCACCGCCTCCACCCGCCGCGCGGGGTCGCGGTTGAACAGGATCCTGCTGTTGGAGCCGATCACGTTGGAGAACAAGAAGTTTCGCTCCGCAAACTTGGCGGCGAACACGCTGCGGGACAACCAGTCCCCGACGGGTACGCCCCCCAGCCCGGTGTAGGTGTAATTCTTGGTATCGGAGCTGGTCTCGTAGTCGTATTCGCGATCGGCACCGTTGCGGCCGACGATCGCGTAGTCGGCGGACGTGCTGGAGATGACGGGTCCGTAATAGATGCGCGGCTGGTCCAGCGGTGCCGGACCGTCGGTCACGACGTTGCCGTTGGCGCCGACGACGTTGACCAGGAATTCGGGGTAGCCACCGTTTTGGTTGGGGTCGTTGGCAATTCCGCGCACCGTGTTGGCCGGGGACGCGATGAAGCCGTTGCCGTGCGTGTAGACGGTGTGCCGGTTGATCCAGTCCCGCTGGTTGTCGATCAGCCGGTCGGGATTGAGTTCGCGGGCGGCGACGACGTAGTCGCGCAGCGCGCCGGTGCGGTCCAGGTAGCGGTCGATCGACAACTGGTCGGGGAAGTAGTAGAAGTTCTTGCCCTGCTGGAACTGGGTGAACGCCGGGCTGACGATGGTCGGGTCGAGCAACCGGATGTTGGAGGTGGTGGCCCGGTCGTCGGCCACCTGCTGCGCGGTGGCCTGCGTGTCGCCGGAGTACGTGCGATAGGTGACCACGTCCGACGTCAGCCCATACGCCTGCCGGGTCGCCGTGATACTGCGCCCGATGTATTCGCTTTCCTTCTGCGCGGCATTGGGTTTGACGCTGATCTGCTCGACGATCAGCGGCCACCCGGCACCCACGATCAACGACGACAGCAACAACAACACCAGGCCGATGGCGGGGATCCGCAGATCTTTCAGCACGACGGCGGAGAACACCGCGGCCGCGCAGATCAGCGCGATCGCCATGAGGATCAGCTTGGCCGGCAGCACCGCGTTGATGTCGGTGTACCCGGCGCCGGTGAACGGCTTGCCGCCGCGGGTGTGCGACAGCAACTCGTAGCGGTCTAGCCAGTACGCGACCGCCTTGAGCAGCACCAGCAGCCCCACCACGGTGACCAACTGGATGCGGGCCGAACGGCTCAGCGCGCCGGTGCGGCCCGAGAGCCGGATGCCGCCAAAGATGTAGTGCGCCAACACGTTGGCCACGAACGCCAGGAACACGGCCACGAACAGGTAGCTGAGCAACAGCCGGTAGAACGGCAGGTCGAACGCGTAGAAGCCGAGGTCCTTGCCGAACTGCGGGTCCCGGATGCCGAAGTCGCCGCCGTGCATGAACAATTGGATGCGCACCCAGTAGCTTTGCGCGATGATGCCGGCCAGCAGGCCGATCGCGACCGGCACCCCGATCCCCACCAGCCGCAGCCGGGAAAGGACGACGGCGCGGTACCGGGCGACCGGATCGTTGTCACTGCTCGGCACGAACACCGGGCGGGTGCGATAGGCCACCGCGAGACCGGCGAACACGATCCCGCCCACCAGCAGGCCGGCCACGAGAAAGACCACGAACCGGGTGACCAGCACGGTCGTGAACACCGAGCGGTAGCCCAACTCACCGAACCACAGCCAGTCCACGTACGCGTCGATCAGCCGCGGGCCGGCGAGCAGCAAAGCGATCACACCCAGTGCGATCAGGATCAGAATCCGGCTACGCCGAGTCAGCTTCGGCATCCGTGCGGTGGGCCGCATCCCCACTGGCTACGCTCCCTGCTCGATTGATCGACGGTGACAACTCTACGCATCGCGCGGCCCGCGATCCCGGCCGAGCTTCAGCAGCTTGGCGCCTGGCCCCCCGACGCGACCGCGTGCAGCGCGTCGACGGCCTGGCTGAGCGTGTCGACCTTCACCAGCCGCAGCCCCGACGGGTTGTCCGAGTTCGCCTCGTAGCAGTTTTTGGCCGGCACCAAGAACACGGTGGCGCCCGCCGCGTGCGCGGCGACCATCTTGTGCGTGATGCCGCCGATCTGGCCGACCTTCCCATCCGCGGAGATGGTGCCGGTTCCCGCGATGAACTTCGACCCGGTCAGGTCACCGGTGGTCAGCTTGTCGACCACCGCCAGGCTGAACATCAGGCCGGCCGACGGCCCGCCCACGTTGGCGAGGTTGAAATCCACGACGAAGGGCGCCCAGGGCGCGGTGAGCACGGCGACGCCGAGGAAGCCGTAGTCGCGATCCTTGTTCGCGCCCAGCGTAATTTGCGCGACGCCGGCCGGTTCGTTCTTGCGTCGGTAATCGATGGTCACCGTCTGGCCGGGTTTGGTGCTTTTCAGCAATCCCGTGAACTGGTCGACGTCGGCCACCGGGGTGCCGTTGACCGCGTCGATGGCGTCGCCGCCCTTCAGCTTGCCCGCCGACGGACCCGGATCGGTGACCCTGGCGACCGTCACCGCGGCGGGGTATTTCAGATATCCCAGGGCGGCGTACTCCGCGCTGTCCTCGGAGTCCTTGAAGTCGGCGTTGTTGGCCTTGTCGACCTCGTCCCGCGACTTGCCCGGCGGGTAGATCAGGTCGCGCGGAACCAGCTGTTCCTGACCCGAAAGCCACAGCGTCAGCGCTTCGCCCAGCGTCAGCTCGTCGCGCTGGGAAACAGTGGTCATGTTCAGGTGTCCCGTGGTCGGATGCGTCTGGGTGCCCTCGATGGCCACGACCTGCTTGCCGTCGACCTCACCAAGCGTGTCGAAGGTGGGGCCGGGGCCCAGCGAGACGAACGGCACCGTCACCACCGCGAGCAGCACGCCGAAGACCAGGATCGGCACCAGCGCGACCATCAAGGTCAGAATCCGCCTGTTCACGCCGATTACACTAGACGGAGCCCACCGCGCCCGGTTCAGCCACAAGCTGACCCGAGATCGCCCACCCCGTTCCGGTGGTGAGTACCGTTGACGGTATGGCTGACCTGCCTTTCGGCTTCTCCTCCGGAGAGGACCCCGACAAACCCGGGAAGAAAGATCCCAATTCGGGCTCTGGTGGCTCCGACCCGTTCGGCGCATTCGGCATGGGCGGCGAGTTCGGCATGGGCGACCTGGGACAGATCTTCACCCAGTTGGGCCAGATGCTCAGCGGCGCGGGCACCGGCATGGCCGGCGGACAGTCGGGCCCGGTCAACTACGAGCTTGCGCGCCGGGTTGCGACCAACTCGATCGGGTTCGTGGCACCCATCCCGGCCACCACCCACTCGGCGATCGCCGACGCGGTGCACCTCGCCGAGACCTGGCTGGACGGCGCCACGGCGCTGCCGGCCGGCACCAGCACGGCGGTGGGCTGGACCCCGGCCGACTGGGTCGACAACAGCCTGGAAACCTGGAAGCGGTTGTGTGACCCGATGGCACAACAGATTTCGACGGTATGGGCGTCGTCGCTGCCCGAGGAGGCCAAGAGCATGGCCGGCCCGCTGATGGCGATGATGTCGCAGATGGGCGGCATGGCCTTCGGCTCCCAGCTGGGACAGGCGCTGGGCCGATTGTCCCGCGAGGTGCTGACGTCGACCGAAATCGGTCTGCCGTTGGGGCCCAAGGGCATTGCCGCGATCCTGCCCGATGCCCTGGAGTCGTTCGCCGCCGGACTCGAGCATCCCCGCAGCGAGATCCTGACGTTCCTGGCCGCCCGCGAGGCCGCCCACCACCGGCTGTTCAGCCACGTGCCGTGGCTGTCGAGCCAGCTGCTGGGCGCCGTGGAGGCCTACGCGATGGGCATGCAGATCGACATGAGCGGAATCGAGGAGCTGGCCCGCGACTTCAACCCGGCAACATTGTCCGACCCGGCGGCCATCGAAAACCTCTTGGGGCAGGGCGTTTTCGAGCCCAAGGCGACCCCTGCGCAGACGCAGGCGCTGGAACGCCTCGAGACGCTGCTCGCGTTGGTCGAAGGCTGGGTGCAGGTGGTGGTGAACGCGGCCCTGGGCGACCGGATTCCGGGCGCGGCCGCGCTCAGCGAGACGCTGCGCCGCCGCCGCGCCACCGGCGGCCCGGCCGAGCAGACGTTCGCGACGCTGGTGGGCCTGGAGCTGCGGCCCCGCAAGATGCGCGAAGCCGCCGCGTTGTGGGAGCGCCTCACCGAGGCCGCGGGCGTGGACGCCCGCGACGCCATCTGGCAACACCCCGATCTGCTGCCCGGTGCCGAGGACCTCGACGACCCGGCCGGCTTCATCGACCGGGTCATCGGCGGCGACACCAGCGGCATCGACGAGGCGATCGCCAAACTCGAGGAGAACCCCGGGGACCCGGGCGCCGGCCCTGTGGACAACTGACTTAGCCGGTCTCCGCCGGCGTGACACAGTGCACCCGTGTCACCGGCCCTGCTCTCTACCTACGCGCTGGACCCGGCCATGCCGGTGTTGCTGCGGCCCGACGGCGACGTTCAGGTCGGTTGGGACCCCCGCCGCGCCGTGCTGGTGCGTCCGCCGGGCGGCCTGGCCCCGCCGGAGCTGGCCGCGTTGCTGCGTTCCATGCGATCACCGACGCCGCTATCGGAGCTACAGCGCCGGGCCGCCGACCGCGGCCTGCAGGACGTTGAGGGGCTGACGCACCTGGTCGCCCAGCTCGTCGGCGCGGGCGTCGCGACCGAATGCGCGAAGTCCCGCGGTCGGGCGCCGGGCATCCGGATCCACGGCCGCGGACCGCTCTCCGAGCTGCTCGTCGAGGCATTGCGCTGCTCGGGCGCCCGGGTCGCCCACAGCAGCCAACCGCACGCCGCGGTGTCGGCGACGGCCGTCGACCTGGTGGTCCTGTCCGATTACCTGGTCGCCGATCCGCGCATGGTCCGCGACCTGCACACCCAGGGTGTCCCCCACCTGCCGGTCCGGGTCCGCGACGGCATCGGGCTGGTCGGTCCGCTGGTCATCCCCGGCACGACCAGCTGCCTGGGCTGCGCCGACCTGCACCGCCGGGACCGCGACGCAGCGTGGCCGGCCATCTCGGCGCAGCTGCGGGAAACCGTCGGTGTCGCCGACCGGGCCACGTTGCTGGCGACCGCCGCGCTGGCGCTCAGCCAGGTGAACCGGGTGATCGCTGCCGTTCGCAGGCAGGAGGCGGTGCCCGATCCCGGTCCGCCCCAGACGCTGAACGCCACGCTGGAATTCGATCTCAACGCCGGCGCGATCGTCGTGCGGCGATGGACCCGACATCCGTTGTGCCAGTGCTGAACCGGGCTGCTAGCCCAGCCGGCCCTGGTCCGGAACGTCCGTCGACACCGCCTCGTATGCGGTCGCGAGCTGCTGCAGGATCTCCGCGGTCAAGGTGCGGTCGGTTCGATGTTTGTCCAGCGTTTCGATGATCGCCCTGAACAAGGAGTCAGCGGCGTCGTGCTGCGATTGCTTTGCTGCCATGGCCTGGTCGATACCGCCCTTCGGATGCGTCCTACGACGGGTCGCCGACTGCGACCCGCAAGGCACAACCTAGGGCCCGCGCCTCCAGCCGTGCGCCGACGAAGTGTTGTGAAGATCAAGCGCGAGCCGCGTCGGCCGTCATGGATGATGGATACGTGGCAGACATCAAACGCGGCCGCGCGGCGCGGAACGCGAAGCTGGCCAGCATCCCGGTCGGCTTCGCCGGCCGGGCGGCGCTCGGCTTCGGTAAGCGGCTGACCGGCAAGTCGAGGGACGAAGTCCAGGCCGAGCTGATGGAGAAAGCCGCCAACCAGCTGTTCACCGTTCTGGGCGAGCTCAAGGGCGGAGCGATGAAGGTGGGCCAGGCCCTGTCGGTGATGGAGGCCGCCATCCCGGACGAGTACGGCGAGCCCTACCGCGAGGCGTTGACCAAGCTGCAGAAGGACGCCCCGCCGCTGCCCGCCCACAAGGTGCACCGGGTGCTCGACGCCCAGCTGGGCACCAAGTGGCGCGAGCGGTTCAGTTCGTTCGACGACAAACCGATTGCCTCGGCCAGCATCGGCCAGGTGCACAAGGCGGTCTGGGCCGACGGGCGCTTGGTGGCCGTCAAGATCCAGTACCCGGGCGCGGACGAGGCGCTGCGCGCCGACCTGAAAACCATGCAGCGTCTGGTCGGCGTGGTCAAACAGCTCGCCCCCGGCGCCGACGTCCAGGGCATCGTCGACGAGCTGATCGAGCGCACCGAGATGGAGCTCGACTACCGGCTGGAGGCCGACAACCAACGCGCCTTCGCCAAGGCCTACGAGGGCCACCCGCACTTCGTCATACCGCACGTCGTGGCCAGCGCGCCAAAGGTCGTGGTGCAGGAGTGGATCGAGGGGTTGCCGTTGGCGGAGATCATCCGCAACGGGACGCGTGAGCAGCGCGACCTGATCGGCACCCGGCTGCTCGAGCTCACCTTCGACGCGCCGCGCCGGCTGGGAATGCTGCACGGCGACGCCCACCCGGGGAACTTCATGCTGCTCCCCGACGACCGGATGGGCGTCATCGACTTCGGCGCCGTCGCGCCCCTGCCCGGTGGCTACCCCATCGAGCTCGGGATGACGATCCGGTTGGCCCGCGACAAGAACTACGACCTGCTGTTGCCGACGATGGAGAAGGTCGGCTTCATCCAGAAGGGCCAGCAGGTGTCGGTGCGCGACATCGACGAGATGCTGCGCCAGTACGTCGAGCCCATCGAGGTCGACGTCTTCCACTACACGCGCAAGTGGCTGCAGCGCATGACGGTCGGCCAGATCGACCGGTCGGTGTCGCAGATCAAGACGGCCCGGCAGATGGACCTGCCGCCCAAGCTGGCCATTCCGATGCGCGTCATCGCATCCGTGGCCGCGATTCTGTGCCAGCTGGACGCGCGGGTGCCGATCAAGCGGCTGTCCGAGGAGCTGATCCCGGGCTTCGCCGAGCCCGACAGCGCGGTCGTCTAGGCCGCGACCCCGTCTTTGCGGGGACGTCCGCGCGGTCGTTTGAAGCCCAGGATCGAGCCCCGGTCGATGATCTCGCCGCCCCACACACCCCAGGGCTCGGCCCGCTCCAGCGCAGACGCCAGGCACTGGCGCCGAATCGGGCAGCCCACGCAGAGCGCCTTGGCGCGCTCAAGGTCGGCCGGGGTCTCGGCGAACCAAAGGTCGGGATCGCCGGTGTGACACGGCAACACCCGCGACGGCTGTCGGGGGACTGTCAGAGCCGACATGTCCTGCTCACCTGCTTCCTGGTCGGGGCTTCCTTTTGGTGATCCGGACCAGGTAGCGGGCTTCGAAAAACGTTGCCCCTAAAACTGTGGCCACGGATCCTGACTTCGGGTCCGTGGCCATTCGGTGAAAACCGGGGAGTTACGTGGCCATTCGGTGGACCTCGAGTCGCGCGGACGCGTTCGTCGCGGCGGCGGCGCGATGCTTGAGCGCGGCCGCCGGCGCGGCGGTGTCGGCGGCGTGCTTCAGCCCGGCCCCCGCGGCGGCCACGCCCACACCGAACGCGTCGCTGATCATCGTGGCCACCCTCCTTTCGTAGCGCCGGAACGCGGTTTCGAGGGTAAACGGTCGCCACCCCGCACCACAACCGATTTTCTGACCTGCGCCTTCAGCGGTCAGCATGCACCAACCCCAGCACGTCGGGCCCGTACTGTTCGAGCTTGCGCGCGCCGATGCCGGGGATCGCGATCAGCGCGTCCTCGTCGCCGGGGCGCAGCTCGGCGATCGCGATCAGCGTGTTGTCGGTGAAGACGACATACGCGGGCACGTTCTGTTCCTTGGCGACGTCCAGCCGCCACGCCTTGAGCCGCAGCAGCAGCTCTTCGTCGACGTCGGCGGCGCACGTTTCGCAGCGCCGCAGCATGACCGCCGCGGAGGTGGACAGGTCCTTGTTGCAGATCCGGCAACGCGCCGGGGCGCCGCGGTTGCGCCGGGCCTTGCCGGGGGCGGCGTCGGCGCGGGCCTGCGGTGCGATGCCGTTGAGGAACCGCGAGGGCCTGCGACCCTGCCGCCCGCCGGGGCTGCGAGCGAGCGCCCAGCTGAGCGCCAAATGAATTCGCGCCCTGGTGATTCCGACATAGAGCAGCCGGCGCTCCTCCTCGACGGCCTCGCTTTCGGGGCCGTGCGCCAGCGCGTGCGAGATGGGCAGCGTGCCGTCGGCCAGCCCGACCAAGAACACCGCGTCCCACTCCAGGCCCTTGGCGGCGTGCAGCGAGGCCAGCGTGACGCCCTGCACCACAGGTGGGTGCCGCGCGTCGGCGCGCAGCCGGAGTTCGGCCAGCAGGCCCGGGAGTTCCAGCTGCGGGCGCTGGGCCACCTCGTCGTCGACCAGCTCGGCCAGCGCGGTCAGCGCCTCCCAACGCTCCCGGGCGCGGGTGCCGACGGGCGGCTCGGCCGTCAGCCCGAGGGGCTCCAGGACCGCCCGCACGACCGCAGGCAGCGGACCCTCGGCGCCGCGCTCGGCGGCCCGTTGCAGGGCCAACAACGCCTGCTTGATCTCCTGCCGGGTGAAGAATCCCTCACCGCCGCGGACCTGATAGGGGATGGCGGCCTCGGTCAGCGCCTCCTCGTAGGCCTCGGACTGCGCGTTGACCCGGTACAGCACGGCGATCTCCGACGGCGGCGTGCCCGCCTCGATCAGCCGGGCGATCGAGGTGGCGACCGCGGCCGCCTCGGCCGGTTCGTCGGAATACTCGTGGAACGACGGCGCCGGGCCCGGCGGACGCTGCCCGGACAGGTGCAGCTTGCTGCCGGCGACCCGGCCGCGGGCCGCGGCGATCACCTGGTTGGCCAGCGACACCACCTGCGGGGTCGAGCGGTAGTCGCGCTCGAGGCGAACAACGGTCGCGTCGGGATACCGCCGCGAAAAGTCGAGCAGGAACCGCGGTGAGGCCCCGGTGAACGAGTAGATGGTCTGGTTGGCGTCGCCGACGACGGTCAGGTCGTCCCGGTCGCCCAGCCACGCCGTCAGCACCCGCTGCTGCAGGGGCGTGACGTCCTGGTATTCGTCGACGACGAAGCAGCGGTAGCGGCCACGGAATTCGTCGGCCACGGCGGCGTCGTTTTCGATCGCGGCCGCGGTGTGCAGCAGCAGGTCGTCGAAATCGAGCAGTGTCACCGACTCGTCGCGGACCTTGAGCGCCTCGTAGGCGGCGTACACGGTCGCGACCCGGGCGGCGTCCAGCGGGATGTCCCGCCCCGCCTCGGCCACGGCGGCCGGGTAATCCTCGGGGCCGATCAGCGACGCCTTGGCCCACTCGATCTCGCCCGCCAGGTCGCGGACGTCATCGGTGCTGGCGTTGATCCGGGAGCGGCTGGCCGCCCGCGCCACGACGGCGAACTTGGTGTCCAGCAGCTGCCAGCCGGTGTCGCCGACCACCCGCGGCCAGAAATACCGCAGCTGCCGGTGCGCCGCGGCGTGAAACGTCAGGGCCTGCACCCCGCCGACGCCGGTGTCCGTGCCCGCTGAGGCGTCCAGCGTCCGCAACCGGGAACGCATCTCCCCCGCCGCCCGCTGGGTGAAGGTGACCGCCAGCACCTGCCCGGCCGCCACGTGACCGTTCGCCACCAGCTGCGCGATTCGGTGGGTGATGGTGCGGGTCTTGCCCGTCCCGGCGCCCGCGAGCACGCAGACCGGTCCGCGCGGAGCCAGCACGGCCTCGCGCTGCTCGTCGTCCAGTCCGGCGGTCAAAGCGTCGGCGACCATCGGCATGGCGTCCATCTTGGCAGCGGTTGCCGACAAACCGTGGCCCCGCATGGTGCGCGTCGGCGAGTCGCCGCAACTCGCCGGTATCGGTGTGCCGCGGCCGCGGCGCGGAACATGTTGTCTCCGGGCTACGTTAACCAGCTATGACCAATGCCCCGCTCACCGTCTACACGACCTCATGGTGTGGCTACTGCCACCGCCTCATGACCGTGTTGAAGTCCAACGGAATCCCCTATGAGGCGGTCGACATCGAAGACGATCCCGCCGCGGCGGAGTTCGTCGGCTCGGTGAACGGCGGCAACAGGACGGTTCCGACGGTGAAGTTCGCCGACGGGTCCACGCTCACCAACCCGAGCGCGGCCGAGGTCAAGGCCAAGCTGGCCGAAGCCGGCGCCTAGGGCGCCGGGCGGGCGCACGCCGGCTCAGTCGAATGCCGCCCAGGATTCGATGATCACGCGGGCGATCGAGATCGACCCGGGCAGCAGCAGTTTCGAGTCCGCCGAGCTGGACCAGTCCCCTGCCGCAAGCGCCGTGCGCACCTCGTCGCGGGTGAACCACGCCGCCTCGGCGATCTCCCCGTCGTTGAACGAGAAGTCCTCGCCGGGATCCGCGACCGCGTGGAAGCCGACCATGAGCGAGCGCGGGAACGGCCACGGCTGGCTGCCCAGGTAGCGCACGTCGCGCACCGTGAGGCCGATTTCCTCGCGGATCTCACGAGCGACGCAGCCTTCGAACGATTCACCAGCCTCGACGAATCCGGCCAGCAGCGAGAACATCCGCTCCGGCCACACCGCCTGGCGAGCCAGCACCGCACGGTCGCCGCCGTCGTGGACCAGGCAGATCACCGCCGGGTCGATGCGCGGGAACTCCTCATGGCCGGTGACCGGGTTGACCCGCGCCCAGCCCGCCCGGGCCGGCCTCGTCGGCGAGCCGTCCACCGAGCTGAACCGGGCGCTGTCATGCCAATTGAGCAGCGCGACGGCGCACGACACCAGCTGACTGCTGGTGTCGTCGAGGATCGAGCCGAGGCCGCGCAGGTTCACCACCTCGGCGCGCACCCCCGGGTCCTCCGGCGCCTCGAGCGCGCCGCGGATGGCCCACACGTGGCGGCCGTCGTCGAGGCGGCCGAGGAACACCGCTTCCGGTGGCGGCTTGTCGGCCAGCTTGGCCGCGGCGCCCAGCACCACCCGGCCGTCGGCGATGAGCACCTGACTGCGCGAGTCCACCCGCAGCAGCGCCGCGTCCGCCCACCCCGCGGTGGCCGCTTCGACGTCGGTGCGCAGCTGGTCGGCCCGGTCGGCGCCGACCCGCGACAGCAGCGGAACGTTCCGCAGCTGGAAATCCGCGATCGCCACTAGTGCCCGGCCTGCCGGATGTACAGCAGCCGGTCGTTGGCCTCGACGGCGTCCACCTCGGGCGCGCCGATGCGCAGCAGGTGGCCGTCGCGCACCACACCCAGCACGATGTCGCGCAGATGCCGTGGGGAACCGCCGACCTCGGTCGGCTCCACCTCGCGCTCGGCGATGGCCAGCCCGAAGTCGGGTGTCAGCAGGTCCTCGATCATCTCCACGACGCTCGGTGTGGTGGTGGCAAGCCCGAGCAGCCGCCCGGCGGTCGCCGAGGAGACCACCACCGAGTCCGCTCCCGATTGCTGCAGCAGGTGCTGGTTTTCGGCCTCCCGGATCGACGCCACGATCTTGGCGTTGGGCGCGAGCTCCCGCGCGGTCAGAGTGACCAGCACCGCGGTGTCGTCGCGGCTGGTGGCGACGATGATCGAGGCCGCATGTTGCGCCCCGGCCAGCCGCAGCACGTCGGCCTTGGTGGCGTCGCCGTGCACGGTGACCAGCCCCGCGCCGGCGGCGTGCTCGAGGGTGGTGCGGTCCGTGTCAACGACGACGACCTCCCCCTGGGCGGCCTCGTCGCCGAGGATCGCGGCGACGGCCGTTTTGCCCTTGGTGCCGTAGCCGATCACGATCGTGTGGTTGCGCACTCTGCTCCTCCAACGCTGAATCTTCCACCCTTGGCGGGACCGCTCGGAGAGGACTTCGAGGGTTGTACCGACCAACACGGCCAGGAACGCGATCCGAAGCGCGGTAAAAATCAGGGTGTGAACCAAACGCGCGGTCTCGGTGTACGGGGTGATGTCGCCGTAACCGGTCGTCGACAGTGACACCGCGGAGAAGTACATGGCGTCGAGGAAGGTCAGCGGCTGGCCGCGGACGTCGCGGTACCCGTTGCGGTCCAGATAGACGATGACGGCCGCGGCGAACAACACCACCAGCGCGATGACCACGCGGCGGGTGATGACGCGGATGGGGCTGGCGTGATCCTCGGGGATGCGCACCACGCCCACCAACTGGTGGCCTCGCTGCGCGGTCAGCGCTTCATCCAGACCGGTCAGTTGCCGGGACTTACCGTTGCGCACGGCGGTCCGTTATGGGCTCAACGCCAGCGCAGGAGTCATGCACGACTCAATGTAACCACGATCGCCACCGCGGTACCCTGGCAGCGCGAAGTCAGCCGGCGGCGGGCTCGGCCAGCAACCCGGCCAGTTCAGCGGGGGCGGGCAGATCGTCGGGAGCCACCGTGGTGCGGGCGCGGACGTAATAGAAGGCCGTCCGCACCGACGATTCCGGAACACCGGCCAGGGCGGCCCACGCCAGGCGGTAGACGGCGAGCTGGACGGCGGCCTGGCGCATGGCTTCCCGCCCGTGCGGTGGTTCGCCCGTCTTCCAGTCCACGACCGTCGCGCCCCCGTCGGGGTCGGCGAACACCGCGTCGATTCGGCCGCGCACCAGGGTGTCGCCGATGGACATCTCGAACGGCACCTCGACGGCGATGGGAGTGCGGGTCGCCCAGGGCGATTCGGTGAATGCGGCCTGCAACGCGGCCAGTTCCCGGGTGTCGCCGACGTCGGAGTCCGCCGCACCCGGCAGGTCCGCGAGATCGAAGAGACACTCGGCGCCGTAGAACCGCTGGACCCAGGCGTGAAAGGCGTTGCCCAGCAACGCATGCGGGTCAGGCCTGGTCGGCAGCCGATGCCTGAGCCGCTGTGCGGCGCCCGCGGGATCTCGCGCCAGCTCCACCAGGCCGCTGACCGACAACTGACTCGGCAGCGCGCCGGTGGGCGGTTCGACCAACCGCGCCCGCTCGGCAAGTAACGCGTCGACGTCGGCCGCCCACCCCTCGATGTCGGCACCTTCCCCACCGGTGCCGCCCGACATCGCCCGGGTCACCAACGCGGCGCCGCGCTCGACGTCACCGCGCCGGGCCAACGGTTCGGCCGGCCAGAACGCCTCGACGATGTTGTCACGCAACGGGTTACGATCGCCGTCCGCCGGCGCGGGCGCCCACTGATCCACCACCCCGCAGGGCGCCCCGGCCCCGGCCGAACGGTCGATGACCTCCTTGACCTCGCACAGGAAATCCGAGGGGCCGCGCGGTTTGATGCCGGAGGCCCCCCAGTGATGACCCGATACCAGCAGGGTGTCCTCGGCCCGGGTGACGGCGACATACAGCAGCCGGCGTTCCTCGTCGACGCGCCGCTGATCGAGCTGGCGACGATGGCCGGAGATCTTGTCGCACAACTGCTTTCGATTCGTGACGTCAGAGGTGTCCAGCACCGGGATGCCCAGCGCGCCCGCCGAGGCACGGTCGCCCCGCAGCAGCGGCGGCAGCTCGGCCGCGTCGGTGAGCCAGCTGCTCCTGGACGCGCTCGAGGGGAAGATTCCGCCCGACAGGTGTGCCACCGCCACGACCTGCCACTCCAACCCCTTCGCGGAGTGCACCGTGAGCACCTGGACGCGGTCGCGCGCGGCCACCAATGGGGCAGGCGGCAAACCGTTCTCGACGGACTCCGCCACGTCCAGGAAGGCCAGCAGGCCCGACACCGATGCCGCGCTGCGACGGTCCGGCGCGCCGGCGGCGTCGGCGGCGTCGGCTTGTTCGGCGTATCCGGCGACGACGTCGGCGAACGCGTCGAGGTGTTCGGTGCCGGCCCAGCCCACGTCCGCTCCCGCCGCGGCGCGGACCTCGCAGTCGACACCCAGCACGCGGCGCACCTCGGCGACCAGGTCCGGCAGGGAATGGTCCAGGTGGCCGCGCAGGGCACGCAGTTCGCCGGCCAGTGCGGCGATGCGCTGATATCCCGCGGCCGAATACCCTTCGGGCGGGCCGGGATCGGCGATGGCGTCGGCCAGGCACGCCGTGTCGGCGTCCGGGCCGGCGGACATCGCGATCGCCTCGGGCGCGGATGCCCCGCCGGCGCCCAGCCCTTCGCCGAGTTTCCGGGCGCGCCGCCAGAGCGCGGCGATGTCCCGGCCCCCGAGGCGCCAGCGCGGACCCGTGAGCACCCGCATCGCCGCCGCGCCCGCGGTCGGGTCGGCGACGAGCCGCAGCATGGCCACGACGTCGGCAACCTCGGGGATGGACAGCAGCCCCGCCAATCCGACGACCTCGACCGGGACTCCACGGGCGCGCAGGGCGTCGGCGATGGGGGCGGCGTCGGCGTTGCGGCGCACCAGAACCGCGGCGGTCGGCGGGCTCACCCCGTCGTCCCCGGCCGCCCGGTACCGCGCGGCGAGCTCGTCGGCGATCCACTCGCGTTCGGCGTGCACATCGGGAAGCAGCGCGCAGCGGACCGTTCCGGGCGGGGCGTCCGGGCGCGGCCGCAGCGCGTGCACCGCGACCGACCGGCGGCGTGCCTCCGCCGAGATCGCGTTGGCCAGTTGCAGGGTCCGCGGCGGGTTGCGCCAGCTGGTCCGCAGCTCCAGGACCGGCGCGGGGGTGCCGTCGGAGAGGGGGAAGTCGGTGGTGAAGCGCGGGAGATTGGTCGCCGAGGCGCCGCGCCAGCCGTAGATCGACTGAATCGGGTCGCCGACGGCGGTCAGGGCCAAGCCGTCGTCGACGCCACCGCCGAACAAGCCCGACAGCGCGACCCGCTGGGCGTGCCCGGTGTCCTGGTACTCGTCGAGCAGCACCACCCGGTAGCGGCCGCGCAGGTCGGCGCCGACCTGCGGGAAATTCGCCGCCAGCCGCGCCGCGCAGGCCATCTGCACGCCGAAGTCCATCGTCTTAGCGGCACGCATGCGCTCGTTCAGCGCGTCGAGCAGCGGAACCAGCTCGGCGCGCTGGGTCTGGGTGGCCAGCAGCCGCAGCAACCACTGGCTGGGGCCGCGGTCGCGCTGATAGGGGCCCGGCGGCAGCGTGTGGATCAGCAGCTCCAGCTCCACATGGGTATCGCTGAGCTGGCGGGTGTCCACCAGGTGTTCGGCCAGCTGACCCCACAGCCGCAGCACCATCGACGTGACCGCGGCGGGGGTCTTGTCGGTGCGCAGCTCGCCCCGGTACCCGCTGACCACGTCGAAGGCCAGCTGCCACAGCTCGGTCTCGCCGAGCAGCCGGGTGTCGGGCTCGATGGGCAGCAACAGCCCGTAGTCGCGGATCAGCGAACCGGCGAACGCGTGGTAGGTGCTGACCGTCGGCGCGGCCGCCGGCTCCGCGGGAGCCGGGCCGTCGGGACCCAGGCCGACGCCGGCCAGCCTGGCGAGCCGGGACCGCACGCGGCGCAGCAGCTGGCCGGCGGCCTTGCGGGTGAACGTCAGCCCGAGCACCTGGCCGGGTTCGGCGTAGCCGTTGGCGACGAGCCACACCACGCGGGCGGCCATGGTCTCGGTCTTGCCGGCTCCGGCGCCGGCGATGACGACAAGCGGCCCGGGCGGTGCCGCGATGACGGCGGACTGCTCGTCGGTGGGCGGGAAAAGCCCGAGCGCACCGGCCAATTCGGCCGGGCTGTAGCGCGGGTTCACTGCGCCGCCCCGTCGGCGTGCGCCGGACACGAGGGCCGCAGCGGGCAGTGCGAGCAGCCATCGTTGCGCCGGGCGATGAACCGGGGCCCGGCGGTCGCCTCGGCGGCGCGCCGGACCAGCCGGCGCCACTCGTCGCGGGCGGCCGGTGTCAGCGGATCCTGCTCGCGTTCGGTGGCGCCCGAGGCCCCGGACTTGCCCAGGTAGACCAGCCGCGCCCCGCCGGGCTCCGACCCGGCGGCGACCATGCCCTCGGCCACCGCCAGCTGATACATCGCCAGCTGGGCGTGCTGTTGGGCATCGTCCTTGCTGACCGGCGTTTTGCCGGTCTTGATGTCGACGATCACCAGCCGGCCGGCGGCATCGCGCTCCAACCGGTCGACCCGGCCGCACAGCCGGATCTCGCCGCCTCGAGGGGCACCGTCGCCGGATGTTGTCAGGGTGCCGTCGATCTCGACCTCGACGCCGACCTCGGTCAGCGCGCCCCGGGTCTGGGCCCGCCACTCGACGAAGGCCTCGATCATCGCGCGATGCCGCGCCAGTTCGTTGGCCGAATGCCACTGCGCCTCGAAGGGCAGATGCCGCCAGGCCCGGTCCAGCTCGGCCAGCAATTCGGATTCGCTGCGCTGCGGTTCGGCGATCAGGGCGTGCAGCACCGACCCGATGGTGGAGCGCAGGTCGCGCGGGTTGGTGCCACCGTGCCGTTCGGCCAGCCAGCGCAGCGGGCAGTCGTTGAGCATCTGCAGGGTCGACGGGGTCAGGGTGACGGCATCGTCGTCGCCGCGCAGGGGTTCGCCGGTGCTGACCGGGATCAGGCCGTGCCAGCCGGCCGGATCGGCACCCGGGACGCCGGCGCGGGCCAGCCGCGCCAATTGCGTTGCGGCACAAGCGCGGGCGGTGTCGTCGACCGTGCCGTCGGGCGCGCACATGACGCCGCGCAACCGGCCGACCAGCGCGGCAGCCGACAGCACCCGGGGCGCCGAGATGGGTTGCGCGGCAGCGAGATCGCCGCCGCCATCGGTCCACTGGGCGAGTTCGTAGCAGAACGACGACGGCAGCGCGGCCTCGTTGTCCCCGCCGCCCGTGTCGCCGTCCACGGCGGTCACCAGCAACCGGTGGCGGGCCCGGCCCATCGCCGCCACCAGCAGCCGTCGCTCCTCGGCCAGCAGCGGCGCCCGCACCGACGCGTCCTCGGTGACGCCGTCGAGCACGTCCAGCAACCGCTGGGTGCCCAGCACACCGCCGCGCGGAACGGTGTTGGGCCACAAACCTTCTTGCAGCCCGGCGATGACCACCAGGTCCCATTCGTGTCCCAGCGCGGCGTGCGCGCTGAGTACCCGCACCTGCTCCACCGGTGACACCGGATCCTGGTTCACGCTCGGCAGGTGCAGCGCGGCGACGTGCTCGACGAGACCGCGCAGCGACGCACCCGACGTGCGGGACACGTACTGCTCGGTGATGTCGAACAGCGCGGTCACCGCCTCCAGGTCCCGGGTGGCCTGGGCGCCGGCGGGGCCGCCGCGCTCGGCGGCCGACAGCCAACGACGCTGCAGGCCGGACCGGTGCCAGGCGGCCCACAGCGTGTAGCGCGGGTCTTGGCCCGCCCGATGGCAGCGCGCCGCGGCGTCCAGCACCGCGCGCACCCGCTGCAGCGGGCGGAACTGCGGGCCCGGTGGCGGTGGGTCGGCGGACAGCGCCTCGGCCAGCAGCTGCGCGACATCGCCCGGCGCGCGACCCGGGTTGGCGCGCTGCAGCGTTCGGCGCAGCTGGCGCAGCGAAACCGGGTCGACCCGACCGATGGGACCGGTCAGCAGCGCCAGGGCCCGTTCGCCGTCGAGCCCGTCGGCGGTGGCCGCCAGGACGGTGAGCAGCGCCCGGGCCGCCGGCTCGTCGGACAGCGGTCCGCTGGTCGCGGGCGCGGCCACCGGCACCCCGGCGGCGGCCAGCGCGCGGGGCAACCGCGCGCCCGCCCGTGGCACCGACCGGACGACGACCGCCATCTGCGACCACGGCACCCCGTCGACCAGGTGCGCACGCCGAAGGGCGTCGGCGATCATCGCCGCCTCCGCGTGCGCCGACGCCGCCAGGCGCACCGTGACCGAGCCCTCCTCGGGCCCGCTGCCCTCGATCCGCTTGCCGCCGCTGCCGCCGGGCAGCCGGTGCGCGATGCCGCTGACGGCGCGCGCCACCGCCGGGGCGCAGCGGTGCGAGACCGTCAACGTCACCGACGGCGAATCCCCGTCGAAGAGGCCGGCGGATTCGCCGCCCCGGAAGCCGAACACAGCCTGATTGGGGTCTCCGGCGATCACGGCCAGCTCGGCGCCCGCCGCCAGCACCCGGACCAGGCGGGCTGCCTGCGGGTCGAGCTGCTGGGCGTCGTCGACCAACAAGACCCGCACCCGGCCCCGC
The DNA here is from genome assembly GCF_001667155.1 of Mycobacterium sp. 852002-53434_SCH5985345. Taxonomy (NCBI): domain Bacteria; kingdom Bacillati; phylum Actinomycetota; class Actinomycetes; order Mycobacteriales; family Mycobacteriaceae; genus Mycobacterium; species Mycobacterium sp. 852002-53434_SCH5985345. The sequence continues at coordinate 24,617 of NZ_LZIE01000075.1, forward strand.
TCGGCGGCCAGCAGCTCGGGATCGACCGCGAAGGCCTCCAGGGCGGCGCCCACCAGTTCCGCGGCGCCCAACGCGGGCGTCGTCGCCTGCGGTGCCGCCGTCCCGACCGCTGCCCGCAGCAGCATCACCTGCTCGTACTGGCGGGCGAACTGGCCGGCGGCCGTCCATTCCGGGCGCCGGCACCGACGGCCCAGGCGCTCCAGCTCCTGCGGATCAATGCCCCGTTCGGCGCAGCGCGCCAACATGTTTCGCAGCTCGGTGGCGAAGCCCGCGGTGGCCAGCGCGGGTTGCAGATGGGCGGGCCACGCCGTCGCCGCGCGCGGCCCGTCCTCGAGGTCGCCGGCGAGCAGCTCCCGGATGATCGCGTCCTGTTCGGCGCTGGTGACCAGCCGCGGGGGCGCGTCGCCGGCACGCTCGGCGGCCCGCCGCAGCACCGCGTAGGCATAACCGTGCACGGTCCGCACCAACGGTTCGCGGATGGCGGCCCGGCAGGGCCCGGTCGAACGCGCCCGCAACAACGCCGTCGTCAAGGTGCTGCGCGCCTGCATGCCCAGCCGGCCGGAACCGGTAAGCAGCAGAACCGATTCCGGGTCGAGACCGGCGTCGATCCGGGCGACCGCCGCCTCGACCAGCAGGCTGCTCTTACCGGTGCCCGGCCCGCCCACCACCCGGACCGGCCCGCGCACGCCGGGCGCCAGTAGAGCCCGCGCCCCGGTGTCCCAGATGTACGACATGGCTGCATGCAATCAGCAGGGTCTGACAAGTCGCGCGGCCCGCGCCGCCGCCGACCCCTACGCTGGAGGCCGCAAGCAGTCCGACGAAAGGTGAGGAGGTAGGTGATCGTGACGAACGTCGAACCCGGTTTTCCCAGCGACGAAGCACCCGAAGGTGACGCCGCGGAACAATTGCAACCCGTCGACTTCGACGACGAGGTCGGCCTGGACACCGAGTATCTGACAGCTGCCGACCGCGAGGCCAACGAGGCCGACGTGATCGAGCAGGCCTACGTCGTCCCCACCGAGGACGACTGGGACGAACGCTGACCCGCCCACCGCGAGTGGCCGTGGCGGCGGCTGGCACGATCGACGGGTGACCGCTGATCTCCATGTGCACCGCTACGGCCCGCCGGGTCCGGTGCGAGTACTGGCGCTGCACGGGCTGACCGGTCACGGGCAGCGCTGGCAGCAGCTGGCCGGGCTAATGCCCGAAATCACCTTCGCGGCACCGGATTTGATCGGTCACGGCCGGTCGTCGTGGGCGGCGCCGTGGAGCATCGACGCCAACGTCGCGGCGATGGCCGCGCTGCTCGACGATGAGGCCGTGGCGCCGGTGCTGGTGGTGGGGCACTCCTTCGGCGGCGCGCTCGCCATGCAGCTGGCCGCGATGCGGCCGGACCGGGTGGCGGCGCTGTTGCTGCTGGACCCGGCGGTCGGATTGGACGGCGCGTGGATGCGCCAGATCGCCGACGCGATGTTGGCCTCGCCCGACTACCCCGACGCCGAGGAAGCGCGCCTGGAAAAGCGGCACGGCTCCTGGTCGAACGTCGCCCCCGCACTGCTCGATGCCGAGATCGACGAGCATCTGGTCGAGCTGCCGGGCGGCCGCTACGGCTGGCGGGTGAGCCTGCCGGCGATGATGTCCTACTGGAGCGAGCTGGCCCGTGACATCGTGTTCCCGCCGGCCGGGACGCCGACGTTCCTGGTCCGGGCCAAGCGCACCTCGCCGCCGTACGTCGGCGAGGACCTCATCGCCGGGCTACGGGACCGGCTGGGATCCGATTTCCGGCTACTGGATTTCGATTGCAACCACATGGTGCCCTACGCCGCGCCCGCGGAGGTCGCCGCGCTGACGCGCGAGCTGCTGGAAGCCCGCTGATCGTGGCGCCGGTGACCGACGACCAGGTCGAGCGGGTGCGCACGCTGGTCGCGGCGATCCCGCCCGGCAGGGTCGCCACCTACGGCGACATCGCCGACGTCGCAGGGCTTTCCAGCCCGCGCATCGTCGGTTGGATCATGCGGACCGACTCCTCGGACCTGCCGTGGCACCGGGTGATCACCGCCTCGGGGCGCCCGGCGGCTCATCTGACCACCCGGCAGCTGGAGCTGCTGCGGGCCGAGGGAGTCCTGGCCACCGACGGCCGGATCGCGTTGCGCGAGGTTCGTTTCGACTTCGAGCGCTAGAGCACCAGTCGCACCAGCGCCGCGGTGCGGGCCAGCCCGGGGAACGCCTCGGCGGTGGACCGTGGGTGCAACGCATGAACCGCTAGACGAAACATCAAGGCGCGCAACAACATCTGCGGCCACTCGGGCAGCGCGTTCCAACGTTCGATGAGTCCGTCGTCGGCCTCGCCCCAGGACAGCGCGTCCACGACGACCACACCGGCCGCCCACGACGCGGGCCGCCAGTACGGGGTGATGTCGGTGATGCCCGGAGCGGCGGTGCCGATGAAAAGCACTGTCCCGTAAAGGTCTCCGTGCACCAGCTGGTTCGGGCTCTTGGTCGGCCGGCGCAGGGTGGCCAGCTGGTTGATCAGCTCCACCGACCGCTCGGCGTCGGCCGTCGGCGGGGCCGTCCGGGCGCCAGGGGGCACCGAGGCCAACGGCCGTTCCTCCCAGGCAGCACGGTCGGCGGCGATGAAGATGTCCACGTCACCCCACGGCGCGGTGGGGCCCTGGGTCAGAAATCGGGGCCGTTCCAGTTTGCCGGTCGCCTCGTGCAGGCGCACCGCCGCGGAGACGACCTCGTCATGCCGCGGTTCGGGCGTGCCGGCGACGAAGGTATCCGCCCGCCATCCCGAAACCACGTATCGCCCGTCCGTCGAGCGGACCGGGCGGGCCAGCCGAACACCGTCGACGAACAGCGTCTCCCGCACCCGGGCCGACCAGGCCGCCCGGGCGTGATCGGCCACCAACGACAGGACGACCTCACCGCAGCGCCAGCCGCCTTCCCAGCTAGCCCCCAGATAGACGGGCTTGACACCGGTCAAACCAAACGCCGCCAGCACGTGCTCCGGCGGCGGTTCGACATTCACACGGGTAGCCTAGACGAGGTCACCTGCCCTATCGGGTCAGTACATCACCATGTCGGGTTGCATCTGCTGCGCCCACGCCACGATGCCGCCCTGCAGGTGCACCGCGTCGGGGAACCCGGCCTTGCGCACCGCCACCAGCGCCTCGGCCGAGCGCACCCCCGTCTTGCAGTACAGCACGGGCGTGCGGTCCTGCGGCAGCTTTGCCAGACCCTCACCGGAGTTGATCGACGACTGCGGGATCAGCTGGGCCCCGTCGATGTGCACGATGTCCCATTCCGCGCGTTCACGAACGTCGATCAACGCCAGTTTCTTTCCCGAATCCAGTAATTCGCGCAACTCCCGCGGGGTGATCGTGGAGCCGGACAGCACCGGGCCGGCGTCATGGGATGCCACACCGCAGTACTGCTCGTAGTCGATCAGCTCGGTGATCTTCGGACGGAAGGCGTCGTCGGGGTCCCTGCGGATCGTGATGGTGCGATAGGACATCTCCAGGGCGTCGTAGATCATCAACCGGCCCAGCAGCGACTCGCCGATCCCGGTGATGAGTTTGATGGCCTCGGTGCCCATCACCGACGCGATGGAGGCGCAGACGATGCCCAGCACACCGCCTTCGGCGCACGACGGCACCGTGCCTGGTGGCGGCGGCTCCGGGTAGAGGTCGCGGTAGTTGAGGCCCCGCCCGCCCGGCGCATCCTCCCAGAACACCGAGACCTGCCCCTCGAATCGGTAGATCGATCCCCACACGTACGGCTTGCCGGCCAGCACGGCGGCGTCGTTGACCAGATACCGGGTGGCGAAGTTGTCGGTGCCGTCCAGGATCAGGTCGTACTGCGAGAACAGGTCGACGGCGTTGCTCGCGTCGAGCCGGACCTCGTGCAGACGCACCCGGACCGATGGGTTGATCGCGGCGATCGACTCGCGCGCCGACTGCGCCTTGGAGCGCCCGACGTCGGCCACGCCGTGGATGATCTGGCGCTGCAGGTTGGAGTCGTCGACGACGTCGAAGTCGACGATGCCGATCGTGCCGACGCCGGCCGCGGCCAGGTACAGCAGCGTCGGCGCGCCGAGCCCGCCCGCGCCGATCACCAGCACCTTCGCGTTCTTGAGCCGCTTCTGCCCGTCGACGCCCAGGTCGGGAATGATCAGATGGCGGCTGTAGCGGGCGACCTCATCGCGGGTCAGCTCGTCTGCCGGCTCCACGAGAGGCGGCAGTGCTGTCTGCGGTGTCGGCACCCACTCCTCCTCGGTCTCGCGTTGCGGTTGTCCACCACCATCACAGCAGCCGCCGAAGTGGACGGCAATGAATTCAACCTGCCGAGCGTCACGTTGGCGTGACTCCGAACGCCGACCGTCACGCCGGCGTGACGCTTCGCGGCTAGGGGCCGGCTAAGCGATCGGGAACGGCCACGGATTGAATCGGCAGGTCTTCCCGTCGGCCTTGACGAAATCCGGGTCGAATTGGGCGGCATCGTTGTTCGACGTGGAGAAGGTCTGCTGCATCATCACCGGCGCCAAAGCGCCCTGCTGCTCACACGGCTCGTGACGCACGTACCCGATGGCGTGGCCGACCTCGTGGTTGATCACGTACTGGCGATAGGAGCCGATGTCCCCCTCGAACGGGACCGCCCCGCGCACCCAGCGCGCCTCGTTGATGAAGACCCGCGACTGCCGGTCCTTGCCGAACGACGGGTTGTAGCAGGAGGTCTCGAGCCGGAACTCGTAGCCGCACCCCTCGCGGACCGTCACCGGCGACACCAGGGAGATGCGGAAGTCGGGCTTGCCCCCATTGGTTCCGTCGATCCTGACGAACGCGAACTGCGGGTTGTGCGTCCAGCCCTTGGGGTTGGCCAGCGTCTGGTCGACCATCTGCGCGAACGCCTCGTCGCCGCCGATCATCGTGGGGTCGATACCATCCTCCACCTCGACGGTGTAGTGAAACACCCGTACGGTGCCCTGACCGATCTGCGGCGTCGTGCCGGGCACCACGTGCCAGGTCTTCTCGCCCGCCTCGGTGAACGGGCCGCCGTCCGGCAGCGTCCCCGCCGGCAGGTTGGCGTCGAACGCCGCCAGCCCGCGCGGTGGCGCGTCGATGATCGAGGTGCCCACGGCGTCCATCGCTTGCGGACTCTGGATGGGCTGGTTCGCCGTCGGCTTCACCGCGCTGGTGCCCGTCACCGTCTGATAGATGACCACCGCGGTGAGCACCGCCAACACCGGCAGCGCGTATGCGCGCCAGCCGTAGGTGGATACGAACCGTCCCAGCCATGTCTGTTTGCGCCACTGGCGCGGCCGCTCCCGGTCGGCCCTGCTCCGTCCGCCGTCGCGGGCGATCGGGTCACGCAGCGCCCGTAGCGGTTCGCGCCACTCGTCCCGCAGCACCGGGACGCGACCGGTGCCGCGCGAAGGCCGCTGGGACGTCATTGCCCCAGGATTACACAGTCGGCAGCGAGGCCGTTCTTGGCGCGCCCGAATGCTCCGCCCGACACCACAATCTGCCAGCCACGACGGCGGCGACGACGGTCACCGGGACGACGCGGGTAGTAATGTCTCTCGCAACGAGCCGAGCGCGGCCGGCCAGTGGTGCCGGCGGCCGGTTGCCGACACATCAGATGAGGACTCGATGAGCGAACTCGCCAAGGCCGGGGCGCGGCGTGCCGTCAAATCGACCGACCGCAGTCGGCCCGGGGACGGCATCGCGGCTTCGAGCCGGCGCGGCAACCGGTTGCCCCGCGATGAGCGTCGCGGTCAGTTGCTCATCGTCGCCAGCGACGTCTTTGTCGATCGCGGCTACCACGCGGCCGGCATGGACGAGATCGCCGACCGGGCCGGGGTTAGCAAACCGGTTCTGTATCAACACTTTTCGAGCAAACTCGAGCTCTATCTGGCCGTGCTCGCCCGGCATGTGGAAAACCTCGTCTCGGGCGTGCAGCAGGCACTGAACACCACCACCGACAACCGCCGGCGACTGCACGCTGCGGTGCAGGCGTTCTTCGACTTCATCGAGCACGACAGCCAGGGTTACCGGCTGATCTTCGAGAACGACTACGTCACCGAACCCGAGGTGGCCGCGCAGGTGCGCGTCGCCACCGAATCGTGCATCGACGCGGTGTTCGCCTTGATCAGCGAGGACTCGGGGCTCGACCCGCACCGCGCCCGCATGATCGCGGTGGGATTGGTGGGCATCAGCGTCGACTGCGCCCGCTACTGGCTCGACTCCGACCGCCCGATCTCGAAGGCGGACGCCGTCGAGGGCACCGTCGCGTTCGCCTGGGGCGGGCTGTCACACGTGCCGCTTACTCGCCTTTAGCGCCCTTGCCGGTGAGCTTTCCGACTTCGGCGCCGATGCCGAAGCCGACCCGGCGCGCGTCGGCGGGGCCGATCTCGACGTAGGCGATCTTGCTGGTGTGCACGAGGAAGCGACGCCCCCGCTCGTCGTTCAGCCTCAGCAGGCCCGGTCCCTCACCCAGCGCGGCGCTGACCAGCTCTTCGACTTCGGCCGGCGTCTGCGCACTGGCGAGGACCAGCTCACGCGGACTGTCCGTAATACCGATCTTGACCTCCACGGTCACCCCTTCCGTAGGTATTGAAGTCGACAGGCTTGTCAGCTGCAGGCTAGTTGACGCGGCGGGCCCGGTGCGGCGACAGCCCCCGGCATGCGGTTCGCGCTCAGCGAAACATCGGTCGCGAGCAGATAACGATTAGCTTGCGACTGGGCCCAGACCCGGGTCCGCAGCCCGGTTCGTGCTTTCACATGGCTACCTTCGGCCCCATGGGTACCACACTGGCCGATCTCGACGAGGTCCGGGACTACCCCGAAGACCAGACCGATGAGCTCTACGGAGCCGACGCCTACCCCGAGGGCGACTACACCTGGACCGGCTGGCCGGCCGAGCTTCGCTGGCGTCCGATCACGGCGATCCTCGGCGCCGTGGTGGCCGTCGGCGCGATCGCGACCGCCGTCATCATCAACAGCGGCGACAGCGCCTCGACGAAGGCCACCGTGGCACCGGCTCCGCAACCGGTGACGTCCGCGCCGGCGACGACGAGAAGCTCCGTCCCGCCCAGCGCCCAGCCCCGCCCCTCAGGCACGCCGTTGCCGCCCGAAACGGTCACCACCGTCACCACGCCCAGCGCGTCGCCGAGCCTGGCGCCGACGGGAACGCCCACCGCCGCTCCGCCCCTGACGCTGACGCCCCCCCCGGCCGCGCTGAACCCGCGCACCGTCGTCTACAGCGTGACCGGCAGCAAGCAACTGCTGGACCTGGTGAACATCGTCTACACGGACGGGAACGGCTACTCCCAGACCGAGTTCAACGTCTCGCTGCCGTGGACCAAGGCGGTGATCTTGAGTCCGAGTGTCCAGAACCCGTCGGTCGTCGCGACGAGCTTCTACGGCCGGCTCAACTGCTCGATCGTCAACGCCGCCGGTCAGCTGGTGGCCGCATCGACCACCAACGCGAGCCTGGCGACCTGCGCGCGCTGAGTGACCCGTCCCCCAGCTCCGCGGGGGTGCCCCCCAGCGCCCGGCTGCGCCGCGCTTGCGATCACGGCTGGGTCCGATGGCCGTGACCCGCTGCGCCCGGCTGCGCCGCGCTTGCGATCACGGCTGAACGTCAGCTCAGACCCAGTTCGTGCATCCGCCGGTCGTGGGTGTGCTGCAACCGGTCGAAGAACGCGTTGAGCTGGCCCAGGCCACCGGCGCCCGACATCACCAGGTCGACCAGCTCGTCGTGGTCGGCCAGCAAGTACTGAGCCTGCGTGATCGCCTCGCCGAACAGGCGGCGCGACCACAGCGCCAGCCGGCTGCGCTGCTTGCCGCTGGAGGTCACGGCGGCGCGCACCTCGGCGACGACGAACTGCGAATGTCCCGTCTCGGACAGCGCCGCCCGCACCACGTCGGCGATCTCGTCGGGTAGCCCGTCGGCGATCTCCAGGTACAGGTCGGCGGCCAGGGCGTCGCCGACATAGGTTTTCACCAGGGCTTCCAGCCACGTGCTGGGCATCGTCAGCCGGTGGTAGTTCTCCAGCGCCGAGACGTACTTCGACATCGACTTCACCACGTCGACGCCCCGGCTTTCCAGGGCGTCGCGCAGCAGCTCGTAGTGCTGCATCTCGGCGGCGGCCATGCTGGCCATGGAAATCCGTCCGCGCAGGTCCGGGGCCATCCGCGCCTCGTCGGTGAGCCGATAGAACGCGGCGATCTCGCCGTATGCCAAGACCGCGAACAACTCGTTGACGCCCGGGTGGTCGGCCGACAGACGCGGGGCGGGCGAATCGTCCACCTGGTCGGCTTCCAGTTCGGCTTCGGAAGGCTGGCAAGAGGGCCGGGTCATGGCAACACTGTAGTCGGCGGACCCGGCGCTAACGGGGCGCCAGCTGTCGACCAGCTATCATGTATGTAGGTAGCGGTTGTATTTCTTTTCCCAAGCCGCTATCGGCGAAATGTGCGTGCACAGCTGGCCGGCCCAGATTGGGCAGGGGCCCGCGACTCGGCGACGTATTCGGAGTCGGAACTCGTGCGCGCGTGACCGCGACAGAGAAACACCGACACAAACCGATACGTCACCGAAAGGCTTACTACCCACGCATGAGCGAACTCACCAGCACAACTGAATTGACCTTTGCCCAGCTCGGCGTTCGCGACGAAATCGTCCGCGCCCTCGCCGAAAAGGGCATCGAACGCCCCTTTGCGATCCAAGAACTGACCATGCCGCTGGCGCTCGCCGGCGACGACGTGATCGGCCAGGCCCGCACCGGTATGGGCAAGACCCTCGCCTTCGGCGTGCCGCTGCTGAACCGCATCACGTCCGGAGTCGGCGTGCGGGAGCTCAACGGCACACCCCGGGCCCTGGTCGTGGTCCCGACCCGTGAGCTGTGCCTTCAGGTCACCGAGGACCTGGCCGCCGCGGCCAAGTACCTCACCGCCGACGAGGGTCGGCGGCTGTCCGTCGTCTCGATCTACGGCGGGCGGGCCTACGAGCCGCAACTCGAGGCGCTGCAGGCCGGCGCCGACGTCGTGGTCGGCACCCCCGGCCGCCTGCTCGACCTGGCCCAGCAGGGCCACCTGCAGCTCGGCGGGCTGTCCATGCTCGTCCTCGACGAGGCCGACGAGATGCTCGACCTGGGCTTTTTGCCCGACATCGAGCGCATCCTGCGTCAGATCCCCGAGGACCGGCAATCCATGCTGTTCTCGGCGACCATGCCGGGCCCGATCATCACGCTGGCCCGCACTTTCATGAACCAGCCCACCCACATCCGGGCAGAGGCGCCGCACTCGGCCGCCACGCACGACACCACCGAGCAGTTCGTCTACCGCGCCCACGCGCTGGACAAGGTCGAGATGGTCAGCCGCATACTGCAGGCCGAGGGCCGCGGCGCGACGATGATCTTCACCCGCACCAAGCGCACCGCCCAGAAGGTCGCCGACGAACTGGCCGAGCGCGGCTTCAAGGTCGGCGCCGTGCACGGCGACCTCGGTCAGATCGCCCGCGAGAAGGCGCTCAAGGCCTTCCGCAGCGGCGACATCGACGTCCTGGTCGCCACGGACGTGGCCGCCCGCGGCATCGACATCGACGACATCACCCACGTCATCAACTACCAGATCCCCGAGGACGAACAGGCCTACGTGCACCGCATCGGCCGCACCGGCCGCGCCGGCAAGACCGGCATCGCCGTCACCCTGGTGGACTGGGACGAACTGCCCCGCTGGTCGATGATCGACAAGGCGCTGGGCCTGGAGACCCCCGAACCCGCCGAGACCTACTCGAACTCGCCGCACCTCTACGAAGAGATGGGCATCCCGGCCGAAGCGGGCAGCGCCATCGGCTCGCCGAAGAAGCCGCAGGGCCAGCGCCGCACCAGCGAGCGCGACGGCCAGAAGGCGGACCGGTCCGGGCGTGCCCGCTCCGGCGCGCCGCGGCGGCGGACCCGCGGCGGCCAACCCACCTCCGCACATTCGGGCGGGAATGCCGGGGCCGGCGCCGCCGGCGGCGAAGCCGCCGCGGAAGCGCCCGGTAACGGCGGGACCAGCCGCCGCCGCCGTCGGCGCCGCAAGGCCGCCGAAGCCGGCGCAAACGCCAGCTGAGTCGCCCGCCCGCGGATGGTCAGACCCGAACGCCGGACCAAGGGCGACGTCTTGGCCGCCGCGGCGATAGCGGTCGCGGTAGTCGCCGTCGCCTCGCTGATCTGGTGGACCAGCGACGCCCGGGCCACCATCAGCCGGCCGGCCGCCGTTGCGGCGCCCAACCCGACCCCGGCCCGACAGGTCCCGGCCGCGCTCAAGGAGCTGTGGACCGCATCCAGTCCGGCCACCACCGCACCCGTGGCCGTCGGCGGGACGGTCGTCACCGGCGACGGCCGCCGGGTCGACGGCCGCGACCCCGCCTCGGGCCAGTCCCGGTGGAGCTACCAGCGCGACGCCGACCTGTGCGGGGTCTCCTGGATTTACCACTACGCCGTCGCCGTCTACCGGGACGACCGCGGGTGCGGGCAGGCGAGCACGCTTGACGGGTCCACCGGTCGCCGCGGGCCTGCCCGCAGCGGCTACGCCGACCCGCACGTGCAGCTGTCGTCCGACGGCACGACCGTGTTGGCGGCCGGCGGCACCCGGCTCGAGCTGTGGCGCTCCGACATGGTCCGGATGGTCGCGTACGGCGAGACGGACGCCCGCGTCAAGCCCTCCGCACGCGGGCTGCACTCCGGCTGCAAGCTGGTCTCGGCGGCGGCCAGCTCGTCGGCGGTGTCGGTGCTGGAGGGCTGCGCCAACCAGGCCGACCTGCGGCTCGTGCTGCTGCGGCCGGGCAAGGACGACGACGAACCCCAGCAGCGCATCGTGGCCGAACCCGGGATCACGGCGGATTCGGGCGCCCGGGTGCTGGCCGTCTGGGAGAACAACACAGCGGTGTACCTGCCGTCCCCGCAGCCCCGGGTGGACGTGATCGACGAGACCGGCACCACCGTGTCGAGCACACTGCTGCCCAAGCCGCCGACGAGCCCCGGTGCCGTGTCGCACGCGGGCAGCCTGATCACCTGGTGGACCGGCGATTCCGTCATGGTCTTCGAGACGGGCAACCTGTCGCTGCGGTACACCATCGCCGCGGGCTCCACGACGGCACCGTTGGGCCCGGGCGCGATGATGGCGGGCCGTCTGCTGGTGCCGGTCACCGGCGCGATCGGAGTCTACGACCCGGTCAGCGGCGCCAACGAGCGCTACATCCCGGTGAACCGGGCGCCGAGTACACCCGGACGGGCGGTGGTCCCGGCCGTCGCGGGGTCCCAGGTGTTCGAGCAGCGGGGCGACACCGTGACGGCCCTGGGCTGACGCCGCCTGCCGTGCGCGCTCAGGGCGTTGCGCATGCGTACAGGGCGGCGACACGCCGGCGTGCCGCGCCGTAGGCGCTCAAAGCCCTAGGCGCGCAATCAAAGCCGCTACACCTCGACGGCGAACGTCGGCAGCGGCTTGCCGGTCTTCCAGTGCTTGAGCAACGCCTTCGCCAGGTCGGTGTAAGCCGACGCGCCCTTGTTCTTGCGCCCGGCCATCACCGACGACCCCGAGGCACTGGCCTCGGCGAAACGCACTGTGCGCGGTATCGGCGGGGCCAGCACCGGCAGGTTGTAGCGGTCGGCGACGTCCACCAACACGTCCCGGGTGTGGGTGGTCCGCGAGTCGTACAGCGTCGGCAACGCGCCGAGGAGCCGCAGCTCCGGGTTGGTGATCTGCTGGACATCGGCGACCGTGCGCAGGAATTGGCCGACTCCCCGGTGCGCGAGCGTCTCGCACTGCAGCGGCACGATCACCTCGTCGGCGGCGGTCAGCCCGTTGAGGGTGAGCACACCCAGCGACGGTGGGCAGTCGATGATGACCACGTCGAAGTCGTCGGAGAGCTTGGCCAGCGCGCGTTTGAGCGCGTATTCGCGGCCGGCGCGCATCAACAGCATCGCCTCGGCTCCCGCCAGGTCGATGTTGGCCGGCAGCAGGGTCATCCCCTCCATGGTGGTGACCAGCGCGGCATTCGGCTCGACCTCGCCGAGAAGCACCTCGTGCACCGACACCGGGAGTTTGTCGGGATCCTGACCGAGCGAGAAGGTCAGGCAGCCCTGCGGATCGAGGTCGACCAGGAGCACCCGGCGTCCCTCGTCCACCATCGCTGCGCCCAGCGAGGCGACCGTCGTCGTCTTGGCTACCCCGCCCTTCTGGTTGGCCACTGCCAGTACCCGGGTCTTAGCAGCCATAGGCGCGGCTCTCCCCTCTGCATCGTTGCCATGCGGTCAACAGTGCCCATCCTGGCACGTTCGCTCGCCACGCGCTGCGGCCGACGTGCCCGGCATGTCGTCCGGCAGAATCGGTCGATATGGGCTTGCACAATCATCGACTGGTCCTGCTCCGCCACGGCGAGACCGAGTGGTCGAAATCCGGCCAGCACACGGGCCGGACCGACCTCGAACTGACCGACACCGGCCGCGTCCAGGCCGAGCTGGCCGGCCGCGTCCTGCGAGAACTGAACCTCACCGACCCGTTGGTGATCAGCAGCCCGCGCATCCGCGCCCTGACCACAGCGAAGCTGGCCGGCCTCGCCGTGGACGAGGTCTCTCCCCTGCTCGCCGAATGGGATTACGGCTCTTACGAGGGGTTGACGACGCCGCAGATCCACGAAAAGGTGCCCGATTGGCTGGTCTGGACGCACGGCTGTCCCGGTGGCGAAAGCGTGCAGCAGGTCAGCGACCGCGCCGATCGGGCGGTCGCGTTCGCGCTGGAGCACATGAGCTCGCGCGACGTGGTGTTCGTGGGGCACAGCCACTTCTCCCGTTCGGTCATCACCCGCTGGGTGGAGCTGCCGCTCGTCGAGGGCAGCCGCTTCTGGATGCTGGCCGGCTCCATCGCGGTGTGCGGTTTCGAGCATGGCGTGCGACAGCTGGCCGCGCTCGGATTGACCGCCCAGCCGCAGGCGATAAAACCCGGGTGAGCGCCCAATCGCCGTTCGCGCTGTGCGGACCGAAGCAGACCCTGGTCGCCGAGGGCGTGCGGGAGCGCTACCGCGAGGTCGCGGCGGCGCAGGACGCGCTGCGATCGGGCTCAGCCGCAATAGTGTTGGGCGCGTTGCCCTTCGACGTGAACCGGCCCGCAGCGCTGCTGACGCCCGACGCGGTGCGACGCACCGACGGCCCGCCCGACTGGCCGACCGGCCCGCTGCCGCCGGTGCGTATCGCCGCCGCCGACCCATCGCCGGCCGACTACCGCCGCCGCATCAGCCGGGCCCGCGATCAGCTCACCGCCCCCGACAGCCTGCTGAGCAAGGTGGTGCTGTCCCGCGCGCTGCGGCTGGTCGCCGACGCCCCCCTGGACGCCCGCGTCATCCTGCGCCGGCTCATCGCCGCCGACCCGGCCGCCTACGGCTATCTGGTCGACCTGACCGCCGCAGGCGATGACTACGCGGGTGTGGCGCTGGTGGGCGCCAGCCCGGAGCTTCTGGTGGCGCGCAACGGAGATCGAGTCACGTGCCGGCCGTTCGCCGGCTCGGCGCCCCGCGCCGCCGACCCGGACGTCGACGCCGCCAACGGCGCCGCGCTGGCCGGTTCGGCCAAGGATCGGCACGAGCACCAGTTGGTCATCGAAACCATTCGGGCCGCCCTCGAGCCGCTGTGCGACGAGTTGACGATCGCCGCCGAGCCCGAGTTGAGCCGCACCGCGGCGGTGTGGCACCTGTGCACACCGATCAGCGCCCGGCTTCGCGATACGTCCACCACCGCAATCGATTTGGCCCTGGCGCTGCATCCCACCCCGGCGGTCGGCGGGGTGCCGACCAAGGCCGCGGTCGAGCTCATCGCCGAGTTGGAAGGCGACCGCGGGTTCTACGCGGGGGCGGTCGGCTGGTGCGACGCCCGGGGCGACGGCCGCTGGGTGGTGGCGATCCGCTGCGCGCAGCTGTCGGCGGACCGCCGCACCGCGCTCGCACGATCCGGTGGCGGCATCGTCGCCGAATCCGACCCCGACGAAGAACTCGCGGAAACAACAACGAAATTCGCGACGATTCTCAACGCATTGGACGTCGAGCAATGACCATTCGCCGCGCCGCGCCGGAAGACGCCGCCGCAATCACCGGAATGATCCACGAACTGGCGGAATTCGAACACGCCGCCGAGCAATGCACGGTCACCGAAAAGCAAATTGCGGCAGCACTTTTCGGAGCAGCCCCGACGGTGTACGGGCACGTCGCGGAAGTCGAGGGCGAGATCGCCGCGATGGCGCTGTGGTTTCTCAACTTCTCCACCTGGGACGGCGTGGCGGGCATCTACCTCGAAGACCTGTTCGTGCGGCCGGGATTTCGCCGCCGCGGCCTGGCCCGCGCGCTGCTGGCCACGCTGGCGGCCGAATGCCTCGACCACGGCTACACGCGGTTGTCCTGGGCCGTGCTGAACTGGAACGCCGGCGCCCTCACGCTGTACGACGGCGTCGGCGGCGAACCCCAGCGCGAGTGGACCACCTATCGGCTGTCCGGCCCCCGGTTGGCCGAGCTGGCGGAATCGCGCTGATCGCCGGCGGCCCACCGCACGCCCGCGGGGCTGAACAGCAGGCCCAACACGCTCAGCGCCACAATGCCGGCGGGAATCCCGAAGCCGGGCCGGTGCGAGTCCACCGTCAGGTACCACGCCACCGGCACCAGCAGCAGCTGGGTGATCACGGCCAGCCCGCGCCCCCAGCGCTTGCCGAGGATCAGCGCCCGTCCGGCGGCCAGCACCACCGCCCCGACCAGAACGAAAAACACCGCCGTGCCCAACCCGTTGACCACGCGCTGGTCGGCGCCCGCGACGCCGCGCACCACCAGCACCGCCGCCACCACCAGCGCGGCCAGCCCTTGCACCACCACGAGGAGCCCAGCGCCGCGCACGGCGGCTGGAGCGGCCCCTGGGTTGCGGCGGAAAGCTGTCACCCGCGTCAGCGTAGTCACCCCGGCCGGCGAGGAGTTCCCCACAGCGTGGCCTTAACCGGCCCGCATAAGCTCGTGCTTCATGCGCGCCGTGCTGATCGTGAACCCCACAGCCACCACCACCACCCCGGCCGGTCGCGACCTGCTGGCGAACGCGCTCAAGAGCCGCCTGCAGCTCACCGTCGAACACACCAGCCACCGCGGTCACGGCACCGAACTCGCCGAGAAGGCGGTCGCGGACGGCGTCGACCTGGTCGTGGTGCACGGCGGTGACGGCACGGTGAGCGGGGTGGTCAACGGCCTGCTCGGGCGTCCCGGCGCGGTTTCGGGGGACACCGGCCCGATGCCGGCGGTCGCGGTGGTTCCCGGCGGTTCGGCGAATGTGCTGGCGCGGTCGCTGGGGATCTCGCGGGACCCGGTGGCCGCCACCAACCAGCTCATCCAGCTCCTCGACGACTATCGCCACCACCACACCTGGCGCCGGATCGGCCTGATCGACTGCGGTGAGCGGTGGGCCGTGTTCAACACCGGCATGGGGGTCGACGCCGAGGTGGTGGCCGCGGTCGAGGCCGAACGCGACAAGGGCGGCAAGGTGACGGCCTGGCGCTACATTCGCGCGGCGGTGCCCGCCGTGTGGGGCTACACGCGCCGCGAACCGATGCTCACCCTTGAACTGCCCGGTCGCGAACCCATTACGGGGGTGAGTTTCGCGTTCGTGTCCAACTCCAGCCCGTGGACGTTCGCCAACGAGCGGCCAGTGTGGACCAATCCCGGCTGCAGCTTCGAGTCCGGGCTGGGCGTGTTCGCACCCAAGAGCATGAAAACGATCCCCACCCTTCGCATCGTGCGGCAGATGTTCGCCAAGCGGCCCAAGTTCGACTTCGACCACCTCGTCACCGAGGACGACGTGCCCTGCTTGCGCGTCACCTCGACCGGCGGCCCGGTCGCCTGCCAGTTCGACGGGGATTACCTCGGCGTGCGCGAAAGCATGACGTTCAAATCGGTACCCGACGCGCTGGCGGTGGTAGCACCTCCCCAGAAAAACACGTTCTGAGCTGCGCATACGAAGCGTCCGCGGGCCACGCGACGAAGTTTTTCCTCGTGAGTGGCCGGTGAGTGTAGTACAACGGAGTAATGGCTCGACTACGGATCGATCGAAGTGAGATAGCCCACGAGCGAACTCGGGGCTATTGACATCTGTTGGGCCTGTGAAACGATCAAAAGGTTGCATGCAGGAATTTAGATAGGGGTACGGACCCTTTTCTTGTGCACGCGTTAACAGCCGAAGAAAATTGGCCGTGCGCCTTGCTGCGCACTCAGTGAGGAGTAGGACGTATGGATTGGCGCCACAAGGCGGTCTGTCGCGACGAGGACCCGGAGCTGTTCTTCCCGGTAGGGAACAGCGGCCCGGCGCTCGCGCAGATCGCTGACGCGAAACTGGTCTGCAATCGGTGCCCGGTGACCACGGATTGCCTGTCGTGGGCCCTGAACACCGGCCAGGACTCGGGCGTCTGGGGCGGCATGAGCGAAGACGAGCGGCGCGCACTCAAGCGTCGCAATGCCCGGACGAAGGCCCGTAGCGGAGTCTGACTCAGTCAGAGCAAACAGTGCGGCCTCGACGAGAGTCGGGGCCGCACTGTTGTGTAAGGCGCACAACGCCTAGATGGCCAGTCGGGCCCGCCGCCCGATCGGCACCCGCAACACCACATCGGTGCCGCGAGCCGGGGCTTGGCGCATGCCCAGCGTGCCGTCGAGTTCCGCCGACACCAGCGTCCGCACGATCTGCAGGCCGAGGCTGTCGGACGTCTCCAGGTTGAAGCCTTCCGGCAACCCGCGGCCGTCGTCGTGGACAACGACGTCGAGCCAGCGCGCCGAACGCTCGGCGCGGATGGTCACCGATCCCTCTTCGACCGCAGGATCGAACGCGTGCTCGATCGCGTTCTGAACCAGTTCGGTGATCACCATGATCAGGGCCGTCGCCCGGTCGGAGTCCAGCACGCCGAGGTCGCCGACCCGGTTGATCCGGATCGGCCGGTCCACCGACGCCACGTCGTTCATGATCGGCAGAATCCGGTCGATGACCTCGTCGAGGTTGACCTGTTCGTCGACGGACATCGACAGCGCGTCGTGCACCAACGCGATCGACGAGACCCGGCGCACCGACTCGATCAGGGCTTCGCGCCCTTCGGCGTTGACCGTCCGGCGGGCCTGCAGACGCAGCAGCGCCGCCACCGTCTGCAGGTTGTTCTTCACCCGGTGGTGGATCTCGCGGATGGTGGCGTCCTTGGAGATCAGGGCCCGGTCGCGGCGCTTCACCTCGGTGACATCCCGGATCAGCACGGCGGCACCGGCGCTCGCGCCGTCGACCACCAACGGGAGCGTCCGCAGCAGTACCGTGGCGCCGCCGGCGTCGACCTCCATGCGCATGCTCTTGCCGCCGGCCAGCAGGTCCAGGACGTGCTCGGCCAGCTCCTGCGCCTCGAACGGGTCCGAGATCAGCGGCCGGGTCACCTTGACCAGGTTGCGGCCCTCCAGCTCGGACGTCAGGCCCATCCGGTGGTAGGCCGACACCGCGTTGGGGCTGGCATAGGCGACGACGCCGTTGACGTCCAACCGGATGAAGCCATCGCCCGCCCGCGGGGTGGAGCGGGACATGACCACGTCGCCCACGTCGGGGAAGGTGCCGTCGGCGAGCATGTGGACCAGATCGCCGGCGCATTCCCGGTATGCCGTCTCCAGCTGGCCGGACGTGCGGTCGGCCGCGACGGCGGTCTGATGCCGGGTGAGCACGGCCACCACCCGGCCGCCGTACCGCACCGGGGTCGCCTCGACGTGCGGGCCGGGCAGCCACGAATCCTGTTGGCCCGCATCGCCATCCCGCTGGGCGATGCCGGAGTTGAAGGTCTCGGCGACGAGCGCCAGCTGGTCGGCGGCGACGACACTGCCCACCGAGTCGGTGACGAGGACCGTGGGCGCGGTGTTCGGCCGGCACTGCGCCACACACACCAACATGCCGTCGT
Source organism: Mycobacterium sp. 852002-53434_SCH5985345 (assembly GCF_001667155.1). Taxonomy (NCBI): domain Bacteria; kingdom Bacillati; phylum Actinomycetota; class Actinomycetes; order Mycobacteriales; family Mycobacteriaceae; genus Mycobacterium; species Mycobacterium sp. 852002-53434_SCH5985345. The sequence continues at coordinate 42,592 of NZ_LZIE01000075.1, forward strand.
CGCGGCGAACCCACATCAGATAGTCGGCGAACGACAGGTCCGCCAGCAGCTGCCACTCCCCCACGACCGCGTGCAGGTGGTCCACCGCATTGCCCGGCAGCACGGTGTGTTCGGCAAGCAGATCACCGAGAGTCGACATCACTCACTCCCCGGGCCATTCCCCGGCAGCAGATAGAACGGTCCAAAGTTTTCCGCGGGCTAGCTGATCACAGCAATCAGGTCGCCCGCCTGGATGACATCGCCCACCGCGACGCTCACCTTGCTGATGGTGCCGTCGACCTCAGCCAAGACGGGAATCTCCATCTTCATCGACTCCAGCAGCACCACGATGTCGCCTTTGCCGATCTGGTCACCCTCGTTCACTACGACTTCGAGCACGCTGGCCACGATCTCGGCGCGCACATCCTCGGCCATCTTCACCCCACTCATTTCGGCCTTCGCGCAGGCTGGCTGCTGGTCCATCAAGCTTTCGTCAGGCTCACGTACATCGAACCATAGGAGGGGTCGGGACCGCGGCGCACGGGGCGTTGTGGCCGCGCGGGTCTTTCGTGAGAGACTGTGCGGCAGGCTGACGGGCGCCGGGCGCCCGGATCAACGACCAAATTCAACGGAGGTTCGACCCATGGCCAAGCGTGGCCGTAAGAAGCGCGACCGCAAGCACAGCAAAGCCAACCACGGCAAGCGGCCCAACGCCTGAGGATCGCTACCGCGTCTCGCGGATGATGGTGGTCCGACGGATCTCCAGCCGTAGCCGCTCACGCAGGCCCTCGGGGGCCTTCTCGCCTCTGCATTTGGTGGCGATCAACGCCTTGATCCGCTCCTCGAGGCCGTAATGCTTGAAGCAGCCGGGGCACGCCTCGAGGTGGCGGCGCAGCTGGTCCCGGGACTCCGGGGTGCATTCACCGTCGAGCAGGAGCCAAACCTGGCGGATCACCTCGGCACAGCCGACCGCGCCGTGGGCGTCGTCGTTGGGGCACGTGTCGCCGGAGCTGGAGAACTCACTCATGACGACACCTCCTCGTGCGCCTGGTGGCCGCGGTTGAAGCCACGCTCCTTGGCCACGTCAGCCAACAGCCCACGCAATTGACGTCGGCCGCGATGCAGCCGTGACATTACCGTCCCGATGGGCGTGTCCATGATCTCGGCGATTTCCTTGTACGGAAAACCCTCGACATCGGCGTAGTAGACGGCCATCCGGAATTCTTCCGGCAGCGCCTGCAGCGCTTCCTTGATCTCGTTGTCGGGCAGTGCCTCGAGCGCCTCGACCTCGGCCGACCGCAGCCCGGTGGACGAGTGCTCGGCGTTGGACGCCAACTGCCAGTCGGTGATCTCCTCGGTCGGGTATTCGGCCGGCTGGCGCTGCCTCTTGCGGTAGCTGTTGATGTAGGTGTTGGTCAGGATCCGGTACAGCCAGGCCTTGAGGTTGGTGCCGGCCCGGAACGAGCGGAACCCCGCGTAGGCCTTCACCATCGTCTCTTGCAGCAGGTCTTCGGCGTCGGCGGGATTGCGCGTCATGCGCAGCGCGCCGCCGTAGAGCTGGTCGAGCAGCGGAATCGCGTCGCGCTCGAAGCGCGCCATCAGCTCGGCGTCCGTCTCCGGCGGGGCGGGATCGGGAATCTCCTGTGCTGTTGCGCCGTCTGTGTCGGCCATGTCGATAACCCCGGTCCCTTCTGCTGCGGTGTCGCCGGACAGCACTGAAAGCGCCACCGGGCTTGCGAGAAAGCAAGCCAACTGCTCGGCACCCGTTGGACTGTCCAACAGGCTCGTCGCCGCTGACACCAAACCGCTCCTCCCAATCTAGAGGCTGCCACCGACAGTGTCTGCCCGGGTGCGCCCACATAACATCAGAGACCGCCTCGTTTAACAGCGTTAACGGACGTGCTATTTCCGGGCCCCATCGGGCCCATGGCGGCAGGACGTTAATGTGACGCCATGTCCCTCAACGGCAAGACCATGTTCATCTCCGGCGCCAGCCGCGGTATCGGCCTGGCGATCGCCAAACGCGCCGCAGAAGACGGTGCCAACATCGCCCTGATCGCCAAGACCGCCGAGCCGCACCCCAAGCTGCCGGGCACGGTGTACACCGCCGCCAAGGAGCTCGAGGAGGCGGGCGGTGCGGCCCTGCCGATCGTCGGGGACGTCCGCGACCCGGAGTCCGTCGAGTCGGCGGTGGCCAAGACCGTCGAGCAATTCGGCGGCATCGACATCTGCGTCAACAACGCGTCGGCCATCAACCTGGGGTCCATCACCGAGGTGCCGATGAAGCGGTTCGACCTGATGAACGGGATCCAGGTGCGGGGCACCTACGCCGTGTCGCAGGCCTGCATCCCGCACCTGAAGGCCGCCCAGAACCCGCACATCCTGACGCTGTCGCCGCCCGTGTTGCTCGGCAAGGAGTGGCTGAAGCCGACCGCGTACATGATGGCCAAGTTCGGCATGACGCTGTGCGCCTTGGGAATCGCCGAGGAGATGCGCGAGGCGGGCATCGCGTCCAACACGTTGTGGCCCCGCACGCTGGTGGCCACCGCCGCGGTGCAGAACCTGCTCGGCGGTGACGAGGCGATGGGACGCGCCCGCAAGCCCGAGGTGTACTCCGACGCGGCCTACGTCATCCTCAACAAGCCCGCCCGCGAATACACCGGCAACACCCTGCTGTGCGAGGACGTGCTGGTGGAGTCCGGCGTCACCGACCTGTCGGTCTACAACTGCGTGCCGGGCGGGCAGCTCGGCGTCGACTTCTGGGTGGACGGCGTCAACCCGCCGGGGTACTCGGGTCCTTAGTCGTGATCGCAAGCCCGGCGGAACCGGGCGCCGCGGGTCACGACCATTGAAGAAGCCGGTGGCTCGCGCCGCCACGCCCGCGCTGGCCGCATTGACGAAAGCCGGTGTGCCGCATGAGGTCATCACTTTCGACCACGATCGGCGGGAACGCTCGTTCGGCGTCGAAGCGGTGCACGCGCTGACGGAGCGCGGCATCGCGCCCGAGCAGATCTACAAGACCCTGGTCGTCGCGGTGCCGGACGGGCTCGCGGTCGCGATACTGCCGGTGCCGGACCGGCTCTCGCTGAAGGCGGCCGCCGCGGCGCTGGGGGTGGCCCGGGCCGGCATGGCCGAGCCCGCCGCCGCCGAACGCGCCACCGGCTACGTCGTCGGCGCCGTGTCGCCGTTCGGGCAACGCAAGGCCCTGCCGACCGTCGTGGACGCGGGCGCCCTGGCCTGGGATCGGGTGTACTGCAGCGCCGGCCGGCGCGGCTGGGACGTCGGGGTTTCACCGCGGGACCTGATCCGGTTGACGGGGGCGGTCACCGCCCGGATCCGCGCGTAGCCGTGCGGGCGCAGCGCCACGGCGAAAACCGGGCCGAATGCTGTCCGCGGCGTTACGCTCGCGCCATGACGACGAAGCGATCCCGCGGCGCGACGATTGTCGCCGCCGGTGTGCTGGCTTTCTCCGGGCTGATGACGATCGGTGTGGGCACCGGCAACGCCGACACGATTCAAACCGAGGGCAACTACCCGACGCGGGCGGCCTGTCAGGACGCCGGGCCCGGCGTGAAGGCCAGCACCCCGGGAAACTGGAACAACTTCTGGTGTGTGCCGGATCGCAACGTCAACGGCAACTGGAAGCTGGTTCTCAGCAACTAAAGCAGGGTCGCCTGCTCGGGCTCCGGGCCGGCCGGCTCGAGTAGCTGGGGCCCGTTGTTGCGGACGTTGTTGACCAGCGTCGACACCTCGCGCATGCGGATGCCGCGCACGTCGGGCGAGTGGGCCAGCAGCTTTTCGTCGACCGGGGCGTCCGGGTCCAGCCAGCGGTCCCACTCCCGCTCCGGGACCACCAGCGGCATCCGGTCGTGGATCTCGGCCAGCTCGCCGGGCGCGTCGGTGGTGATGATCGTGCAACTCAGCAGCGGCTGAGCGTCCTTGGCGGGTTTCCAGACCGACCACAGCCCGGCCATGAACAGCGGCTCGCCATCCTCGCGGTACATGAAGAACGGTGTCTTGCGCGACTTCTTGCCCGCGACGGCGTCGTTGACGCGCCATTCGTAGTAGCCGTCCATCGGGATCAGGCACCGCTTCGACTTGGCGCTCGACCGGAAGGCGGGCGACGTGGTCACCTTGTCCGCGCGGGCGTTGATCAGCATCGGGCCCTTGGTCTCGGGCGCACCGTCGGAACCGGCTTTGGCCCACGGGGGCACCAGGCCCCAGCGCATCAGCCGCACCCGGCGGGTGGGCTGGTCGTCGGGGTCGGTGTGCCGGCTCACGACGGTCGCGATGGTCGAGGTGGGGGCCACGTTGTAGTTGGGCGCCCCGGCACTTTCGGCCGCGCCGGTGGCCTCGTCGATCGCCTTGATCTTCTGGGCCAGCAGCGCCGGATCGGTGGTGACCGCGAACCGTCCACACATACCTTCCATGGTGGCAGAAGCCGGTGACACGCCATGATGGACCGGTGAGTATGTGGACGGCCCCCAGCGCGCCGAAACCGGTGCACGCGACCGTGACCGTTCCGGGCTCGAAGTCGCAGACCAATCGGGCGCTGGTGCTGGCGGCGCTGGCGGCCGCGCAAGGCCACGGCACGCCGACCATCAGCGGCGCGCTGCGCAGCCGAGACACCGATTTGATGATCGGTGCGCTGCGCGCTCTGGGCCTGCGCGTCGAGGGCGATGGTTCCGAGCTGACGGTCGCCGGGCGGATCGCTCCCGGGCCCGACGCGCGTGTGGATTGCGGGCTGGCCGGTACGGTCCTGCGGTTCGTCCCGCCGCTGGCGGCGCTGGCCGAGGCGGTCGTCGAGTTCGACGGGGACGAGCAGGCCCGGGTGCGGCCCATCGCGCCGCTGCTCGACGCCCTGCGCGGCCTGGGCGTGCCGATCGAGGGCGCGGGTCTGCCCTTCCGGGTGCACGGCAGCGGATCGGTCGCCGGGGGCACCGTGGCCATCGACGCATCGGCGTCGTCGCAGTTCGTGTCGGGGCTGCTGCTGTGTGCGGCGTCGTTCACCGAGGGACTTACCGTGCAGCACACCGGCGCGACGCTGCCGTCGGCGCCACACATCGCGATGACCGTGGTGATGCTGCGGCAGGCCGGGGTCGACGTCGACGACTCGGTGCCCAACCGCTGGCGGGTGCGCCCCGGCCCGGTCGCGGCCCGGCACTGGGAGGTGGAACCCGACCTGACGAACGCCGTTCCGTTCCTGGCGGCGGCCGTGGTCAGCGGCGGGACCGTGCGCGTCACCGGCTGGCCCGCGGCCAGCGTGCAGCCCGCCGACCAGATCCTGACCGTGTTGGGCAAGCTGAACGCCGTTGTCACCCAGGGGGATTCGTTCCTCGAGGTACAGGGGTCCGCCGACTACCCCGGTTTCGATGTCGACCTGCGCGCGGTCGGCGAGCTGGCCCCGGCGGTGGCGGCGCTGGCCGCGCTGGCCAAGCCGGGATCGGTGTCCCGCCTCTCTGGCATCGGCCACCTGCGCGGTCACGAGACCGATCGGCTCGCCGCTCTGAGCGCCGAGATCAATCGCCTGGGCGGCGACTGCGCCGAAACCCCCGACGGCCTGGTGATCACCGCGACACCGCTGCGCGCGGACGTCTGGCGCGCCTACGCCGACCACCGGATGGCGATGGCGGGCGCGATCGTCGGCCTGCGGGTGGCCGGGGTCGAGGTGGACGATATCGGGTCGACGTCCAAGACGCTGCCGGAGTTTCCGCAGCTTTGGGCGCACATGCTGGGGTCCGATATTTGAGGCCCGGCGATTACGACGAGTCCGACGTAAAGGTCCGCTCCGGTAGGGGCTCGCGACCGCGCACCAAGACCCGTCCCGAGCACGCCGACGCCGAGGCCGCGATGGTGGTCAGCGTCGACCGCGGCCGCTGGGGATGCGTGCTCGGCGGGGACCCCGATCGCCGGGTCACGGCGATGCGGGCCCGCGAACTGGGCCGCACCCCAATCGTCGTCGGTGACGACGTCGACGTGGTCGGCGACCTGTCCGGGCGGCTGGACACGCTGGCACGCATCGTGCGGCGCGGGGAACGGCGAACGGTGTTGCGGCGCACGGCCGATGACACCGATCCGACCGAACGCGTGGTGGTCGCCAACGCCGACCAGCTGCTGATCGTGGTGGCGCTGGCCGACCCGCCGCCGCGCACCGGCCTGGTCGACCGAACGCTCATCGCGGCCTTTGCCGGCGGGTTGAAGCCGATTCTGTGCCTGACCAAGACCGACCTCGCCCCGCCGGAGCCGTTCGCCTCGCATTTCGTGGACCTGGACTTGACGGTGGTGGTTGCCGGCCGCGACGATCCGCTGCTCGCGGTGGCCGACCTGCTGGCCGGCAAGATCACGGTGCTGCTGGGGCATTCCGGCGTCGGCAAGTCCACGTTGGTGAATCGCCTTGTGCCCGAGGCGGAACGGGCCGTCGGCGAGGTCACCGACATCGGTCGCGGGCGGCACACCTCCACCCAGTCGGTCGCGCTGCCCCTGGCGACCTCCGGCTGGGTGATCGACACCCCGGGGATCCGCTCGTTCGGGCTGGCGCACATCGAGCCCGACGACGTACTGATGGCCTTCTCGGATCTGGCCGGTGCGATCGAGGACTGCCCGCGCGGCTGCGGGCACATGGGGCCGCCGGCCGACCCGGAATGCGCGCTCGACACCCTGTCCGGCCCCGCCGCCAGCCGGGTGGCCGCGGCCCGGCGGCTGCTGAAAGCGCTCAACCAGACTTAGCCAGCCGCATGCCGAGTTCGTCGGGCGCCACCTTATGCCCTTCAGAGCAACGGATTTCGACGCTTGCCTCGGCGCCACAGCCGAGATGGGTGAGCCGGAGGCGATTGCGCCCCGGCAAATGGCGCCGGCCCCACTCGAACATCGCCCAGACCACGGGCATGAAGTCGATGCCGGCCTCGGTGAGCACATACTCTTCCCGACGCCGCTGCCCGGGCTCGTGGTACGGCTGACGCTTCAGCAGCCCCAGTTCGACCAGCTCGGACAGCCGCGCCGAGGTGGCGGCCTTGGTGATGCCCACCCGGCGGGCGAAGTCATCGAAGCGCGTCGTGCCGTAGTACGCCTCGCGCATGATGAGCATCGCGGATTTGGTGCCCACCAGCCCCATCGTCTTCTCGATCGCGCACTCGCCCACGGCCGACCAGGCATCGCGGTCGGCCAGTGGTCCCTGCAGCAGTGTCATAAATCACCTCCCAAGCTGGGTTGCTTTTAGTGTACCTAGATGTTTACCTGGGTACAGCCATCTATACCTAGATGCTGGGACTCAAGGAGGAGCCATGAACCGCGACGCCGTGATCGTCGGAGCCGTCCGCACCCCGATCGGCAAGGGCAAGCCCAGCGGGGCGCTGCACGATGTGCTGCCCGCCGACCTGCTCGCGCACAGCCTGCGTGAAGTGGTGGCGCGCACCGGTGTGGACCCCGCGCAGATCGACGACGTCATCGCGGGTGCCGTCGCCCAGGTCGGTGACCAGGCGGTCAACATCGCCCGAAACGCGTTGCTGGGCGCCGGATTTCCGGAGTCGGTTCCCGGCGTCACGATCGACCGGCAGTGCGGTAGCAGCCAGCAGGCCATCAGCTTCGCCGCCCAGGGCGTGCTTTCCGGCGCCTACGACATCGTCGTCGCCGCCGGCGTGGAATCCATGGGCCGCGTCCCGATGGGCACCTCGGTGCTGCCGGGCAGCAATCCCTTCGGCGACGACATGACCCGGCGCTACCCCGACGGCCTGGTGCCGCAGGGCATCAGCGCCGAACTCATCGCCGCGCGGTGGGGCTTCTCGCGGACCCAGCTCGACGAGTTCTCCGCAGGCAGCCACGACAAGGCCGCCCGCGCCACCAAGGACGGCCTGTTCGACAACGAGCTGATCCCGATCGCCGGCCTGGCCACCGACGAATTCATCCGGCCCGGCACGACGGTCGAAACTCTCGCCGGCCTGCGGCCCGCGTTCTACAGCGAGGCGATGAAAGCCCGTTTCCCGCAGATCAATTGGGAGATCACCGCCGGCAACTCCTCGCCGCTCTCCGACGGCAGCGCCGCGGTCATGATCACCACCAGCGACGTTGCGAAGAAGCTCGGCCTGCGGCCGCTGGCCCGCATCCACACCACCACCGTGGTGGGCTCCGACCCGCTCTACATGCTGACCGGGGTCATCCCGGCGACCGAAAAGGTGCTCCACCGGGCAGGGTTGACGCTGGCCGACATCGACCTGTTCGAGGTTAACGAGGCGTTTGCTCCCGTCGTGCTCGCGTGGGCGCACGACACCGGCGCCGATCTGGCCAAGACCAACGTCAACGGCGGCGCCATCGCGATCGGCCACCCGCTGGGCGCCAGCGGCGCGCGCATCATGACCACACTGGTCAACGCGCTCGAGCAGCGCGGCGGGCGGTATGGGCTGCAGACGATGTGCGAGGGCGGCGGTATGGCCAACGCGACGATCATCGAGCGGCTGTAATGTCCTCCGTCTCGAAGGTCTTCGTCGTAGGAGGAACGGGCGCCCAGGGCATGCCCATCATCCGTGCCCTGGTCGCCGACAACAAATACTCGGTTCGATTTCTGAGCCGCGACCCCGCTTCGCGTCGCGCGAAGGAACTGCTCGCCCTCGACAACGTGTCCGTCCTGGAAGGCTCATTCGCCGACGAGGCCACCCTGCGCGAAGGTTTCCGCGGTTGCGACGCAGCATTCGTCAACATCGACGGATTCAACACCGGCGAGAAGACCGAAATCTACTGGGCGATCCGCAGTTACGAGATCGCCCTCGAAGAGGGCGTCAAGTTCTTCGTCTACGGGAACCTCGACTACGGGCTCAAGAAGTCGGGCTACGATTCCCGATTCCGCACCGGCCACTATGACGGCAAGGGGCGGGTCGGCGAATGGATCTTGTTCCAGAACCGGGTGAACGCTGATCGGATGGGGGCGGCGGTCTTCACGACGGGGCCATACATCGAGATGGCGATCTCGCCCGGGACACCCATGACGCCCACCGTCGAGGACGGTGTCGTGACGTGGCGGGTTCCGCTCGGTGCGGGCGCCGTTCCCCATGTATCCCTTGAAGATTGCGGATTCTACGTTCGTTGGCTGTTCGACCATCCCGAGCGCGCGAACGGCATGGACCTCGAAGTCGCCATCGGCCACATCGCCTATGCGGATCTTGCCGCGGCGTTCGAGAAGGTCACCGGGCATCCGGCGCGGTACATCGACACCGATCTCGACACGTACTGGAAAACCGGTCCCCTCAGCAGGGCCGCAGGTGCGCCCGCTGGGTACAACGCCGACCCGAACGACAAGAGCACCATGAACATCCGCGACAACTTCACGGGATTCTGGAACCTGTGGAAATACGGGGTCATCGACCGCGATTACCATCTGCTCGACGAGATTCACCCGAACCGGATCAGGACCGCCGAGGAGTGGTTGCGCAGAGAAGACCAGCTGGGACGGGCGCTGGGCAAGGGCGGCCTGTGGGAGCGGGTTCAACCGGAGAACCGGACTCCGATCCTCAAGATTGGTGAGGATCAACGGACAGGGAAATTGTAGGCCCGGCGTCTGAAAGGTGCACTGAGACATGGACTCTTCGAATTCAACTGGTCTTTTCGGGGCGGTCCGATGACCGAGACCCGGTTCGACGGCGTGCGGGTGCGCTACGACAGCGCCAAGAGCTACGACGAGCTGCTCGCCGCGCTGCTGGCCGACATCGGCGAGCGGCCCGTCCCCATCAACGACATCGCGGCGACCTCCGGCAGCTTTGAGGAGTACCGTGGGCGCGTCGAACCGCACGTCGGGCCAAGCGGATTCATGTTGTTCGGCGTGGTCGACCACGGGGCGTGGATCCCGAAGGCCGGCATCGACCGCAAGGCGATGCGCGTGATCCTAGGCAACCCGTTGATCGCGATCACGATGCTGCGCCACGACGTGACGGCGGGCCTGTTCGCCCCGGTCGAGCTGCTGATCGCCGACGAGGGCGCCGGCAGCAGCCTGACCTACGTCAAGCCGTCGTCGCTGATGCTCGTCGAGCCTAACCCCGAATTGCTCAGCGCCGCGGAGGAACTCGACGCCAAGCTGGCGGCACTCGCCGAAAAGGTGACCAGCGGCCCATGACGCAACTTGCTCAGCGCGGCCGTCGTTGCGGGAAATACTGTGGAGGCGCTGCAGACGATTGACGTCGGGAGATCCAGTCGGTAAGTAATCTTTCGCTGGCACCGCAAGAACGCCCAAGAGTTCGAAACGCTGCCGTGGCGAAAGCACCGGCCATGGCATGTTGCATCCGCTCATCTGAGGCGCCCGCAGCACAGATACCGCACTCGACTCATTGGATCGCATAGTGGTCGTGGTTGCTGGGCTACACGAATAGGCGCGAGGAGAAGCAGTTATGAAAGCTTGGCTCTGGGATGGACATGCAGGGATAGATCATTTGACCCTGGCTGACGTGCCTGATCCGGTCCCGAACGAAGGTGAAGTGCTGATGCAAGTCCACTACGCGGGCTTGAATCCTGCCGACCGGATGATGGCAGAGAGGCGATACCCGTATCCGGTATACCCCCCAGCGCCGCACGTGCTGGGGCGGGACGGCGTCGGGGAAGTGATCAAAATTGGTAAGGGCGTCGAAGATGTGCAGGTGGGCGACCAGCGCGTTCTTCTGCGCAGTGATGTCGGACTTCTTCGCTGGGGCATGTTTGCCGAGCAAGTGTCGATACCGGCGGTTAACTTAGCGGAGATCCCCGCGGGTTGGACCAAAGAGCAGTCGTCGGGGGCCGCCGTCGTTTATCTATCGGCGTACCGCGCGCTCACCATGTGGGAACCGCTCAAGCCGAACTCAGTGGTCCTGGTCACCGGCGCATCAGGCGGGGTCGGAGTTGCGGCTGTGCAACTGGCGGCGGCGATGGGCCACACGGTCATAGCGCTTTCGCGCAGCGAGGAAAAGCAACGACGCCTCAAAGAACTCGGAGCGACGTTCACATTCAACCCCGAGGACCCGCAGTGGCGAGCTGGTGTAAGAAATGCCCTGAATGGAGGCGGGGTGAACCTGGCAGTCGACACGATCGGGGGCACGCTGCTTCCTGAAGTCATCGACACGATGGGCGATTCGGGAAGACTCAGCCTGGTGGGAGAACTTGGCGGCCCGGTGCCCAACTTTTACACGGGCACGCTGTTTTCGCGCTGGCTGCGAATTGGCGCAATGGCTCTCAGCTATTACACACCGGAGCAGCATCGCGCCGGCTGGCACGACCTCTTGGGCATCCTGGCCCGCTCCGGAGCTCGGCCACTGGTCGACCGTGTGTTTCCGTTCGAGAAGTTGCCGCAAGCCTTCGAACGCCTGGCTGACGGCCCGATGGGCAAAGTGGTGATCGAAGTGAAGTCCTGAGGCTCCATCACGTTGGCTTCGCCTTCACCGAACCCGATAACTAACGGCAGTGGGAAACGATGCGTTCGGCCCCCGTCTTACTCTTCTGGGCCAAGGACGTAGATGGGGAGCAGGTAAAGGGGATACATCCTTCTGCCGCTTGATAGTTACGATGCGACCGAATGTTGCGTCTTCCAGACGCGATGCCACGGGAATGTCGGCAAGCGGGCCGCCGTCGAAGAGCGCACCGTTGCCGTCACTGTTGGTATGTGCTTGGAGTTGCGATGACGACTTCGGTGACAAGCCCCCACTGATGCACCCGTGAGTGATGCTGAATCCGCCAGTCGTGATCCAGCAGGGCGCTCACGGTGATGGGGCGACACCCGCCCACAAGCTGTGGCGCAAGACGCCACAGGCCGGTCCAGGCCCGGCAGACGGCTCGTTCAAGCAGCTGGTCTCCGTAGCTGAGGCTGGCAAGGCAGAGCCTGCCGTCGGGTTTGAGGATTCGCCGCAGATCGTCCAGGACTGCCCGTGCATAGTCTTCAGCCAGCAGGTCGAACACGAACGTGGACAGCACACGGTCCGCGGACCCGCCATCGGCGGGTAGCGGCAGTGAGCCGTCGACCAGCACCGCGCTGGCCCGCTTGGACCAGGCGGCGAGCCGACCGGTAGCTATGTTGATCATGACCGGGCTGATGTCGACCCCGAGGTAGTTGACGCCTGCAGGCAGAGTCTCCAGCAGACGCGCGGCCAACCGGCCTGTGCCGCAACCAAACTCGAAAATCGTCTGGCCTCCCGCCAGGGCTGCGTTGGCCACGAGACGGTCCGTGGTCGCGTCCTCGTAGAAGGCTTGCCAGTCCTGGATGCGTCCGATTCGGTTGTAGACCGCACGGGCCTGCTTCAGGGTAAGCGCCATGGGCGTCCTCCCGCCTCGCGGAGTTGCTCTGGCAGTGTTTCACGTCCTGAATCGCGATCGGCCACCCGCTCGGCGCTGTGGTGCCTGCATCAGGACCGCACCGGTCAACGCGCTCGAGCAGCGCGGCGGGCGGTATGGGCTGCAAACGGTGTGCGAGGGCGGCGGCGTGCCCAGCGCGACAATGATCGAGCGGTTGGGCCAGACCGCCGCCCGCGATCCGGTTCGACGCGGTTGCATGATCCGCCTGGCACAGCCAGCGACGGAGCGGTGTGATCCAATGACCTTCGCCCCGTTTATGTTAGGAGTCACCCATGAGCGACGCCGACGCCGCATCGATCCGAGCCGCACGCAGCGACTGGATCGCCGAGCACCTCGACACGTATCTGACCTCCGGTGGCGCGCGGGGGCACATCATGGACGTGAGCGCGGTCGGGGGCCGGGTACTGACCACCCATTGCTTGATCAGGTGTGTGGGCCGCAGATCGGGCAAGAGCTATGTCAGGCCGTTGATCTACGGCAACGTCGGCGGCGAGATCGTAGTCGTCGCATCCAAGGGAGGCGCCGACACGCATCCGGAGTGGTACCTAAATGTCGTGCAGAGCAACACGATCGGCGTCCAGATCGCCACCCAAGCATTCGAGGCCACCTGGCGCGAGCCCGAAGCCGAGGAACGCCATCAGGTGTGGGCGTACATGTCTCACCTGTATCCGCCGTACCTCACCTATCAGCAGTCAACCAGCCGTCAGATCCCGCTGGTGATGTTGACGCCCGTGCGAGCGATCGACGTCTTTTCCGCGGAAGACTCCCGGTAGCCTTTGCTAGGCAACCGAACTCGAGAACTCAGAGCCAGCCGGTGCGGGCGGCGGCCACCGGCTCGGGCGGCGCCGGGGCCAAGTCGCCGTCGCGCACGCCGTCGAGCATCCGCTTCACCGCGGCGACGATGTCCGGGGCCGCCGCGGCCAGGCCGGCCTTGTCGGCTTCGGGAATCTCGTCGGGGTCGACGCCCGCCCGGGCCAGCACCGCGGCCGGGTCGGCCAGCTGATCGGCCAGCCAGGCAACCGGATCGGCGGACAGCTCGGGAACGAAATGCCGCCGGCCGGGTTCCCACCCGTCGAACCGGGGATGGTGATGCGCCCGGTCCAGCGTCCCGGGCGGGCTCTCGGTGGAGCCGAAGAGGTCCACCCGCCACACCGGGCGGTTGAAGCCGATCGGGACACCGGCGTAGATCGACCCCTGCGGCTCATCCCGGTCGACGAGGCGCAGCTCCAGTCTGACTCCCCGCTCCGGGGTTTCTTGACCTTTGTTGGGGTTCGGGTCGACGAAGAACATGTCCCCGACGACGACGCCCAGGGTTTCGAATCCAAACGCTGCGAGCATGTCTGCAAGCGTAGTCCCGGCCGTCGGACCGGGTTAAGCGCCGACCTTATTCGCCGCGCGGTCGGGAAGCACCACGTCGTAGTCCGCGAAGGCCACTGCCCTTGTGCGGTGCTGGTATTCGTGCACCAGCCCCGGCCAGTTGGTGGTGACCCGACCGGAGGCGACGCGGTACCAGGAATCGCAGGTAGTCCAGACGCCGGCGTCCAGGCGGGCCTGGACCTCCGCGTCGTAGGCCTGCTCCACGGCGCGCCGCACCTCGAACGCGCGGGCCACGCCCCCGCGGGCCAGCTCCTCGACGATCTGGCGGATGTAACCGGCCTGCTGCTCCATCATCAAAATGATCGAGCTGCTGCCGAGATTGGTGTTGGGGCCGTAGATCAGGAACATGTTAGGGAAACCCGGCACGGCCATGCCGAGATGTGCCCGCGCTCCCTCCGCCCATTCGGACTGCAGGTCCCGCCCGTCGCGGCCGGTGATCGTCATCGGCGCGAGGAATTCGGTCGCCTTGAACCCGGTGCCGTAGATGATGGCGTCTACCTCGTGCACCCGGCCGTCGGCCGTGCGTACACCCGCGGGTGTCACCTCGGTGATCGCCTCGGTCTCGACGTCGACGTTGGCACTGGCCAGCGCCGGATACCAGTCACTGCTGAACAGCACCCGCTTGCAGCCGATCGGGTAGTCGGGCGTGAGCTTGGCCCGCAAGACCGGATCTTTGATGTGGCGCTTGAGGTTTGCCGACGCGGCGATGCCGATCAGCCGGGCGAGCGGAGCCACCCTGGTCAGCGCGAGGCCGAAGAATTCCGAGATCTCCCAAATCAGGTTCCGCATCGCGGCCGCGAACCCGGGCACCGTCCGGAAGGCGGCCTGATGGGCATGCGTGTAGGCACGATCCGGCTTCGGCAGCACATATGGGGCGGATCGCTGAAAGACGGTGACATGCTTGGCGGTCTCACGAACGCGCGGCACGAACTGGATCGCCGACGCGCCGGTGCCCAGGACGGCGACGCGCTTGCCGGCCAGGTCGACGTCATGGCGCCACTGCGCCGAATGGAACGAGGGGCCCGCGAACGTGTCGAGTCCCGGGATGTTCGGCAGCGCCGGCCGCGACAGCTGCCCGACCGCGGGCACCAACACATCGGCCTCGAACACATCGCCCGTCGAGGTCTCCACCCGCCAGGTGGCGGTGCCGTCGTCGTAGCAGGCCGAGGTGACCTCCACACCGGTGCGCACCACGTCGCGAAGGCCGAACCGGTCGGCGGTGTCGTGGATGTAGCCGAGGATGTCGGGCTGCTCGGCGTATCGCCGGCCCCAGTCGGTCTTCCGGGCGAAGGAGTAGGAGTACAGGTTCGACGGGACGTCGCAGGCGGCACCCGGGTAGGTGTTCTCCCGCCAGACGCCGCCGATGTCGTCGGCCTTCTCCAGCACCGTCACGTCGGCGAGGCCATCCCTGGACAGCTCGTAGGCGGCGGCGAGGCCGCCGAATCCGGCGCCGATCACCAGCACGCGAGGACGAGTCGAAGTCATGACTCCAACGCTAGGGGCGGGCTGCGGGTTGCGGGCAGCCGATTGCGGTCGGCAAATCCATGATTCCGGCCACGATCAGACGGCCTGGAGCCGGGCCCGCGGCGCCACCGACCGCTGATAGCGCGCGGGGGTGGTGCCCGTCCACCGCTTGAACGCGGCGATGAAGCTCGTCGCCTCGGCGTAGCCCAGCCGCAGCGCGACGTCCTCAACCGACAGTGCGCCGGTTGCCAACAGCTCCTCGGCGAGGACCCGGTGCACCTCCTCGACCAGATCGCGGAAGGTCGTGTTCTCCTCCGCCAGGCGCCGCCGCAGCGTCCGCTCGCTCATCGCCAGTTGCCGGGCGACGGCCGCGATCGTGTGGGGTTCGCCGTCGATCGACGCCAGGCGCTCGCGCACCATCCGAGCGACACCGGTGCGCTCCCGGCGGCGTTCCAACAAAGCTCGACACTGCTGCTCGCACATGGCCACCGTTATCTCACTGGCCCGGGGCAACGGGTTGTCCAGCAACGCGGCCGGCCAGCGCGCCACGTTGGCGGGTGAGTCGTAACGCGGTGTGACGCCGAATACCTTGCGGGCCAATGCGTCTCCCGATGCCGGCGCCGGGCTCGCGAACTCGATCGAGGTGAATGGGACTGGGCGGCCCAGCATCTCCGCCATGACCCGGGCGATGGCCGCCAGGTCGCGCCGCACCAAAAACTCCGCCACCGGACCGGTCAGGTCGGGCAGGTCGAGCCGCATCGCCACCACCGGCCCGTCAAGGGTGACGGTCGGCAGGCAGAAGCCGTAGCTCAGCTCGTAGAACCGGGCCGCGAACCGGACGGCGTCACCCAGCGTCGAACTGGTCAGGCAGGCGAATCCGAAGATGCCCAGCGATCCGACGTGATAGCCGCCGCCCACCCGAACCCCGAGGTCGGCCGGGTCCCCGAGCAGGTTCACCAGGTTCGTCACGACCGCCAGCTCCTGGCGCCCGACGATCATCCGGTTGTGGTCGTGCAGGTCGGCCTGCGACAGGCCGCTTCCCTCGAGCAGGTCCGCCACGGCAAGGCCGTTCTCGCAACCGAACTCGGTCATCAACGCAACGCTGGCCGTGCTACGCGGGAAATCCCAGTGCGAAACCTGCGATCCGACGAACACCTGCACGTGTCCCAGTATGGCGAACGGCGGCGCCGCCGCGTTCGATGCGAAGAGCGCTAGGCCGCCAGGTCGTCCGCGCCGCCGACCGCGCGCTGCGCATCCCGCTGCGCGCGCTTGGCGCGCCGCCAGCCACGCACGGTCGCGATGGCGGTCTTCAGCCCGCGCCGCCGGCCCGTCTCCGGGTCGATGCCCGCGAAACCGGGCTCCAACTCGGCGAACATGCGCTCGCTGCGGGTTTCCGGAGCGTTGTCGGCGTCATCGCGCAGGTAGGAGTCCGGCAGCGAAAGCTTGGCGAGCGTGCGCCAGGTCTTGCCGTACTGCACGAGGAACGAGCCGGTGGTGTAGGGCAGGTCGTACTTGTCGCAGATCTCGCGCACCCGCACCGCGATCTCCGCGTACCGGTTACTCGGCAGGTCCGGGAACAGGTGGTGCTCGATCTGGTGGCACAGGTTGCCGCTCATGAACCGCAGCGCGGGGCCGGCCTCGAAGTTGGCACTGCCCAGCATCTGGCGCAGGTACCACTGCCCCTTGGTCTCGCCGATCATGTCGGTCTTGGTGAATTTCTCTGCGCCGTCGGGGAAATGGCCGCAGAAGATGACGGCGTTGGCCCACACGTTGCGGATCACGTTGGCGACCGCGTTGGCCTTCAACGTGGAGCGGTACGTCGCGCCGGGCGACAGCGCGGTCAGCGCCGGGAACGCGACATAGTCCTTGACCACCTGGCGGCCCGCCTTGGCCAGGAACTCGTCCACCCGCTGGCGCGCGTCGTCGGAATCCATCCGCTTCTTGGCGATCTTCCCGAGCTCGACGTGCTGCAGGCCGACGCCCCACTCGAAGAGGAGGGCAAGCATGGTGTTGTAGAACAGGTTCAACATGTTGAAGCGCTTCCAGCGCTGGTCGCGGGTGACGCGCAGCAGGCCGTAGCCGACGTCGTCGTCCATCCCGAGGATGTTCGTGTACTTGTGGTGCACGAAGTTGTGGGTGTAGCGCCAGTGCTTCGACGACCCGCTCATGTCCCACTCCCACGTCGAGGAGTGGATCTCCGGGTCGTTCATCCAGTCCCACTGGCCGTGCATGACGTTGTGGCCGATCTCCATGTTCTCGATGATCTTGGCCACGCCCAGCGTTACCGTCCCCGCCCACCAGGCCGAGCGGCGGGAACCGGCGGCCAGCAGCAGCCGGCCGGACACTTCCAGCGCCCGCTGGGCCGCGATGGTGCGGCGGATGTAGCGGGCATCCCGCGCGCCGCGCGAGTCTTCAACGTCCTGGCGGATCGCGTCCAGCTCAACGGCCAGGTTTTCAATGTCGGCGTCCGTCAGATGGGCGAATACGTCGATGTCGGTGATCGCCATCGTTCCTTCTCCCTGCGGTCGATTTTGTCCGTCCTAGACCAGGTCCAGACCTACGCTATCGTAACCTACGAATCCGTAGGTTACCAGTGAGTAGCCTTTAGATGTCGAGCACGCAGTCGCCGGAAGCGGCCGAGATGCAGGTCTGAATCCGGGTGCCCGGATCGTGCTCCGCGCCGGTGCGCAGGTCACGGACGTGCCCCTCCACCAGACCGACCACGCACGACTGACATATACCCATTCGGCAGCCGAACGGCATCTGCACGCCGGCGCCCTCCCCCGCGTCCATCAACGACGTGGCGGCGTCGGCGGCGACGGCGCGATCGCTGCGGGCGAAGGTCACCGTCCCACCGGCACCGGCCGGCGCGGCCTTAGACACCGCGAACCGCTCGAGGTGCAGCCGGTCGCCGATGCCCGCCGCCGACCAGATCTTTTCGGCCTGGGTCAGCATGCCTTCCGGGCCGCAGGCCCAGGTGTGTCGTTCGCGCCAGTCCGGTACCTCGTGGTCGAGCCGGGCGAGGTCGAGACGGCCCTGGGTACGGGTCTCCCGCAGTAGTAGGCGATAGCCCGGATGGTCGGCCGCCAGCGCGGCCAACTCGGCCCGAAACATCACGTCGGATTCGGTGGGTGCCGAATGGACGTGCGCGATGTCGCCGATCTGGTTGCGGCGCAACAGTGTTCGCAGCATGGACATCACCGGCGTGATTCCGGATCCGGCGGTGAGGAACAAGATTGATGACGGCGCCGGGTCGGGCAGCACGAAGTTGCCCTGCGGGGCGGCCAGCCGGACGATGGTCCCCCGCTCCACACCCGCCACCAGGTGCGACGACAGAAATCCTTCGGGCATCGCCTTCACCGTGATGGTCACCGTGCGTGCCGAGCCGGATCCGGACGTCGCGGCGGGGCTGGACGTGAGCGAATACGACCGCCAGCGCCAGCGTCCGTCCATCAGCAGGCCGATCCCGATGTACTGGCCCGGCTGGTAGTCGAAGTTGAAGCCCCACCCCGGCTTGATCACCAGGGTCGCGGAATCCTCCGTCTCGCGGCGCACCTCGAGGATGCGGCCCCGCACTTCCCGCGCCGACCACAGCGGGTTGGCCAGATGGAGGTAGTCGTCGGGCAACAGCGGCGTCGTGATGCGGGCGGCCAGCTTGCGCACTGCGTGCCAACCGGGGTGCCGGTCGGCGCCCGCGACGACTGGCCGCTTGGTCTCGACGACGTTGCCCGTGATCGATGGGTTACGTCTGCCCAGGGGAGGCTCCTGCTCACTACGCGGTGTCTTGCTTGTGTTGACCATTGTGGTCGATTCGGTGGGCCTCACGAAACCTACGGTACCGTAACCTACGGTTGCGTAGCCAGCTCTCGGTGGCCGCGATCACATCACCTTTGCCCCTACAGCAGCTCGAGCAGGAACGGCAGCTCCTGGTTGGCGTACCACGCCAAGTCGTGGTCTTGCGCGTCGCCGACGATCAGTTCGGCGTCCTCGTCGCCGAGGTCGGCGGCGTCGATGGCCTCAATCGCCTTCTTCACGGCTGGCTCGGCATCCGCGTTGTCGACGTACGCGGCGATCACGTCCTCCAGCGCGACGGGCCCGGCGAGTCTCACCACCGCGTCGTCGAGATCGGGACGGAAGCTGACGTCGCCGACCTCGGCGGCCAGCACCGCGCGCCGCGGCGGCAGGGATCCGGCCGCCTCTTCGGCTTCCGTGTCGGCCAGCAGCCGCAGCGACGCCAGCGCCGCCTCGCGCAGGACGATCTCGGCGAGTTCGTCGTCGTCGCCCTCGGCGTACGCCTCGCGCAACGTCGGAGTCAGGGCGAACGCGGTGCCGTTGACGGGCCGCAACGAGCCGTCGGCGACGAGCCCCTGCAACATGGCCAGCGTGGCCGGAATGTAGACCTGGATGGCTCAGTCCCCGATCAGCGTGGCCACGTAGTCGTCGACATACGTCGCCAGGTCGCGCGGCGGGCGCCGGTAACTCACGGCAGGGAGCGGAAGTTTCGGCAGTTTGATCTTCGGCCGCTCCACTTCGTGGTAGTCGATCGTGGACAACAAATGGGCCATCATGTTCAGCCGCGCGTGCTTCTTGATATCCGATTCCACCACATACCAAGGGCTGAACGAGGTATCGGTGTGCACCATCATCTCGTCCTTGGCCCGCGAATATTCTTCCCATCGGTAGACCGATTGCAGGTCCATGGTGGACAGTTTCCATTGCCGCACAGGGTCATTCAGGCGCGCCCTGAACCGGCGCAGCTGTTCGGCCTCGGAAACCGAGAACCAATACTTGCGGAGCAGGATCCCCTCATCGATCAGCAACTGCTCGAAGATGGGCGTCTGCCGCAAGAACAACACGTACTCCTGCGGCGTGCAGAATCCCATCACCTTCTCGACACCGGCGCGGTTGTACCACGACCGATCGAACAGCACGATCTCCCCTTTGGCGGGCAAATGGGCGATATAGCGCTGGTAGTACCACTGTCCGCGCTCCCGCTCCGTCGGCGCGGGCAGTGCCGCGATGCGGACCGCCCGTGGGTTCAGGTATTCGGTGATCCGCTTGATGGTCCCGCCCTTACCCGCTCCGTCGCGGCCTTCAAAGATGACCACTACGCGGGCGCCGGTGTTCCGCACCCACTCCTGCAGCGTGACGAATTCGGTTTGCAGCCGGAACAATTCAGCTCGATATACCTCGTCGGGGACCTTTCGCACAGGCGGCGAAGCCGATTTCTTTGTGTGCGCCTTCGCAGACTCGCCGTCTTTGGTCCCGATGCTCATATCAACGGATGATAGTTCCAGGCAGCAAGGTTCACCTCCGACTACGGGCGGGAAGCTTCCAGCAATTCCTCGAGCGCTTGGTTCAACAGGCCCGGCAGCAGCTCGACGTCGCTCATCGCTTCGCGGTCGGCATTGATGCCGAAGTACAGCATGCCGTTATACGACGTCACGCTGATGGCCAGCGCCTGGTTGTGCAACAGCGGTGGGACGGCGTAGGTCTCCAGCAACTTGGTGCCGGCGATGTACATCTGCGACTGTGCCCCGGGCGCGTTGGTGATCAGCAGGTTGAACGTCCGCCTGGAAAAGCTGGGGAAGCTGGTGGCCACCCGAATACCCATGGCGTGCAGCGTGGGTGGCGCAAATCCCGACAGCGTGACGATGGTCCTGGCGTCCACCAGGCGCGCGGCCGTCGGGTTCGATTCGGTGGCATGCGCGATCTGCGACAGCCGCACCACCGCGTTCGGCTCCCCCACCGGCAGGTCGACCAGAAACGGCGTCACCTGGCTGATGGCCTGACCGGGGCCGGTCGCATCGAGCTGACCGTCGGCGTAGATGGGCAGCGGCGCCATGGCCCGCACCGTCGCGGTCGCCGACACAGCCACCCCGCGTGACATCAGCCAGCTGCCCAGGGCGCCGGCGATCACCGCGAGCACCACGTCGTTGACGTCGCAGTCGTACCGGGCGCGCACGGTGCGGTAGTCGTCGAGGTTGCCGCATGCGACCGTGAAGCGCCGGTGGCGCGACACGGTGGCATTGAGCGGGCTGCTGGGTGCGGTGCCGCGCGCCACGGTGCGCGCGAAATCGAGGACCCGGCGGCCGGCGGCGAGCAGTTCGCCATGGTTGGTCGCCAGGCCGCCGATGGCCGAACCGACGGCCTGCAGCTGGGTGCCCGGCCCCACGAACCAGTCGCCGATGGCCCCGAAGATCAGCCGCGCGCCACCCGGGTCGCGTTCCGGCACCCAAATGTCTTCGGGGAAGGACGGCGGGCGCTTGGTGCGATCGGCGATGACGTGGTTGATCTCGAGCGCCGTCATGCCGTTGATGAGGGCTTGATGCGACTTGGTGTAGAGGGCGACGCGGTTCTTGGACAGGCCCTCGACCAGATACATCTCCCACAGCGGCCGCGACTTGTCCAGCGGCCGGGCGGCCAGCCGGGCGATCAGCTCGTGCAGTTGTTCGTCGCTGCCCGGGGAGGGCAGGGCGGAGCGCCGGACGTGATAAGTGATGTCGAAGTCGCCGTCGTCGACCCAGACGGGCCGGGCCGATCCCACCCGCACCTCCCGGACCCTTTGCCGATAGCGCGGAATTTGCGGCAGCCGCCGCTCGATGGTGGCCAGCAGCGTCTCGTAGCTCAATCCGGCGCGCGGTCGGCGCAGGATCGACAGTGATCCGACGTACATCGGGGTGGCCGTGTTTTCCAGCCGAAAAAACGCCGCGTCCGATGGGGACAGCCGGGTCACCATAGGGCGCAGTCCTCCTCACCGAATCATTGCCCTGTTGCTGAAGGAGATGTTGCGCCCACGGTAATCGTCCGGCGGGGCAGCGTCCGAGCGCGGGTACGCGCGGGCCCGAGTTGTGCCATGATGACCACTGCCTGCCACTCTCCAGCGGGCTCCCGGTTCGACCGAAGAGTTGGAGAGTGCGCGTTGAACATCAGTCCTGTCGCGGGTCCACCCGGCGCGTTCGCCGTCCTACCCGTCGTCGACTACGAGCCCCCGGCACAAGACGTACCACGAAGCGTCGCTTCCTGCCTGTCGTCGCGAGCGCCGTTGCGCAGGCGCAGCGCCCACCCGCCGCATCTTCCCTGCCCGCCCGGCAGGCAGCCGGCCGAGGAGCCGCGGGCCGCGATATCGGGGCCGACGCGGCAGGCCGCGATATTCGCCGACGCAGCGCTGCGCCGGGTGCTGGAGGTCATAGACCGCCGCCGCCCCGCCGCCCAGCTGCGCCCGTTGCTGACGCCAAGCCTGGTGGATTCCGTCGTCTCGATGGGCCAGGCGGCCGCCGGTCAGCAGGGCGCGGCGGTGCTTCGGCGGCTGCGCCTGCAGCCGGCCGGTCGGGACCCCGAGGCCGCGGCCGAGGTTTCCGGCTCGTATAGCCGCGGCAACCGGATCCACGCCATCGCCTGCCGCATCGAGCGGGTGTCCGCCGGCGCCGGCGCCCGCTGGCTGGTGGTGGCCTTGCACATCGGTTGATCGCGGGATCAGTGCGGGGCCCCGGCGGTCGGCGCCAGCGGGCCGCCCGTGTAGCGGGTCAGCACCGGCCCGACGATCGCCATGATGAACACGTACGCCGTCGCCAGCGCGGCGACCGCGGGGATCGACGTGCCCGCCAAGCCGATGATGATCAGCGAGAACTCTCCCCTGGCGACCAGCGCGGTGCCCGCGCGCAGTTGCCCGCGCCGCGCGACTCCGTCGCGCCGGGCGGCGAAGATCCCGGTGGCCACCTTGGTCGCCGCGGTCACCGCGGCGAGGATCAGCGCCGCGGGCAGCATCGGGATCAGCGCGTGCGGATCGACCGAGAAGCCGATAGCAAGGAAGAAGATGGCGGCGAACAGATCCCGCAGCGGCCCCAGCACCCGGCGCGCTCGGTCCGCCGTTTCCCCGGTCAGCGTCAGCCCCACCAGGAACGCGCCGACCGCGGCCGACGCATGCAGGGATTCGGCCAGCGCCGCCACGATCAACGTGATGCCCAGCACCCGCAGCAGCAGCTGTTCGGAGTCGGGGTGCTCGACCAGCCGGCCGACATGGTGGCCCCAGCGGTAGGACGCGGCGAACGCCGCCAACAGCGCGGCCACCGCCACCACCATGCCGACGACGGCGTGCAACCAGCCGCCCCCGGATGCCAGGACGGCGAACAGCGGCAGGTAGGCCGCCATCGCGAAGTCCTCGAGGACCAGCACGGAGAGCACCGCCGGCGTCTCCCGGTTACCGAGCCGGTGCAAGTCCTCCAGCAGCCGCGCGATGACACCCGAGGAGGAGATGTAGGTGACGCCGGCCAGGCACAGGATTGCCACGCCGTCCAATCCCAGCAGCCAGCCGGCGATCGCGCCGGGCGCCGCGTTGAGGACGATGTCGACCCCCGCCGACGGCAGGTGGTGGCGCAGGCTGGCGGCGAACTCGGCCGCGGAGAATTCCAGGCCCAGGGTGAGCAGGAGCAGCACGACGCCGATGGGCGCGCTCGTGGTGATGAACTGGCCGCCGGCATCCAGCGGCAGAATCCCGCCCTTACCCAGCGACAGGCCCGCCAGCAGGTACACCGGGATCGGAGACAAGGCGAATCGGCGTGCGATGGCGCCCACTACGGCCAGCGTGGCCAGGAGGGCGCCGAGTTGTAACAGCAGCGCCCACGAAACCTGCACCGGCTCAGCCCTTGTCGATGATCTGTTCGACGCCGGCGATGCCGTCCTGGGTGCCGATGACGATCAAAACATCTCGGGCATAGAGCATTTCGGCCGGACCCGGCGAGGCGAGCACTTCCTCGTTACGCACGATCGCGACGATGGAGGCGCCGGTGCGGGTGCGGGCGTGGGTGTCGCCCAAGGGATGGCCCACGAAGGGGCTATCGGCCAGGATGTGGACCTGCCCCGTCTCGAGTCCGGGTATTTCGCGGGCCAGCTCGGTGAACCGCTCCGCGATGCGCGGTGCCCCCAGGATCTGGGCCACCGCCTCGGCCTCTTCGTCACTGAGGTGCAGGAGCGGCCGGGCCTCGTCCGGGTCCTCCCGGGCATAGACGACGACCTCGAAATCGCCGCTCCGCCGCGCAATGATGCCGATGCGGTCGCCTTTGTGATCAGTGAATTCGTAGCGAAGGCCGACGCCCGGCAGCAGCACCTCCTTGACATCCATCCGTCAATCCTGACAGGTCGGCCGCAGGCGCCGCACCCGATCGCCGAGCTGCTAACGAATTACAAAGATTCAGCCCTGCCGGGCAATGCTCGTGGCCTGGCGGCGCGGAATCGGCAGCAGCATCGACACCTCGCGGCGGTACTCGCGGTACGGGTGGCCGAGAGACGCGACCAGGTCACGCTCTTCGAGCTGCGTGGCGATCAGGATGTAGGTCGTCATGCCGATCGAGAACAGCAGGTGCCCCGCCGTCATGGCCGGCGCCGCCCAGAACGCGATGAGCATCCCGAGCATCAGGGGGTGACGCACCACGCGGTAGAGCAGTCGTACGCGGAATTCCACGCTGGTGTAAGGCTTTTGGCGCGACGCCAGATATACCTGCCGGAGCCCGAACAAATCGAAATGGTTGATCAGGAACGTCGCCAGCAGCGCAATCGCCCAGCCGAGCCAGAACAGCGCCCACAGCACCGCGCGGGCCGCCGGCATCCGCACATCCCAGATGACCGTTGGCATCGTTCGCCACTGCCAGTACAGCAGGGCCAGCACCACACTCGACAGCAGCACGTAGGTGCTGCGCTCGATCGACGAAGGCACAAACCGCGCCCACCATCGCTTGAACGCGGGCCGGGCCATCACGCTGTGCTGGACGCCGAACAAGACGACCAACGCCACGTTGATCGGTATCGCCGCGGCGACGGGCGCCGCGAGCCCATGGTCGACGCTTCGGGGCACCACGAGGTTGCCCACGAAACCAATGAGATACAGAAAGGCCGCGAGGAAGAGCAGGTACGCCGCGGCGCCGTAACCAAGCGTCAAGTATCGCTTCATGGGGTTAAGTGTCCGCCGGCCAGGCACGTTCGGATATAGGTCGTTTGCCTCATCTTCGGCGAGCCGGGCCCTAGGCATTTTTGACTAGTCCGTTGCGCAGCGCGTACGTGCTGGGGCCTCAAATTTTCCGGCACCCGCCGAGCGTGAAGCCAGCCGCACACTCGGCGCCGAACGTGAAGCCAGCCGCACACTCGCGAAAAGGTGGGGGCTAGCGCCGTTTCACCGATTTGGGCGGCTTGGCGCCGCGGCCCTGCCGGCGGGCGGCTTCCCGCCGCTCGCGCCGGCTCGCCCCGCCGGGAACCCCGGCCGGGGCCTTCCCGTCGCCACCGTTGCGCTGCACCTGCGCCGAGCCGTCCTCCGACGGGCCGGAGTAGGTCATGGCCGGCGCCTCGTTGTCAATGCCCTTGGCGCGCAACTGAGTTGGGGGCTCTTCCCGCGCGGGCGGGGCGGCCTCGCCCTGGTCTGCGGCGGTTGCGAGATCCTTGAGCCCCTCGGGCGTTTCCACCGGCGCGACCTGCGGGGACGGCACCGCCTCGACGGTGACGTTGAACAGGAAGCCGACCGACTCCTCTTTCATGCCGTCGAGCATTGCCATGAACATGTCGTAGCCCTCGCGCTGGTACTCCACCAGCGGGTCGCGCTGCGCCATCGCGCGCAGCCCGATGCCCTCCTTGAGGTAGTCCATCTCGTAGAGGTGCTCGCGCCACTTGCGGTCGATGACGTTGAGCAGCACGTTGCGCTCCAGCTGCCGCATCGCGCCCTCGCCCGCGAGCTCTTCGAGCTCGGCTTCCCTTGTGGCATAAGCACGTTCGGCGTCTTTGAGCAGCTCGTCGAGCAACTCCTCGCGGGTGAGGTCGTCGCGCTCGGAGTCACCGTCCAGGCGCATCAACGTCTCGTGCTCGATGCCTACCGGGTACAGCGTCTTGAGCGCCGTCCACAACGCCTCCAGGTCCCAATCCTCGGCGTAGCCCTCGGCCGTCGCGCCGTTGACGTACGCGGTGACCACGTCGCGGACCATGCCCAGCGCCTGATCCTTGACGTTCTCGCCTTCCAGGATGCGGCGACGCTCGGCGTAGATGACCTTCCGCTGCTGGTTCATCACCTCGTCGTACTTGAGGACGTTCTTTCTGACCTCGAAGTTCTGCTGCTCGACCTGCGTCTGCGCGCTCTTGATCGCCCGGGTGACCATCTTGGCCTCGATCGGCACGTCGTCGGGCAGGTTCAGCCGGTTCAGCATCGCCTCCAGCGCGGCTCCGTTGAACCGGCGCATGAGCTCGTCGCCCAGCGACAGGTAGAAGCGCGACTCGCCCGGGTCACCCTGCCGGCCGGAGCGGCCGCGCAGCTGGTTGTCGATGCGTCGCGACTCGTGACGCTCGGTGCCCAGCACGTACAGACCGCCGGCCTCGACCACCTCGGCGGCCTCCTTGCCGGCCTCCTCCTTGACCAGCGGCAGCTCCTCGTGCCAGGCCGCCTCGTACTCCTCGGGCGTCTCGACCGGATCGAGGCCACGCTCGCGCAGCCGCAGGTCGGTGAGGAAGTCGACGTTGCCGCCCAGCACGATGTCGGTGCCTCGGCCGGCCATGTTGGTGGCCACCGTGACCCCGCCGCGGCGGCCCGCCACGGCGATGATGGTCGCCTCCTGCTCGTGGTATTTGGCGTTGAGCACGTTGTGCGGGACGCGGCGCTTCTGGAACTGCCGCGACAGGTATTCCGAGCGCTCGACGCTGGTGGTACCGATCAGGACGGGCTGGCCCTTCTCGTAACGCTCGGCGACGTCGTCGACCACCGCGATGTACTTGGCTTCCTCGGTCTTGTAGATGAGGTCGGAGCAGTCGGTGCGGACCATCGGCTTGTTTGTCGGGATGGGCACCACGCCCAGCTTGTAGATCTCGTGCAGCTCGGCCGCCTCGGTCTGGGCGGTACCGGTCATGCCGGCGAGCTTGTCGTAGAGCCGGAAGTAGTTCTGCAGCGTGATGGTGGCCAGCGTCTGGTTCTCGGCCTTGATCTCGACGTGCTCCTTGGCCTCGATCGCCTGGTGCATGCCCTCGTTGTAGCGGCGGCCATAGAGCACGCGGCCGGTGAACTCGTCGACGATGAGCACCTCGCCGTCGCGGACGATGTAGTCCTTGTCGCGGTTGAACAGCTCCTTGGCCTTCAGCGCATTGTTGAGGTAACTGACCAGCGGTGAGTTGGCGGCCTCGTAAAGGTTGTCGATGCCGAGCTGGTCCTCGACGAACTCGACGCCCAGCTCGTGCACGCCGACGGTGCGTTTGCGCAGGTCCACCTCGTAGTGGACGTCCTTTTCCATCAGCGGCGCCAGCCGGGCGAACTCGAGATACCAGTTGGAGGCCCCGTCGGCGGGCCCGGAGATGATCAGCGGGGTGCGGGCCTCGTCGATCAGGATGGAGTCGACCTCGTCGACGATGGCGAAGTTGTGCCCGCGCTGCACCAGGTCGTCGAGCGAGTGCGCCATGTTGTCGCGCAGGTAGTCGAAGCCGAACTCGTTGTTGGTGCCGTAGGTGATGTCGGCGGCGTAGGCCACGCGGCGCTCGTCCGGCGTCATCTGGGCGAGAATCACGCCGACGTCCAGGCCGAGGAAGCGGTGCACACGGCCCATCCACTCGCTGTCGCGTTTGGCCAGGTAGTCGTTGACCGTGACGACGTGCACGCCCTTGCCGCCGATCCCGTTGAGGTAGGCCGGCAACACCGAGGTCAGGGTCTTGCCCTCACCGGTCTTCATCTCGGCGACGTTGCCGAAGTGCAGCGCCGCGGCGCCCATCACCTGGACGTCGAACGGGCGCTGGTCGAGCACCCGCCAGGCCGCCTCGCGGGCCACCGCGAACGCCTCGGGCAGCAGGTCGTCGAGGCTTTCACCGTCGGCGTGCCGCTTCTTGAACTCGTCGGTCTTGGCCCGCAGCTCCGCGTCGGTCAGCTTTTCGACCTCGTCGGACAAGGTGTTGACGTAGTCAGACACCCGCTTGAGACGCTTGAGCATGCGACCTTCGCCAAGGCGCAGCAACTTCGACAGCACAGCTATGTCCCCTGTTGGTAGGAGTCTCTTCTCTTAAGCGACTCCCATGGTAGGTGACAACCCCCCAAAGGCCGTCGTAGCGGCGATCGCAAGCGCGGCACCGCCGGGCGCTGCGGGCCGCCGCCCGAAGGCCCCGTCAGGAAAGCCTGATCAGCCCGTAGTCGTAGGCGTGCCGGCGGTAGACCACGCACGGCCGTTCGGTCTGCTTGTCGTGGAACAAGAAGAAGTCGTGCCCGACGAGCTCCATCTCGTAGAGCGCGTCGTCGACCGTCATCGGCGTGGCCGGGTGCTCCTTTGTCCGCACGATCCGCCCTGGCTCGTGGCCGGCGTCGGCGCCGTCATGGTCGACGGCTGGCTCCGGCATGCGTTCCTGCCGCGGCGGCGGGACGACCGCCGTGGCGGCGGCCAGCGACACCGGCGTCTTGTCGCCGTAGTGGACCTTGCGGCGGTCCTTGACGCGACGCAGCCGGTTCTCCAGTTTGTCCACCGCGGACTCGAACGCCGCATAGAAGCTGTCGGCGCAGGCCTCCGCCCGGCTGACCGGCCCGCGGCCGCGGGCGGTGATCTCCACGCGTTGACACGATTTGCGCTGGCGCCGGTTCGGCGCGTGTTTGAGCTCGACATCGAAGAGATAGATGGAGCGATCGAACCGCTCGAGGCGGGCAAGTTTCTGGGAGACGTACAGCCGGTAGTGGTCGGGAATTTCTACATTGCGGCCCTTGAAAACGACTTCGGCAGTGGTCGTCGGTTGAGGTTGGCCGTCGGTTTGCGTCGGCGGTTGGTCGAGAATCTGACCGGAATCCACGGATAGCCTTGACATACGTGACAACTCGTTTCTCTTTCACGTCGCACGCGCCCTGCGTGCCCGGCTTGCTAACGACGCGCCGACGAGGTGGGAGAGCGGTCCTTAGGAGAAGTCACCGCCGCAGAGTGCTCGCCGATGCAAGGTGTCGAATACTCACCCCTTCCCGCGAGTGGGGGTCTCAACTTTGGGAATGTCGCGACCAGTGAGGCAGACCAGTGAGTTGGTTAACGTTGTTCTCGACGTTAGCTCTTGTTCGCCTCGCCATGCCACTAATTTCGCTGAGCTGTTGCGAGTTCTTCACATCCGCTTGGCGACCGCACAGCCTCACGCGACAGCGACCGCCAACACGGCGGTCGCCCGGACGCCCGCGGCGTCCAGCACTCGCACCGACTCGCGGGCCGTCGCCCCGGTGGTGACGATGTCGTCGACGATCAAAACCTCGGTTCGCGGCGGTGTTCCGCGCAGCACCACCCGCCCCGTGACATTGCGCTCGCGGGCGGTGATGCCCAGGCCCACCGAGTCGCGAACCAGGGCCCGCATCCGCAATGCCGGGGTGACGGCGATGCCCGGGTGGCGGCCCACCGCGGTGCGCGCCAGCCGGGTGACCGGGTCGCCGCCGCGCCGGCGCGCCGCCGAACGACGCGTCGGCGCCGGCACGACGGTCAGCGGGGTCTCGACGATTCCCCACGACAGCAGCCGGTGCACGCCGGTGGCCAGCGCGACCGCCAACGGCCCGACGAGATCGACGCGGCCCTGCTCCTTGAGGGCCAGGATCGCTTGCCGGCGCGCGCCGGCGTAGCGCCCGAGGGCGAACACCGGCACCTGCGGGTCGATCCGGGGGTTCACCACGTGCGGTTGGTCGGCGGCCACCGACAGCTCCCGCGCGCACGCGTCACACCATCGGGCCGACGGCGCCCCGCAGCCGCCGCACTGCAGCGGCAGGATGAGGTCGAGCATGGGGCCAGTGTCGCGGGCGGGACCGACAAGGCCTTGGCCGTCTCAGCCCGGCAGCACCGGCGCCGCGCCGAACAACGTCAAACCCGGCACCTCCGACCAGCCCTGCTGGCTTTCGGCCGCCGAGGCCGAATACTGCAGCACCCCTTGGGGTGCGCCGACGTAGACCGTGGACGGGTTGGCCGCGACCGTGATCACCGGCATCTGCAGACCCCGGGCGGGCGCGTCCGAGTTCACCCCGTCGAGGTTGACGTACGACACCGGATGGCTGGCGTCGGTCCGGGTCACCACGATGTCGTCGCCGGTTCGCCAGGACAGCGACACCACCGAGTTGCCCAGCCCGAAGCCGAGCCGCCGCGGGTAGGTCAGCGCGTACTGGCCGGCCTGCGTCTGCTCGACGCTGGCCAGGATCACCTGGCCGCCGATCACCATCGCGGCGCGCGTGCTGTCGCGGGACAGCTGCAGGTCGGTGATCGGCCCCGGGAACCGGGTGGACACCGCGACGGAATCGACCGGGATGCGGGCGGGTTGCCCCGACGCCGGCTCCTGGATCGCGCGCAGCACGTTGTTGCCGTCCACCACCACCCAGACCGCGTCGTCCAACGACCAACTCGGCCGCGACAGGCTGTGCCCGTCGGCGGACTGGACCGCTTCGCCGCCGAGGTCACCGATCCACAGCGACGCCGCCTCGTCCGGGGCGCCGCGGTGCAGCGTGACGACGGACGCCACCTGCCGCCCGCTGCGCGACAGTGCGGCCCCGGTCTGATCCCCCATCCGCCCGAAGGCCCCCGGCACGTTGCTGATGCGCTGTCCGTCCAGGCCGACCAGCGAGCCGTTCACCAGGGCATGCAGCCCGGCGCCCGCGCCGTCCGCCACGCCCGGGTCGGTGGCGGCGACGTCGGAGGTCGTCCACCCCTCGGCGAACCGGTCGTCCAGCGGCGCACCGTCGGCGTTGATGACGTAGGGACCCCGGATATCGGCCCTGGCGAGCGTCCAAATGATCTGCGCGGCAAGCAGTTGCCGGCTGTGCGGATCGGTGGTGGACAGCTTCTCCAGATCGATGCGCGCGCCGCCGTAGCCGCGCCCGATCCCGTTCTTGCCGCCGTCGGCGCGGGTCACCGGTCCGCGCAGCCGGAGCGGTGGGGCGAGCAGGTTGCGGACCGTGTGAGCCATCTCCGGCCGCGGCCCCGCGATCATCTTGGACACCAGCTCGGTGGCCAACTGATCGTGGTCGGCGACCGCGACGTAGCGCGGATCGGGGACCACGGTCTTGCCGGTGGGGTCGGCGAAGTACAGGGTGTTGCGCTTGTAGGTGGACTGAAACTGCTGCCAGTCCAGGAAGACCCCGTTGGGCAGGCGGTCGATCCGCCACCCGCCCGAGGTCTTGACCAACTCGATCGGGCCCGGGTCGGGCAGTACCCCCTCGGCGGTTTCGAACACCCCCATGTCCGACAGCGATCCCAGGATGTCCGCCCGCATGGTCGCCGAAACACGTTCGGCGGCACGGGTTTCCACGAACACCACGTGGTCGATCAGCAGCGCGCTACCGGCGTCGTCCCACGCGTTGGACGCCGACTGGGTGAGGAATTGCCGGGCCGCCAGATGCCGGTTCGCGGGATCGGCTGTGGCCTTGAGGAATTCGCGCAGCAACACATCGGGGTCCATGCCCGGCGTCGGCTTGGGCAGATTCGACGGGGCCGGCCGTTCGACGGTGCCGATGGCTTGAGGCGCCGACGAGCTGGGCACCCCCGCGCAGCCGCCCAGCAGCAGCGCCACCAGCAACAACCCGAGCAGGCGCCGCATCACCCGCTCCTCTCGGCGTGTTCACGTTGGCGCGAGCGGTCTTTCGCGGTTGGCGGGCCCGCCGGATTCGCGCCGGCGGTCGGCGGAATGGGCTTCATGGGCAGCGGGCTGGTGGTGACCTTGTGGCCGCGAACCAGCGGAAGTGTGAGCCGGAAGCACGAGCCCTCGCCCGGCTCGCCCCAGGCCTCCAGCCGGCCCTGGTGCAGGCGCGCATCCTCCACGCTGATCGCGAGGCCAAGGCCGGTGCCGCCGGACCGGCGCACCCGCGACGGGTCGGCGCGCCAGAACCGGCTGAACACCAGCTTCTCCTCGCCGGGCCGCAGCCCCACCCCGTAGTCGCGGACGGTGACGGCGACGGTGTCCTCGTCGGCGCCCATCCGGATCTGCACGGGCTTGTGTTCGGCGTGGTCGATGGCGTTGGCGATCAGGTTGCGCAGGATCCGCTCCACCCGCCGGGTGTCGACCTCGGCGATCACCTCCTGGTCGGGCAGGTCGACGAGCAGCTCGATGCCGGCCTCTTCGGCCAGGTGGCCCACGTTGCTCAGCGCGCTTTGCACGGTGATGCGCAGATCCACTGCCTCGACGGACAACTCGGCCACACCCGCGTCGTGCCGGGAGATTTCCAGCAGGTCGTTGAGCAGCGACTCGAACCGGTCCAGCTCGTTCACCATCAGCTCGGTGGACCGCGCCAGCGTGGGGTCGAGGTCGGCGCTGTGGTCATAGATGAGGTCGGCGGCCATCCGCACGGTGGTCAGCGGGGTGCGCAGTTCGTGGCTGACGTCGGAGGTGAACCGGCGCTGCAGGTTGCCGAACTCCTCGAGTTGGGTGATCTGGCGCGACAGGCTCTCGGCCATGTCGTTGAACGACACCGCCAGCCGGGCCATGTCGTCTTCGCCGCGCACCGGCATCCGTTCGGACAGGTGCCCCTCGGCGAAGCGTTCGGCGATCCGCGACGCCGACCGCACCGGCACCACCACCTGGCGCGAGACCAGCAGCGCGATCCCGGCGAGCAGCACCAGCAGGACGGCGCCGCCGGTGATCATGGTGCCGCGCACCAGCGTGATGGTGGCCTGCTCGTTCTTCAACGGGAAGATCAGGTACAGCTCCAAGTTGGCAACCTGGGACGACGCGGGCGTGCCCATGACCAGCGCCGGACCGGAAAAGCCGTCGGTGTGCACGGTGGCGTACTGGTACGACGCCTGCCCGGCCTTGACGAAGCCGCGCAGGGAATTCGGCACCTGGTCGACGGGCCCGGCCGTGGTCGCCGCGCGCGGCCCGTCGCCCGGCACGATCAGCACCGCGTCGAACGCTCCGGCCAACCCGGCGCCCGACGCGGGGTCGGTCTTGGAAGTCAACGTGTTGCGGGCCAGCTGCAGGCTGCTGTCCAGCGAGCGCGTCTCCTCGCCGCTAACGATCCCGCCGACGGTGGTGCGCGCGCGCTCGATCTGTTCGATGCCGGCCTTGACTTTGACGTCGAGAACCCGGTTGGTGACCTGGCTGGTCAACACGAAGCCGAGCGCCAGGATCACCGCCAGGGACAACCCGAGCGTCAGCGCCACGACACGCAGCTGCAACGACCGGCGCCACGCAACGGCAACGGCTCGACTCACCGCACCCACGCCGCGAGTCATGGGGCCGGAGCGCCCCCAACGGCTCCGAGTGCGTCGCCGGGAGCCCCAGATCAATGACGGCGCTCCTCAGCATCGCTCCGTTCTGCATCGTCTCCGATGCGGATCACGGAGGTCCGGCCTTGTAACCCACTCCTCGAACGGTCAATACCACGGTCGGGTTCTCAGGGTCTTTCTCAACCTTGGCCCGCAGACGCTGGACATGCACGTTCACCAAGCGGGTGTCCGCTGGGTGACGGTAGCCCCACACCTGTTCGAGCAGCACATCACGAGTAAACACCTGCCGCGGTTTGCGCGCCAACGCGACCAGCAGGTCGAATTCCAGCGGCGTGAGGGAAATCTGCTCGCCGTTGCGGGTCACCTTGTGCGCCGGCACGTCGATCTCGACGTCGGCGATGGACAGCATCTCGGCCGGCTCGTCGTCATTGCGCCGCAGCCGCGCGCGCACCCGGGCCACCAGCTCCTTGGGCTTGAACGGCTTCATGATGTAGTCGTCGGCGCCCGACTCGAGGCCGAGGACCACGTCGACGGTGTCGGTCTTGGCGGTGAGCATCACGATCGGCACGCCCGAATCGGAGCGCAGCACGCGACAGACGTCGATGCCGTTCATGCCCGGCAGCATCAGGTCCAACAACACCAGATCGGGGCGCAGTTCGCGCACCGCAGTCAGGGCCTGGGTGCCGTCACCGATGACCGCGGTGTCGAAACCCTCCCCACGCAACACGATGGTGAGCATCTCGGCGAGCGAAGCGTCGTCATCGACGACTAAGATCCTTTGCCTCATGGAGTCCATGGTGTCACCAGATCAGGACAAACCCGGCGCGCCACACGGGTGTTTCTTGCGCCGAGCCGCAAAAATGGATGCAAATTCGGTCAAATTCCGGTGCTCGACGCCCCCGGCGTGCCCTCCCGGGCGGTTGCGGGGACCTCTTTGGCGCCGATGAGGGTCGCGGCCAGCCGGTCCGGATCGACCTGCGCGTCGGCGACCAGCCAGGGTCCGCCCCAGCCCGCGGCGGCCAGCTCGGCGTAGACCGCGCCCGTGCGCAGCTGCAGTTCGTGGTCGCGTTCGTAGCTGTCGCGCGCCCGGCCAGGGTCGGACTCCGCCCGGCTGCGGGCGCGCTGCCCGGCCAGCTCGGCCGGCACCGCCAGCAGCACCTGCCAGTCGGGGGCGGGCAGCCCGAGCCGCCGGTACTCCAGCTCGAGCACCCAGGCGGCCGCCGCCCCGCCCGCGTCCTCGTGCAGGCGCGCGGCGCTGTAGGCCGCGTTGGATGCGACGTAGCGATCCATGATGACCACGTCGTGGTCGCGGCGCAGGGCCTCGATGTCCTCCACGGCGCCCGCCCGGTCGAGGGCGAACAGCAACGCCATCGCATATACCGATGACGCGAGATCACCGTGCTGGCCGTGCAGGGCCTCGGCCGCGACGTCGGCGGTGACCGATTTCCCGTAGCGCGGGAACGCCACGATCGCCACCGACTTCCCAGCCGCCTCGAAGGCTCTGCGAAGTCCGTCGGACAGCGTCCGCTTGCCCGCGCCGTCGACCCCTTCGATCGCGATCAGCACGGCGCCGAGCCTATCGGGCCGACGAGCGTGAAGTTACTTTCACACTCGGTGCCGAACGTGAAACTAGTTTCACGTTCGGCAGAGCGACCCGGCTCAGTAGCGGTAGTGGTCGGCCTTGTAGGGGCCGTCAACGTCGACGCCGATGTACTCGGCCTGCTCCTTGGTGAGCTTGGTCAGCTTGCCGCCGAGCGCCTCGACGTGGATGCGGGCCACCTTCTCGTCGAGGTGCTTGGGCAGCCGGTAGACCTCGTTGTCGTATTCGTCGTTCTTGGTCCACAGCTCGATCTGGGCGATCACCTGGTTGGAGAAGCTGTTGCTCATCACAAACGACGGGTGGCCGGTGGCGTTACCCAGGTTCAGCAGCCGCCCCTCGGACAGCAGGATGATCGACTTGCCGCTGTCCTTGAACGTCCACACGTCGACCTGCGGCCGGATGTTCGTCTTGGTCGCGCCCGAGCGCTCCAGTTGGGCGACCTGGATCTCGTTGTCGAAGTGCCCGATGTTGCCCAGCACCGCATAGTCTTTCATCGCCTTCATGTGCTCGAGGGTGATGATGTCCTTGTTACCGGTGGCGGTGATGACGATGTCCGCCTGGCCGATCGCGTCCTCGACCGTCTCGACGTCGTAGCCCTCCATCAGGGCCTGCAGGGCGTTGATCGGGTCGATCTCGGTGACGACGACGCGCGCCCCCTGGCCCTTGACCGACTCGGCGCAGCCCTTGCCCACGTCGCCGTAGCCGCAGACCAGCACCTTCTTGCCGCCGATGAGCACGTCGGTGCCGCGGTTGATCCCGTCGATCAGGGAGTGCCGGCAGCCGTACTTGTTGTCGAACTTGGACTTGGTCACCGAGTCGTTGACGTTGATCGCCGGGAACGCCAGGTCACCGGCCGCGGCGAACTGGTACAGGCGCAGCACGCCGGTGGTGGTCTCCTCGGTGACACCCTTGACCGACTCGGAGATCTTGGTCCACTTGTCCTTGTCGGTCTCGAAGCGCTTGCGCAGCAGCTCCAGGAAGACCTTCCACTCGGTGGGGTCGTCGTCCTCCGCCGGGGGCACCACGCCGGCCTTCTCGTACTGCGCGCCGCGCAGCACCAGCATGGTGGCGTCGCCGCCGTCGTCGAGGATCATGTTGGCCGGCTCGTCCGGCCAGGTGAGCATCTGCTCGGCCGCCCACCAGTACTCCTCCAGCGTCTCGCCCTTCCAGGCGAACACCGGGACGCCCTTGGGCTCCTCGGGTGTGCCGTGCGGGCCGACGACCACCGCGGCGGCGGCGTGGTCCTGGGTGGAGAAGATGTTGCACGACGCCCACCGGACCTGCGCGCCCAGCGAGACGAGGGTCTCGATGAGGACCGCGGTCTGCACGGTCATGTGCAGCGAGCCCGAGACCCGCGCCCCCTTGAGCGGTTGCACTTCGGCGTACTCGCGGCGCAGCGACATCAGACCCGGCATCTCCTGCTCGGAGAGCTCGATGTCCCGGCGACCATAGTCCGCCAACGACAGGTCGGCGACCTTGAAATCGATGCCGTTGCGGACGTCGGCGGTCAGCGAACTTTCGGTCGTCGTCATAAATCTCATTCCTTCTGCGGCTTAGGGTCCAAGAGGATTACTTAGCTTAGGTATGCGCTCTTGCGCCACTGTAGTCGGCGGCCGCGGGGGCAGCAGGCGTCAGGGCACGTTGACGACGCCGTGACGTTCCGCGAACGGCGTCATCAGCCGGGCCAGGTCCGCCGCGACGTCGTGGTCGGCCTCGGGCGGCATCGACACGTAGCTCATCGCCAGCCGCACGATGGCGCGCGCGAGCACGCCGGCGTCCTCGTCACTGGTGGCCACCCAGCTTTGGGTGAATGCCGCACTCAGCCGTTCCGACGCCCGCGTGATGATGGGTCCGCTGTCGGTGGTGATGATCTGCAGCAGGTCCGGCTTGGCGACACCGGTCAGCAGGGAGATCACCAGCGGGTCGGCCGCCGACTCCGCGAAGAAGGCGCGAAAGCCCTGCAGGAACGCTTCATAGATGTTGCCGACGTTGGCCTCGATCGCGGCCCCGACCGCGTCGACGAGGCGATCGGCCAGGCGCAGGGCGTAACCCTGCGCCAGGCCCTGCCGCGACCCGAACTCGTTGTAGATGGTCTGCCGGCTGATGCCCGCGGCGCGGGCCACGTCCGACAGCGTGATGGCGGACCAGTCGCGGGTCCCCAGCAACTCGCGCATGGCGTCCAGCACCGAGTCGCGCAGCAGGACGCGCGACGCCTCGGGGTACGGCATCCGCTTCACAGGCGCGACAATAGCTGCTTTCGCGACCGTTTCCGCTTCTTCAACCGTGTTCGTGGCGATCACGAACGGGCGATCTCCACCATCTCGAAGTCGGATTTCGCGGCGCCGCAATCCGGGCAGCTCCAGTCCTCCGGGATGTCGTCCCAGCGGGTTCCGGGCGCGATGCCGTCTTCCGGCCAGCCCTTGGCCTCGTCGTACTCGAACCCGCACTGCACGCAGATGAAGAGCTTGTAGTCGGTCACTGATTCACTCCTATCTCCTGGAAGTCGGCCTTCTCGCGCACCGCGCAATCGGGGCAGCACCAGTCGTCGGGGATGTCGCTGAAGGGCGTGCCCGCCGGAAAGCCTTCCCGCGGGGCGCCTTTCGCTTCGTCGTAGATGTAGTCGCAACCCGGGCAGCGGTAGGCGATCATGCGCGCACCCCGTAGCGCGCCAGCACCCGCTCGCGCATCCGCGGGTGGATGTTGACCTTGCTGATGTCGCCGTCGTAGTGCTCCAGCACCCGGTGGTCCATCACCTTGCGCCACAGCGGCGGGATGTAGGTCAGCGAGATCATCGACGCGTACCCGCTCGGCAGGTTGGGCGCCCCCTCCATGCTGCGCAGCGTCTGGTAGCGGCGCGTGGGGTTGGCGTGGTGATCGCTGTGCCGTTGCAGGTGGTACAGGAACAGGTTGGTGACGACGTGGTCGGAGTTCCAGCTGTGCACCGGCGCGCAACGCTCGTAGCGACCGTTGGCGTTCTTCTGCCGCAGCAGCCCGTAGTGCTCGAGATAGTTGACGGCCTCGAGCAGGCTGAAGCCGAAGACGGCCTGGATGATCACGAACGGGATGAGCGCCGGGCCGAAGACCGCGATCAGCACTCCCCACAACACGATCGACAGCAGCCAGGCGTTGAGCACGTCGTTGGACAGATACGTCACCGGGTTCCACGGGTTCTTGTCTTGCCGGCGCAGGCGCTGGGCCTCCAGCCGCAGCGACGAGCGCAGGCTGCCGAAGACGCTGCGCGGCAAGAACTCCCAGAAGGTCTCTCCGAAGCGGGCCGACGCCGGGTCTTCCGGCGTGGACACCCGCACGTGGTGGCCGCGGTTGTGCTCGATGTAGAAGTGGCCGTAGCAGGTCTGCGCCAGGGTGATCTTGGACAGCCACCGCTCCAGCGCATCCTTCTTATGGCCCATCTCGTGGGCGGTGTTGATGCCCACGCCGCCGAGGACGCCGACCGACAGCGCCACGCCCAGCTTGCCCGCCCAGCCCAGCGCGCCGTCGTAGCCCAGCCAGCTCAGGTTCGAAGCGGTGAACAGGTAGGCGCCGAAGACCACGCTGAGGTACTGGAACGGGATGAAGATATAGGTGCAGTAGCGGTAGTACTTGTCGTTCTCCAGCTGCTCCATCACCTCGTCGGGCGGATTCTGCCCGTCGGGCCCGAAACGCAGGTCCAGGATCGGCAGCAGGACGTACACCAGGATCGGACCGATCCACAGCAGCGCCTGGGAGCCGGTCTGCCAGCCGAGTCGGTTCATCCCCCAGACCAGCGGCAGCACCACGAACAACGCAGTCGGCGCGATCAGCCCCATCAGCCAGAGGCGCCGCTTCTTGTCGCGCCAGACGGGCGGGTCGGCCGCTTCGGGCGTCACCTGCGGTTCGAATGTGGTCATATGCCAAACCTCCTTGTGAGTCACACCACGTGGGAGATTGACAATATCGCCATATGCGTCTCGTGTCTAGACACAAGACGTCATTTTGTAAAGCTGACCGTTTAGGGCACGGCGCCGGGCTCGGCACCCGCCGGCGCTTCGACGCCCTCCGACTCGCGGCGGCCCTGCACCGAATGCCGGTATCCGTAGCCGGCGTAGATCGCGGTTCCCACCACCAGCCAGACGCCGAACCGCACCCAGGTCAGCGCGGTGAGGTTGACCATCAGCCACACGCACGCGCAGATCGAGGCGATCGGCAGGGCCGGAACCCAGGGGGCCCGGAAGCCGCGCTCCAAGTCGGGGCGGGTGCGGCGCAGCACCATGACGCCGGCCGAGACCAGGATGAACGCGAACAACGTTCCGACGTTGACCATCTCCTCGAGCTTGGCGATCGGGAACACCGACGCCGTGACGGCCACCACCAGCGCGACGAGCACGGTGATCCGCACCGGGGTGCCGCGCGAGCCGGTCTTCGCCAGCTGACGCGGCAACAGCCCGTCGCGCGCCATCGCGAACAGCACCCGGCACTGGCCGAGCATCAACACCATCACCACGGTGGTCAGTCCGGCCAGCGCCCCGATCGCGATGATCTTGCTGGCCCAGTGGATTCCGTTCGCCGTGAACGCCGTGGCCAGATTCGCCGGCTTGTGGCCGGGGACGGTCTTGAGCTGGGTGTAGGAGACCATCCCGGACAGCACCACCGAGACGGCCACGTAGAGCACGGTCACGATCGCCAGCGACGCGAGGATCCCCCGCGGAACGTCGCGCTGGGGCCGCTTGGTCTCCTCGGCCATGGTCGCGACGATGTCGAACCCGATGAACGCGAAGAACACAATCGATGCGCCCGCCAGCACGCCGTACCAGCCGTAGTGGCTGCTGTGCGCCCCGGTGAGCAGCGACAGCACCGACTGGTTGACGCCCGAGGCCTCGTGCCCGGCTTCGGGCTTGGGAATGAACGGCGAAAAGTTGGAGGACTTGATGTAGAAGGCGCCGACCACCACGACCAACAGCACCACCGAGACCTTGATGCCGGTGATGATCGCGGAGAACCTCGACGACAGCTTGGTCCCCAGGGCGATCAGGGTGGCCACCCCCGCGACGATGAGCAGCGCGCCCCAGTCCAGATCGAAAGACCCGAGGCTGCTTGTGCCGCCGGCGAATCCGAACACATTGCCCAGGTAGCTCGACCAGCCCTTCGCCACCACCGCCGCGCCGATCGACAGCTCCAGCAGCAAATTCCAGCCGATGATCCAGGCCAGGAACTCCCCGAACGTGGCATACGAGAAGGTGTAGGCGCTGCCCGCGACGGGCAGCGTCGAGGCGAACTCGGCGTAGCACAGGGCCGCCAGCGCGCAGGTGACCGCGGCGATGATGAACGAAATCCAGATCGCGGGGCCGGTGATGTCGCCGGTCGTCGACGCGGTCACCGTGAAGATCCCGGCGCCGATCACCACGGCGACCCCGAAAACGACCAGGTCGAACCAGGTCAGTTCCTTGCGTAGCCGGGTGTCTGGCTCGTCGGTGTCGGCGATCGATTGTTCTACCGACTTCATGCGCCATCGGTTGGCCATCCGCCGCCCTTTCCCATTCACTGGGACCCATTGGTCCGTGACAGTACTGGGTACTCTGCCGAGATGCCGGACACCAAAGCAAACACCAGGGACCATGCGGTGGTCATCGGGGGCAGCATCGCCGGCCTGTGCGCCGCACGGGTGCTCTCGGATACGTATTCGCGCGTCACCGTCTACGAACGCGACGACTTGCCGAGCACACCGACGAACCGGGCGACGGTCCCCCAGGACCGGCACCTACACATGCTGATGGCCCGCGGCGCAATGGAGTTCGAGAGCCTGTTCCCCGGGCTGCTGGAAGACATGGTGGCCGCCGGCGTGCCGATTCTGGAGAACAGGCCCGACTGCATCCACCTCGGCGCCGCGGGCCACGTGCTCGGGACGGCGCACACCCTGCGCGACGAATTCACCGCCTACGTGCCCAGCCGCCCGCACCTGGAGTGGCAGTTGCGCAAACGAGTCCAGAACACGGACAACGTCACAATGGCGCGCCGCTCCGTGACCGAACCGCGGTTCGATCCGGCGCGCCAGCGGGTGACCGGGGTGGTGCTGGATCCCGCCGACGGCGGCGAACCGGAATTCGTCGGGGCCGACCTAGTCGTCGACGCGGCCGGGCGGGGCACCCGGCTGCCGGTGTGGCTGGAGCAGTGGGGGTACGAGCGCCCCAGGGAAGACCTGCTCGACATCGGCATCTACTACGCCACCCAGCAGTTCCGCATCCCCGAAGGCCTGATCGCCGAGAAGGTGGTGGTCGCCGGCGCCTCACACGACAAGTCGCTGGGGCTGGGCATGCTGTGTTACGAGGACGGGACCTGGGTGCTGACCACCTTCGGGGTGGCCAACGTCAAGCCGCCGCAGACCTTTCCCGAGATGCTGGAACTGGCCGAAGAGCTGGTCCCGGCGCATGTCAACGCGGCGCTGAAGCAGGCCGACCCCATCGGGGAGCCCGCGTTCCACGCCTTCCCGGCCAGCAAGTGGCGCCGCTACGACAAGCTGGACCGCTTGCCGGCGGGCATCATCCCTTTCGGCGACGCCGTCGCCAGCTTCAACCCCACCTTCGGGCAGGGCATGACAATGACCTCGCTGCAGGCCGGTCACCTACGCCGCGCCCTGCAGTTGCCGGACGACGAGGTGGCCGTCGCATTGAACCGAGCGACGGCCAAGAGCACGTTTCCGGTGTGGACGATGAACGCCATCGGCGACGTCACTTTCCACCACGCCGGCACCAAGGGGCCCATCCCCTGGTGGTGGCGGCCCTCCGGTGCGCTGTTCGACCAGTTCCTGGGGGCCGCGGAAACCGATCCGGTTCTGGCGGAATGGTTTTTGCGCCGCTTCTCGCTGCTCGACAGCCTCTACATGGTTCCGCCGCCGCGCATCGTCGGACGCACCATCGCGCACAACCTGCGGCTGTGGCTGGGCGAGCGCCGTCAGGCCGCGAAGGACCGGCGGGCCGTTACAGCCCTACAGTCGCCCTGAACAGCTTGGTGGGCTCGCGCGCGACCAGCCGGATCGGGGCGTCGTCGGCCGCCACCCAGGCGGCCATCCCCCGCTGCAGGGTCAGCGACCCGGACTTGCCGTGCACGGTCGTGCAGCCCTCGGCGCACAGCAGGATCTGCGGACCCTCGTGGCTGCACGAGGCGTCGACCTCGTGGCCCAGATAGTCGCCGTCGAGTTCGAGCAGCGCGACCGCGAACTCGTCGGCCGGGGTCTCGTAGATCAGGCCGAAGCCCTCGCGGCGGATGTGGGGCCGCACCTGGGCCTCGGTGGTCGGCGTGAAGTTCAGCACCCGCAGCAGCTCGGGGACGTCGACGTGCTTGGGGGTCAGGCCGCCGCGTAACACGTTGTCGGAGTTGGCCATGACCTCGACGGCGAAGCCCCGCAGGTAGGTGTGCAGGCTGCCGGCCGACACGAAGATCGCCTCGCCCGGGGCCAGGGTGATGCGGTTCAGCAACAAGGCCGCCAGCACCCCGGCGTCGCCCGGATAGCGTTCCCCGAGCTCCAGCACCGTCTTGACCTCCCCGGCGAATTCCGTTGCGCCGGAGCTGATGTACTGGATGGCACCGTCCAACACGGCCGGCACCAGCACGTCGATGTCGGGCTGCGGTGCGGTGATCCAGGTGGTGAACAGCGCGCGCAGGCCGTCGGCGTCGGACTGGTCGCTGAGCAAGTCGATGAAGGGGTCGAGGTCGGAGACGGCCAGGGCCCGCAGCAGCTCGACGGTGCGGGAGGCCTGCCGGAATCCGGCCAGCGCCTCGAACGGCTGCAGCGCCACCAGCAGCTCGGGTTTGTGCGAGGTGTCGCGGTAGTTGCGCACCGGGGAGGACAGCGGAATGCCCAGCCGCTCCTCACGCAGGTAACCCTCGGCCGCCTGCGCCGCGCTCGGGTGGGCCTGCAGGGACAGCGGCTCGTCGGCCGCGAGGACCTTCACCAGAAACGGCAACACGTCACCGAACCGGGCGCGCGCCCCGGGGCCGAGCTGCCCTTCCGGGTCGGCGACCAGCGCGTCGAGCAAGGACACCTCGCCCGCGTCGGTTTCCAGCCAGGCCGGGTCGCCCGGGTGCGCGCCGAACCAGAGCTCGGCCTCAGGATGAGCGGCCGGAACCGCACGCCCGGTGAACTCCGCTATGGCGGTACGCGATCCCCAGGCGTAGGTCCTCAAGGCTCCGCGAAGCAGTTCCACTGTTCTATCTATCCCCGCACCAGCCGCGCGTAAACCGCGGCCATCTCCAGTCGAACGGCCAATACTGCCAGTTGCTGCTCTGCGCTGATGGCGCCACCCAACGCCGGCGCGACCGTCGAGCCCGCCGAGCCGCCGGGCCCGTCCGGCACATCTTCGGCGGCGATCAGATACACGTCGTCAAGCCCGGCGGTCCGGGCCGCCACGACCGGTTGTTCGGCGGACAAGGTGAGCGCCAGCACCAGCGGGCGCGCGGGCAGCGGCCCGTCGATCTGTTCGTCGTGGAACAGCGCTTCGGCGGGGTCCCGGAAGCCGCCGGACACCCCGGCGCGAAGCGCGACTACCGCATCCGACAATCCGGTGGCGCCGACCACCTGGTGGGCGATCCGCAGCAGGACCGAACTGCCATGCCGGGCCAGCGCCAGCGTCGCGGCGCAGTCGCCGGCCAGCGCCACCTGTCGGTCGGCGATGCGCGCCGCAATCGTCTTGGCCGGGTTGGTGAACAGTTCGCGGGCCGCGCTGTTGCGCAGCGCCTCGGCGTCCAACTGGTCGGCCAGCGCGCCCAGGTCGATGCCGGGTCGCTGGTCCACGCTTTGCATCACGGCCAGGCCGGCGGCCAGGTAGCGGCACAACCCGAACTCGTCCGGGAGCGGAAGCCGCGGCGCCAGCACCGCCGCCCGGCCGGCCGTGGCATCCCGCAACGGACCCTCGTAGGGCGAAACGACGACGACCCGCGCCCCGCGGCGTGCCCCGGTCGCGGCGGCGGTGACCAGCGCCGGGTCGCCGGGGTCGTCGCCCGCGACGATCAACACATCGAGCGGGCCGATCCACGGCGGAACCTCGGCCGTCTGCACGATCGGCTCGGACGCCGCACCGCCCACCGTCGCGACCACCATGGCGCCGGCGGTTTCGGCGGCCCCGCGACCGGCGACCCAGATCAGGCTGCGCGGTCGGTCGTCGGCCCGTAGCGCATCCAGCGCGCCCTCGTCGACGGCGGCGGCAACCGCGCGCACCTGCGCGCCGGCCGACGACG
This sequence comes from Mycobacterium sp. 852002-53434_SCH5985345, assembly GCF_001667155.1. Classification (NCBI taxonomy): domain Bacteria; kingdom Bacillati; phylum Actinomycetota; class Actinomycetes; order Mycobacteriales; family Mycobacteriaceae; genus Mycobacterium; species Mycobacterium sp. 852002-53434_SCH5985345. The sequence continues at coordinate 86,677 of NZ_LZIE01000075.1, forward strand.
CCGAGCGCAGCAGGCCATCCCGGTCGGCGGCCAGCAGGCCCTCGGTGTCCTCCAGATCGATCGCCCGGACCGCGCTCACGGCGCGGCCCCGGCGGGCGCCGACTGCGCGTGGATCTGCCCACTGATCTGGGCGACCACCGCGTCGACGTCCTCGGTGCTGCGCGCCTCCACGTTGAGCCGCAGCAACGGCTCGGTGTTGGAGCTGCGCAGGTTGAACCAGCTGCCGTCGCCCAGGTCGACCGTCACCCCGTCCACGTGGTCGATGGAGTGGATCCGGCTGCCGAAGGACTTCAGCACCGCCTCCGTGCACAGCGCGGCGTCGGCCACCGTGAAGTTGATCTCGCCGGAGGATTCGTAGCGCTGGTAGTCGGCGGTCAACTCCGACAGCGGCCGGTCCTGCTCGCCGAGGGCGGCCAGCACATGCAACGCGGCGAGCATTCCGGAGTCCGCACCCCAGAAGTCGCGGAAGTAATAGTGCGCCGAGTGTTCGCCGCCGAAGATGGCGCCGGTGTCGGCCATCATCGCCTTGATATAGGAGTGCCCGACGCGCGAGCGCAGCGGCGTGCCGCCGCGTTCGGTGACCAGCTCGGGCACCGCCCGCGACGTGATCACGTTGTGGATGATGGTGGCGCCGATCTCGCGCCCCAGCTCGCGGGCGGCCACCAGGCTGGTCACCGTCGAGGGCGACACGCCCCGGCCGCGTTCGTCGACGACGAAGCAGCGGTCGGCGTCCCCGTCGAAGGCCAGCCCGATATCGGCCCCGC
>NZ_LZIE01000076.1:0-142004 GCF_001667155.1 Mycobacterium sp. 852002-53434_SCH5985345
TCGGCCAGCACCAACTGCGGCGCGGAGCCGGCCGACGCGACGACCTCGCCGAACGGGGAGGCCACCAGGCTGCCGCCGACCCCGGTGGGCGCGCCCGACCCGGTCAGAGACTCGCCCGGGTCGGCCTGGCCGGCCGCGGCGACGTAGCTCATCGAATCGAGCGCGCGGGCCCGCGCCAAGAGCGTCCACTGGTCGAGCTTGCCGGGCCCCGCGCCCCACGATGCGCAGACGGCGATCAGCTGGGCGCCGCGGCGGGCCAGCTCGGTGTACAGGGCCGGGAAGCGGATGTCGTAGCAGACCGTCAGCCCCACCCCCACGCCGGCGACCGTGATCACCACCGGCTCGCGGCCGGGTGCGACGGTGCGTGACTCGGTGAAGCCGAAGGCGTCGTAGAGATGGATCTTGTCGTAGTGCGTGTCCGGCTCGTTGGGACTGCCCGGACCGGCCGCGATCAGCGTGTTCTTCACCCGGCCGTCCCCGGCCGGGGTGAACATGCCGGCAACCACCGTGATGCCGCAATCGGCCGCGACGCCCCGCACCCCGGCCGCCCACGGCCCGTCGACCGGTTCGGCGATCGGCGCCAGCGGAACGCCGAACCGGCACATGGTCGCCTCCGGGAACACCACCAGCTTCGCGCCGGCGTCGGCGGCCCGGCCGCTGTACTCGCGCACCAGCTCCAAGTTGGCGGCCGGGTCGGTGCCGCTGAGGATCTGCGCCAACGCGATTCGCATGGGCGCCAGCTTAGGCTCGGCGTCCTTAGGCCGTGTTGGCGATCCACTCCGTGGTGAACCGCTGCTCCGCTGCCACCAGCTCGGCCAGTCGGGTGCCGATGATGTTCTCCAGCTTGCCGCCGATGATCGGGACGCGTACCTGGACGGTGGCCCGGAAGGTCAGTCGGGCACCGCCCGTCTCCACGATTGTCGAGAGCGCGGCGGTGCCCTTCAGTTTCACCGGGGCGTCCAATATCGAGCCGACGACCAAGCCCTGCGCGGCGCCGTCCGCGACGGGTCCCCAGATCTCCTCGCGCCTGATGCGGAGGTCGCCGCTGTGCAACTGCGTGACCATCCCCGGCAACTTGTGACTGTGGATCACCTGCACGGTGACGACCTCGACGGTGTCGTCGTCCCCGGCTTCACCGCCGACCCGCATCGATTCCAGCGTGGCGAGGTCGACACCGGACCCGGCCAGCCGTGCCCGCCAATAGGTCTCGTCCGTGAACGCCCGATGCACCTCTTCAACGCTGCCGTCGTAGTCGGCCGACAAGTCGAATGAACGCGGCATAGCAGGTGAGGCTACCGTTACGGGCCATGAAATCCAGCGATGCCGGCTCGACATTCGCCGGCGCGCATGTCGCCGAGGCGGTGTCGCTCGCGCCGCTGACGACGTTGCGGGTGGGGCCGGTCGCGCGCCGCCTGATCACCTGCGCCAGCACCGAACAGGTGATCGCCGCGGTGCGGGGGGCGGATGCCGAAAGCCTTGCGGGAGAACATGCCCCGGTGCTGGTGTTCGCCGGCGGGTCCAACCTGGTGATCGCCGACACCTGCGCCGACCTGACCGCCGTTCGGTTGGCCAACAGCGCGATCACCATCGACGGCGCCCTGGTGCGCGCCGAGGCGGGGGCGGTGTGGGACGACGTCGTGGTCAGCGCCATTGAGCACGGTCTGGGCGGCCTGGAATGCCTGTCCGGGATTCCCGGGTCGGCCGGGGCCACCCCGGTGCAAAACGTCGGAGCCTACGGTGCGGAAGTCTCCGACACCATCACCCGGGTCCGGGTACTGGACCGCGGCAGCGGGCAGGTGCGCTGGGTGCCGGCCGGCGAGCTCGGCTTCGGCTACCGCACCAGCGTGTTCAAACAGGCTGCGCCCGAAACCCCTTGGGTGGTACTGGAAGTCGAGTTCGCCCTGGACGCATCGGGCCGCAGTGCGCCGCTGCGCTACGGCGAACTGGCCGCCGCGCTGGGGCTGAGCGGCGGTGAGCGGGCCGATCCGCGGGCGGTCCGCGAGGCGGTTTTGACGCTGCGAGGCCGCAAGGGCATGGTGCTCGACCCGGACGACCACGACACCTGGAGCGTGGGGTCGTTCTTCACCAACCCGGTGGTTGCGCCCGAGGTGTACGAGCGGCTGGCCGCGAGCGTCCACGAGGCCGTTCCGCACTACCCGGCGCCCGACGGCGTCAAGCTGGCGGCGGGCTGGCTGGTGGAGCGGGCCGGCTTCACCAAGGGTTATCCCGACGATCCCGGGGCGCGATGCCGGCTGTCCACCAAGCACGCGCTGGCGCTGACCAACCGCGGCGGCGCCACCGCCGACGAGGTGATCGCACTGGCCCGCGTCATCCGCGACGGGGTTCGTGATGTGTTTGGTGTCACATTGCAACCCGAGCCTGTCCTGCTCGGCTGCAGGCTGTAGCTCCGAATCCTGCGAAAGACCGCCCCGGCCCCGATTTGTCGCGGCGGGGTTGGCGGATTTTGCCCGGTATCTTTGACTTTCGTGAGCACGTCGCACACCCCGCCGCCGATCAACCGGCGTGTGGCTTTGGCGGCCCTCGGACTGGGGGTCTTCGCCCCCAGCCTGTTGGCCGCGTGTAGCGGCACCACGGCCAAGCAGGCCGACAAGAAAGAGCAGCCCGCGCCGCAGCTGAAGTTCCAGCCGGCCGATGCAACCGAAAACGTGGTGCCGATCGCGCCGATCAGCGTCCAGATCAGCGACGGCTGGTTCCAGCACGTCGCGCTGACGAATTCCGCGGGCAAGGCCGTGGCGGGCAAGTTCAACTCCGACCGCACCGTCTACAGCACCACCGAGCCGTTGGGCTACGACGCGACCTACACGTGGAGCGGCTCGGCCGTCGGGCACGACGGCAAGGCGATCCCGGTGAAGGGCAAGTTCACCACGGTTTCTCCCACCAAGAAGATCGGTGGGGCGTTCCAGCTGGCCGACGGCCAGACCGTCGGGGTGGCGGCGCCGATCATCATCCAGTTCGACGCGCCGATCACCGACAAGGCCGCCGTCGAGAAGGCGCTGACCGTCACCACGAATCCGCCCGTCGAGGGCAGTTGGGCGTGGCTGCCCGACGAAGCGGCGGGCGCCCGGGTGCACTGGCGCACCCGCGAGTACTACCCCGCGGGCACCACCGTCAACGTCGACGCCAAGTTGTACGGCCTGCCCTTCGGCGACAGCGCCTACGGCGCCGACGACATCTCACTGAACATCCAGATCGGCCGCCGGCAGGTGGTCAAGGCCGAGGTCACCTCGCACCGCATCCAGGTGATCAGGGACGAAGGCGTCATCATGGACTTCCCGTGCAGCTACGGCGAGGCCGACAAGGCGCGCAACGTCACCCGCAACGGCATCCACGTCGTCACCGAGAAGTACGCCGACTTCTACATGTCCAACCCCGCCGCCGGCTACAGCCACGTGCACGAGCGCTGGGCGGTGCGGATCTCCAACAACGGCGAGTTCATCCACGCCAACCCGTCGAGCGCCGGCGCGCAAGGCAACAGCAACGTCACCAACGGCTGCATCAACCTGTCGACCGGCGACGCGGAGCAGTACTTCGGGTCGGCGATGTACGGCGACCCGGTCGAAGTGACCGGGAGCTCGATCCAGCTGTCCTATTCCGACGGCGACCTCTGGGACTGGGCCGTCGATTGGGACACCTGGGTCGCCATGTCGGCGCTCCCACCTCCCACCGCGCACCCGCCGTCCACGCAGATTCCGGTGACCGCACCGGTCACGCCGTCGACCGCGCCGAGCCTGTCCGGCACGCCCACCACGACAACCACCTCGTCCAGCCCGGCGACTAGCCCCGGCGGTTGAACCGGGTGGCCGACGCCTGGTCGCGCGGCTTCATGACGATCAGGTCGAGGTCGACGTGGGGCGGCCGCGAGGCCACGAAGCCGATCACCTCGGCGACATCGGCGGCAACCAGCGGTGTGAGGCCGGTGTAGACGGCGTCGGCGCGTTGTTGATCGCCGTCGAAGCGAACCAGCGAAAACTCGGTCTCCACCGCGCCGGGCGCGATCTCGGTCAGCCGCACCGGCTTACCCAGCAGCTCGCCGCGCAGCGTGCGGTGCAGCGCTCCCTGGGCGTGTTTGGCCGCCGTGTATCCGGCGCCGCCGTCGTAAACCTCAAGTGCCGCAACCGAAGTCACCGTGACGATCAGGCCGTCGCCGGAGTCAATGAGTTTGGGCAGCAGCGCCCGGGTGACCCGCAGCGTGCCCAGCACGTTGGTCTCCCACATCCACCGCCAGTGCTCGAAGTCGGAATCGGCGACCGGTGCCAGTCCGCGGGCGCCCCCGGCGTTGTTGACCAGCACGTCCACCCGGGCCAGTTCGTCGGCCAAGGCGGCGACCGCCGCGTCGTCTGTGACGTCGGCCACAATCGCGGTTCCGCCGATCTCCCGAGCCAGGGCGTTGATCCGCTCCGCCCGGCGCGCCACCGCCACCACGTGAAAGCCCTGCGCAGCGAGGGTCTGGGCGGTCGCCTCGCCGATTCCCGAGCTGGCGCCTGTGACCACCGCGACCCGTTCATTCCTGACGTTTCCAACCATAGAAACAACCTTAGTGAGCGTGCTAAATTTTCTTCGTGCACCTCAGCGCCCTGTCCAGCACCACCGCCGCGTGTCTTTGCGCGGCGGGTGCGTGTTGTTGTCGCGCACTTTGCCGCTCCTGACTTTTTCAGGCGTGGCCAGTGACGGCCAACAAAAATCGGACAAAGGACGCTCGTGCGCTCGAATACCCTCACCCAGACTCTTCATCCGCCCGCCCGTGCCAGCTACAAGGGCCACCGGTCGGTGCGTCGTCAAATCGTGCCGCCGGCACTGCACATCGCCGACTCGGCGGCGGCCTCGGTGTTCCGGGCCGTCCGATTGCGCGGCCCCGTCGGGCGTGACGTCATCGCAGGCGTCACCTCGCTGAGCATTGCGACGGTCAACCGCCAAGTCATCGCCCTGCTCGAGGCCGGGTTGCTGCGGGAGCGCGCCGACCTGGCCGTTTCCGGAGCGATCGGACGCCCACGCGTGCCGGTCGAGATCAACCACGAACCGTTCGTGACGCTGGGCATCCACATCGGCGCCCGGACCACCAGCATCGTGGCCACCGACCTGTTCGGTCGCACGCTCGACACCGTCGAGACGCCGACACCGCTCAGCCCGGCCGGGCCCGCGCTGGCTTCGCTGGCCGAGAGCGCCGCTCGTTACCTGCGGCGTTGGCATCGGCGCCGCCCGCTGTGGGTCGGCGTCGCGATCGGCGGCACCGTCGACAGCGCCACCGGTCACGTCGATCACCCGCGGCTAGGTTGGCGGCAGGCGCCGGTCGGTCCGGTGCTGGCCGACGCGCTGGGACTGCCGGTGTCGGTGGCCTCGCACGTCGACGCCATGGCCGGGGCCGAGCTGCTGCTCGGCATGCGGCGATTCCTGCCCAGCTCGCCCACCAGTCTCTACGTCTACGCCCGCGAGACCGTGGGCTACGCGCTGGTGATCGGCGGACGGGTGCACTGCCCGGCCAGCGGCCCCGGCACCATCGCGACGCTGCCCGCCCACTCCGAGCTGCTGGGCGGCACCGGCCAACTGGAATCCACCGTCAGCGACGAGGCGGTGCTGGCCGCCGCCCGCAGGCTGCGGGTCCTCCCGTTCGCTTCACCGGGCCGGTCCAACGCGCCGGCCGCCGGCATCGCCGACCTGCTGCGGCTGGCCCGGGCCGGCAACGAGCAGGCCAAAGAATTGCTGAACGAGCGCGGCCGGGTGCTCGGGGAGGCGGTGGCGTTGCTGCGCGACATGCTCAACCCCGACGAACTGGTCGTCGGCGGCCAGGCCTTCACCGAGTACCCCGAGGCGATGGAGCACGTGGAGGCGGCGTTCGCCGAGCGCTCGGTGTTGCCGCCGCGCGATATCCGCGTCACCGTCTTCGGCAACCGGGTCCAGGAGGCGGGCGCGGGGACCGTGTCGCTGGGCGGGCTGTACGCCGATCCGCTCGGGGCGATGCGGCGGGCCGGGGCGCTGAATCCGCGGCTGCGCGACGTCGCCGTCGACGAGACTTCCGCTTAGCGCGAAGCCATGTCCTGGGCGTTGGGCTGGTGAGCGGAACGTCCTGTAAAGATGACAGAGTGCGGCACGATGACGTATTCCGGCTGAAACCGCGCCGCGTCGCAGTGTTGGCGGTGCACACCTCACCATTGGCCCAGCCGGGCACCGGCGACGCCGGGGGCATGAACGTCTACGTCCTGCAGACGGCGCTGCACCTGGCGCGGCGGGGCATCGAGGTCGAGATCTTCACCCGGGCCACCGCGTCCGCCGACCCTCCCGTCGCCCGGGTCGCGCCCGGCGTGCTGGTGCGCAACGTGGTCGCGGGGCCGTTCGAGGGCCTGGACAAATACGACCTGCCCACCCAGCTGTGCGCGTTCGCCGCGGGGGTGCTGCGCGCGGAAGCGTCGCACGAACCGGGTTACTACGACATCGTGCACTCGCACTATTGGCTGTCCGGGCAGGTCGGCTGGCTGGCCCGCGACCGCTGGGCGGTGCCGCTGGTGCACACCGCACACACACTCGCCGCGGTCAAGAACGCGGCGCTGGCCGCGGGTGACGCGCCCGAGCCGCCGCTGCGCACCGTCGGTGAGCAGCAGGTCGTCGACGAGGCGGATCGCCTGATCGTCAACACCGACGATGAAGCCGGGCAACTGATCTCCATCCACCACGCCGACCCGGCGCGCATCGACGTCGTCCACCCGGGAGTGGATCTCGAGGTGTTCCGCCCGGGCGACCGCCGGGCGGCCCGGGCCGCGCTGGGGTTGCCGCTCGACGAAGACGTGGTGGCGTTCGTCGGGCGGATCCAGCCGCTGAAGGCGCCCGACATCGTGCTGCGCGCCGCCGCGAAATTGCCGGGCGTGCGCATCGTGGTGGCCGGCGGCCCGTCGGGCAGCGGCATGGCCTCCCCGGACGGGCTGCGGCGGCTGGCCGACGAGCTCGGCATCGCGGCGCGGGTTACCTTCCTGCCCCCGCAGTCCCGCACGGACCTGGCCACCTTGTTCCGGGCCGCCAACCTGGTCGCCGTGCCCAGCTACTCGGAGTCGTTCGGCCTGGTAGCCGTCGAGGCACAGGCGTGTGGCACGCCGGTGGTGGCCGCCGCGGTCGGTGGTCTGCCGGTGGCGGTGCGCGACGGGGTCACCGGCACGCTGGTGTCCGGCCACGACGTCGACCAGTGGGCGGACGCCCTGGACCGGGTGCTGCGGCTGCGCGCGCCACAGGCCGAGGCGATGAGCCGCGCGGCGGCCGAGCACGCGGCCACGTTCTCCTGGGACAACACCACCGACGCGCTGCTGGCCAGCTATCGGCGCGCGATCCGCGCGTACACCGCCGAGCGAAGCGGCGTGGGCGCATGACGTCGACCGTGGAGCAGGTGATCGAGGACGCGCTGCAGGCGAGCGGTCTGGAGTACTCGAAACACGAGGGGGCGCACGGCGGGCTGTCCGGCCTGGTGGTGGAGCTGCCCGGCGAGCGCAAACTCAAGACCAACACCATCCTGAGCGTCGGCGAGCATTCGGTGCGCATCGAGGCGTTCGTGTGCCGCAAGCCCGACGAGAACCACGAGGGCGTCTACCGCTTCCTGCTCAAGCGGAACCGCCGCCTCTACGGGGTCGCCTACACACTGGACAAGGTCGGCGACGTCTACCTGGTGGGCCGCATGTCGCTGGCGTCGGTGGACGCCGACGAGATCGACCGAGTGCTCGGGCAGGTGCTCGAAGCGGTGGATTCGGACTTCAATACGTTGCTGGAGTTGGGTTTTCGTTCGTCGATACAGAAAGAGTGGGAGTGGCGGGTGTCCCGCGGCGAATCGCTGAAGAACCTCGAGGCGTTCGCTCACCTGATCGACGAAGACGACGATGCAGAGCGCGAAGCGCGATGAGGAGAAGTCGAGCAAGTATCGACGAAGACGACGATGCAGAGCGCGAAGCGCGATGAGGAGAAGTCGAGCAAGTATCGACGAAGACGACGAATAAGCTAGCCCGCATGGGAGACACTGCCACGCTGGTGCTGCTGCGCCACGGCGAGAGCGACTGGAATGCCCTGAACCTGTTCACCGGTTGGGTGGACGTCGGGCTGACCGAAAAGGGCCGGGCCGAGGCGGTGCGCAGCGGGGAGCTGCTGGCCGAACAGAACCTGTTGCCCGACGTCCTCTACACCTCGCTGCTGCGCCGCGCGATCACCACCGCGCACCTGACGCTGGACGCCGTCGACCGGCTGTGGATCCCGGTGCGGCGCAGCTGGCGGCTCAACGAACGGCACTACGGGGCGCTGCAGGGGCTGGACAAGGCCGAGACCAAGGCCCGCTACGGCGACGAGCAGTTCATGGCCTGGCGGCGCAGCTACGACACGCCGCCCCCGCCGATCGAGAGGGGTAGCCGGTTCAGCCAGGACACCGACCCCCGGTACGCCAACATCGGCGGCGGCCCGCTGACCGAATGCCTGGCTGACGTGGTGGTCCGGTTCCTGCCGTACTTCACCGACGTCATCGTCCCGGACCTGCGCAGCGGCAAGACGGTGTTGATCGTCGCGCACGGCAATTCGCTGCGGGCCCTGGTCAAGTACCTCGACCAGATGTCCGACGACGATGTCGTCGGGCTGAACATCCCGACCGGCGTTCCGCTGCGCTACGACCTGGACGCCGACCTGCAACCGGTGGTGCCGGGCGGCACCTACCTCGACCCGGAGGCGGCCGCCGCGGGCGCGGCGGCGGTTGCCAGCCAGGGGCGCGGGTAACGCCGGGCCGGGTGGCTACGGCGAGTTTTAAAGGCCTGTTTGCCGAACATCGCGTTAACGGGAGTCGAACACCTGAAGCGCAAAGTGTGACTTGTCCGATTTTGGCCTCGTTCCGCTAGGGCGGCGTTCAGGAAGATTTGTAGGATTTGCTATGTGACTGTGTTCTCGGCGCTGTTGCTGGCCGGGGTCTTGTCCGTGCTGGGGCTGGCCATAGGGGTAGCAGCCGGGACCCGGCTGTCGCCGAAAGCTCGCCGGCAGCGAGCGACCACCGAATGGACCGGGATCACCGTCGCGCAGATGCTGCAACGCATCGTCGCGCTGATGCCGCTTGGAGTCGCGGTGGTGGATTCCCACCGCGACGTCGTCTACCTCAACGACCGGGCCAGGGAACTGGGCCTGGTGCGCGACCGGCAGCTTGACGACCAGGCGTGGGAGGCGGCCCAGCAGGCGCTGAGCGGGGTCGACGTCGAATTCGACCTGCGGCCGGCCAAACGGGCGGCGGGCCGGTCCGGGCTCTCGGTGCACGGGCAGGCCCGGCTGCTCAGCGAAGAGGACCGCCGGTTCGCCGTGGTGTTCGCCCACGACCAGTCCGACTATGCGCGCATGGAGGCGACCAGGCGCGATTTCGTGGCCAACGTCAGCCACGAGCTCAAGACCCCGGTCGGCGCCATGGCCCTGCTCGCCGAGGCCCTGTTGGCGTCCGCCGACGACCCCGAAACCGTTCGCCGCTTTGCCGAGAGGGTGCTCGTCGAAGCCAACCGGCTGGGGGACATGGTCGCCGAGCTGATCGAGCTGTCCCGGCTGCAGGGCGCGGAGCGGTTACCCAACGTGACCGAGGTCGACGTGGATACCGTTGTATCCGAGGCGATTTCACGCCACAAGGTGGCGGCCGACAACGCGCATATCGAGATTCGCACCGATGCGCCCAGCGGCTTGCGGGTGCTGGGCGACGAAACGCTTCTGGTCACCGCGCTGGCCAACCTGGTGTCCAACGCGATCGCCTATTCGCCGCCCGGTTCGCCGGTCTCGATCAGCCGCCGGCGCCGCGGCGACAACATCGAGATCGCCGTCACCGACCGTGGCATCGGGATCGCGTTGGAAGACCAGGAGCGGGTCTTCGAGCGGTTCTTCCGGGGGGACAAGGCACGCTCGCGCGCCACTGGCGGCAGTGGGCTGGGCCTGGCCATCGTCAAGCATGTCGCGGCCAACCACAACGGCAGCATCGGCGTGTGGAGCAAGCCGGGAACCGGATCGACATTCACGCTGTCGATTCCGGCCTACACGGACAATGACGAACAACCCGAGCAACCGCCGGGTCGCGACGTGCGGCCCAACAGGTCACAACGAGAGGAAGAACTAAGTCGATGACCCGCGCTTACGACGATGCAGAGCATCGCGATGAGAAGGAGTGGCGCGCATGACCAGTGTGCTGATCGTGGAGGACGAGGAGTCGCTGGCCGATCCGCTGGCATTCCTGTTGCGCAAGGAGGGCTTCGAGGCCACGGTCGTAACCGATGGGCAAGCCGCGTTGGCCGAGTTCGATCGTGGGGGCGCCGACATCGTGCTGCTCGATCTGATGCTGCCCGGCATGTCGGGGACCGACGTGTGCAAGCAGCTCCGCGCTCGTTCCAGCGTGCCGGTGATCATGGTGACCGCACGCGACAGCGAGATCGACAAGGTCGTCGGGTTGGAGCTGGGCGCCGATGACTATGTGACCAAGCCGTATTCGGCGCGTGAGCTGATCGCACGGATCCGCGCGGTGCTCCGCCGTGGCGGTGACGACGATTCCGAAATCAGCGACGGTGTGCTCGAGTCCGGACCGGTACGGATGGACGTCGAGCGACACGTCGTCTCAGTCAACGGCGATACGATCACGTTGCCGCTCAAGGAGTTTGACTTGCTGGAGTACCTGATGCGCAACAGCGGTCGGGTGTTGACGCGCGGACAGTTGATCGACCGGGTGTGGGGCGCCGATTACGTCGGCGACACCAAGACGCTCGACGTCCACGTCAAGCGGTTGCGGTCCAAGATCGAAGCCGACCCGGCCAACCCCGTCCACCTGGTGACCGTGCGGGGGCTGGGCTACAAGCTCGAGGGCTAGACCGGCCCGAACAGTGCAGGCTCGATAGCCGGGAATATCCGGCTTTCGTGCCGAAAGATTCGGTCGAAGCGCGGATTACCGCGCCGCCTTGGCGCCTTTGCGACGAGTCTTTTCTTTCGCGCGGGTCGAGCAGCAATGCGCCATATCGCAATGGAACCGGTCACTGCATTCATGCGAACAATAAATTGACGCGGCCGGAAGCCAGCCCGGATCGGACAGGTCGCGGTGTCGGTCGCTCGGATCGAACGTGTGGCCGCAATGTACGCAGGTCCTGACCTTGGTCTTGGTGGCCATATCGGTCAGGGTACGCGCCACGGCCCCAAATCGGTGCCGGTTTCAGATCGACAAATCGCACCCGGGTGTATTCGACGCAAAGGCGTCTGCGCCAGCGAATTACTTTCTGAAACTAATTCAGTCGGTCCGTTGCCGCTTGCGCCGCAATCGACACCACTGCGCGGTCATCTCGATGAAATCGACCGCGCAACAGGCCAATAGGCGGTAAATCGGCGCCTCGCAACGAATTAGCCTGCAGGGCAGAGCGTTTCCGTGTCTCCGGCGAAAGCTACCGTCCCGAGTGTCTTTCGCCTTGGCAACACGGTTGTTGCCATGCACACGCGAGTGACCACCATGGTGCCGCGTCGTCGCGGAGAAAACGGATCAGGTGTGGTACGACGAGCGGTGCGGTCACGGCCAGGGCGGCGACATCGTTACGACACGACGGCGCACCGCAGGAATTAATTCGGCAACCATGGCGTTCGGGATAGCCGTGGCGCACGCGACGAAATGCCTGAACAGATGAAGTGTCTTAACATCAGCCCGTCGGGCAATCGTGGTCGGGGGGAACGGTGTTGACTCTTCTCAAGCGGGGATGGGTCGCGCTGGTCGTGGTCGTGGCAGCGGTGATCGGCGGCGTGGCGGTGGACCGACTCAGCGGCGTCTTCCCGGGACCCGGCCTGCCCAAGCCCGATCCGCGCGATGCGACCCCGCCGTACGCGGCCAAGACCGCCATCTACGAGATCCTGGGACCGCCCGGGACGACCGGCGTCGTCAACTGGATGGATGCGGACGCACAACCGCAGAAGGCGAACTTCACCACGTTGCCGTGGTCGCAGACGATCGTCGCCGAGATGCCCGGCATCTTCGCCTACGTCGTGGCCCAGGGTGACGGACCCTCCATCGGCTGCCGGATCACCGTCGACGGCAAATTGGTCGATCAAGAACAGGTCAACACCCGTGACGCGCAGGTCTCCTGCTTGGACAAGTCCGCATGACCGACGACACGAGCGACACGGACGAAATCCCCGTCGCGCAACGCACCGAAGTCGAGCGCAAACCGCGACTGGCCCGCACCATCCGCGTTCTGGCGCTGCCGATCGTCGTGACCTGGCTGCTGATCGCGGTCGGCGTCAATGTCTTCGTCCCACAGTTGGAGAAGGTCGCCGAGGACGTCTCGGTGCCGCTCTCCCCGTCCGACGCGCCGTCGGTGACCGGGATGAAGCACATCGGGGAGAAATTCAAGGAGTACGACTCCGACAACCTCGTCCTGGTGACCCTGGTCGGTGACAAGCCTCTCGGCGAGGACGCTCACCGGTATTACGACGATCTGGTCAAGAAGCTGAAGCAGGACACCGAACACGTCGAGCACGCGCTGAATTTCTGGGGGCAGCGGTTTACGGCTTCGGGTGTCGAGAGCTATGACCACAAGTCCGCCTACGTCCAGGTCAACCTGCGCGGTGACCAGGGCGGCGCCGTCGGCGACAAGTCGGTTGACGCGGTTCGCAAGATCGTCGCGGACTCGAAGCCGCCGCCTGGGGTCAAGGCCTACGTCGCGGGTCAGGGAGCCCTGACCGACGACACGATCGTCGTGGGCAACGCGAGCCTGTTCAAGATGACGATCATCACCATCGTCATCATCGCGGTCATGCTGATGTTCGTCTATCGGTCCATCGGCACTGTGCTGCTGACGATGGTGATTCTGTTCGTCGGACTGGCCACCGGCCGAGGCGTGGTGTCGCTGCTGGGCGACACGGGCATCATGGGGCTTTCCACCTTTGCCGTCAACCTGCTGACGGCATTGGCGATCGCCGCGGGTACCGACTACGCGATCTTCATGGTCGGCCGCTACCAGGAGGCCCGCGAACGGGGACTAGACCGCGAAGCCGCCTACTACGACACCTTCGCCGGGGTCAGCAAGGTAGTGCTGGGTTCGGGTTTGACGATCGTCGGGGCGCTGGCATGTCTGCATTTCACCAGGCTGCCCTATTTCAGTTCGCTGGCGTTTCCGTGCGCGATCGGTCTGCTGGTGGTGGTGGCCGCCGGGGTGACCCTCACCCCGGCACTGATCGCATTCGCTAGCGGCTTCGGTCTTTTCGATCCGAAGCGAAAGTTCAACTACACCCGGTGGCGCCGCCTGGCGACCGCAATCGTGCGATGGCCGGCACCCATCCTCGCCACCTCCGTCATCCTGGCGATCGTCGGCGCCCTGGGCTTGATGGGCTTCAACCCGCGCTACAACGACCTGTACTACCTACCGAAGAGTGCGTCCTCGGTTCAGGCGTATGACGCGGCCGATCAACACTTCACCCAGGCCCGCCTGAACCCGGACCTGCTGATGATCGAATCGGACCACGATCTGCGCAATCCCACCGACATGCTGGTCCTGGACAAGATTGCCGGAGCCATCTTCCGGGTGCCCGGCATCGAACGGGTGCAGAGCATCACCAGACCCCTCGGGCCGCCGATCCAAGACGGATCCGTTCCGTTCCAGCTCAGTGTGCAAACCGCGCCGATCCGCGACAACCTCAATTACCTGAAGGCCCGCGTCGGCGATATCAAGAAAATCACGGGCTTCCTCGACACCCAGATCGCCCTGTTGGAGCGCCAGTACGCGGTGACCCAGAAGCTCGCGGACGCCGCGGACGACAGCTCGAAAACCACGGGGGAGACGGCGGCCATCACGGACGAGATCCGGGACCACATCGCGGATTTCGACGACTTCTGGAGACCGATCCGCAGTTACTTCTACTGGGAGAGGCACTGCTACGACATCCCGATTTGCTGGTCGTTACGAAGCCTGTTCGACGCCTTGGACGGGTTCGATCAACTGGCCGAAAAGTTTCACGCCCTCACCAGCGACCTCACCAACACGGCTGCGGCCACCCGCGAATTGCTGGCGATCATTCCCGAGAACATCGCTGTCTCGAAATCGATCCGCGACACGACGCTGACCATCTACAGCACCTTCGACAATCTGATCGATCAGTTCGACCGGCTGACCGATACCAACGCCGTGATGGGCAAGTCCTTCAACGACTCTCAGATCGAGAGCCTCTTCTACCTGCCGCCCGAGATTTTCGACAACCCGGACTTCCAGCTGGGATTGCGTTTGATGGTGTCACCGGACGGCAAGGCCGCTCGCTTCATCATCACCCATGCAGTGGATCCGGCGACGACGCAGGGAATCTCGTCCGTCGACAAGGAGCGCCAAGCAGCCAAGGAGGCGCTGAAACTCACCTCGCTGCAAAACGCCGACATTTACCTCGGCGGTACGGCCGCAACGTTTTACGACATCGCCAACGGCGCGAAGTTCGACCTGATGATCGCCGGGGTGGCCTCGATCGTGCTCATCTTCATCATCATGGTGATAGTCACCCGCGCGTTGGTCGCCGCCGGCGTGATCGTCGGCACGATCGTGATGTCGCTGGGGGCGGCGTTCGGGTTCTCGACACTGATCTGGCAGCACCTTCTGCATTTCCAGTTGCATTGGGTGGCAACAGAATTCGCGTTGATTGTGCTCTTGGCGGTGGGGTCGGACTACAACCTGATGCTGGTGTCCCGAATCGAAGAGGAGATCGGTGCCGGCCTGAAGACCGGACTCATCCGCGGGATGGGTCTGACCGGCCCGGTGGTGACCGCGGCCGGTCTGGTGTTCGCCGTCACCATGGCCACGATGATCACCAGCGATCTGCGGGCGATCGGCCAGTTCGGCACGACGATCGGGCTCGGCTTGATGTTCGACACCTTCGTCGTCCGATCACTCATCACGCCGTCGATCATGACGGTGATGGGACGTTGGTTCTGGTGGCCGAAGCGGGTACGAGTCCGCCCAGCCAGTCAGATGCTTCGGTCGGTCGGGCCGCGCCCGCTGGTCCGTGCACTGCTGTACCAGCCGCGGCACGCGATCGCGCCGGATCCGCAGACGTAGCACGCGACGCCGACCGTCTAACCCGGACACGGCTCGAGTTTCCCCCGCCGTTTGTGCCAATCGCTGGTGCCCGAACACCGCCGGCGTTATTCTATGGCCGTTGAAAAACTATTCTATGGGTGTTGAAAACAACCCCTGCCGGCTGCCGCGGAGAGGACTGACGACATGGACTTTGCGTCGCTGCCTCCGGAGGTCAACTCCGGGCTGATGTATGCAGGCCCGGGGGCGGGGCCGATGCTCGCGGCGGCGGCCGGTTGGGACGCGCTGGCCGCCGAGCTGGAGTCCACCGCCGGCGGCTATGCGGCCGAGCTGGCCGGACTGACCGGCCAGGCGTGGTCCGGCCCCTCGTCGCTGCTCATGACGGCCGCGGCCACCCCCTATGTGGAATGGCTGTCGACTGCCGCTGCTCAGGCCGCGCAGACCGCCGCCCAGGCTTACGCGGCGGCCGCGGCCTATGAGGCGGCGTTCGCGATGACGGTGCCCCCGCCGGTGATCGCGGCCAACCGGGTGCAGCTGCTGGCGCTGATCGCGACCAATTTCTTCGGCCAGAACGCCCCGGCGATCGCGGCCACCGAAGCCCAATACATGCAGATGTGGGTACAAGACGCCACGGCGATGTATGGGTATGCCGCCGCGTCCGAGACCGCCAGCACCCTGACCCCGTTCGACGAGCCGCCGCAGACCACCAACCCGGCGGCGCAGGGCGCCCAGGCCCAGCCGGTGGCGCAGGCCGCCGGCAACGTCACACAGCAGGTGGCCTCGACCAACACCACGATGCACACCCTCAGCTCCACCACCGCCGACACCGTCGGGCCCGTCGCTCCCGGCGAAACCGTCACCGTCGCGCCGGGTGACACCATCGCCATCGGCACCGACACCGGCATGTCCGTCAACAGCGGCTCGATCACGATCACGGGCTCCGGAACAAATCTGATCAGTTTCGGCTCCGTTATCGTCAACCCGGGCAGCACAATTCACACGTTGATCGACTGTTCCGAGGGCGGTGTTCTGATTCCTAGCGGTGTTGACGTCACTGCCGACTCCGCCCCACTCGTCCTCACCCCGGGATCGTTCCAGGAGGTCCTGGTCAGCCTCGTCAACGGCTCGGCCACGCTCCCCGTTGTCGGCGGGGAACAGGTCGCCATCGAAACCTTCGGGAACACCGCCACCGCTATCGCCGGCCCCGCCGGCGCGTCCATCACCAACGTCTTCGGCACCGTCAGCATCGCCTCCGTCACCCCCATCCCCAGCTCGCCGGGCGCATTGGGGGTCGCGGTAGGCGGGCTGGCCTCGCCAGGCCTGGCGGGTACCGCAGGCATTCAGCCTCAGCTCGACGCGGATGGGTTGTTGGAGTGGGCTCGAACCATTTCGGGCGCCGACCTGGCAGCCGCCGGTTCAGGGTAGGTAAATCGTGGCAAGAGGCGACATGCAGTGGCCGCTCCACCCCTCGTCCGGGGTTGGCGCGCCGTCCGCAGGGGTCGGCGAGGCGGCCTCGCTCGGTTCGCTGTCCGTGCCGGCGGCCTGGACGGCGACCGCCCCGCAGGTCGAACCGGCGCTGCCTTCAACGGCTTTGAGCGTCGAGGCCACTGCGCCGGGGCGCACGTTCCAGGAGGCGCTCATGGCAACGGTGACAGGTCTGGCGCTCGATCAGCTGCGTGCGCTCAGCACTTCGTCGGCCACGCCCAACGCCAGCGCCATGATCGACACCTGCGGGTTGACCTCCGGGCAGCTCGGCAGGATCGAGGCGTCGGCGACCCATACCCCGTCCACGCCGCGCAGCCGCCCGGTCTCGTCGACCGGACAGAGCTGAGCGTCGACACCGGCTGCGGCCGTGCCGGTCGGGTGAAAGGCGGCCAGGTGCAAGCCTTTTGGGTCGCAACGGCGCAGGGCGTCCTGCAGGGCGGGCAGCGACGTCACCGTCGTCGCCCCCGGTAAACCGGTGAGCACCTCGGTCGCGCCCGCCGCGAACAACAGCCGGCCCATGGCCTCGATTGCGACGACGAGCTTGGCGATGTCGGCGCGGGAGATGTTGTAGCGCACCAGCGTTTCACCACGCACCGAGGACACCGAGCCGACGCCGCGATCGGCCACCATCGCACCGAACGTCGCCACCCGGGGTGCGGTGTCCAGCCAGCCGAGCAGCTCGGCGCCATAGCCGGGAAACACCATCGAACCCATGCCGGGTGGGGTCGATGTCGCCTCGATCAGCACGCCGTGTGATTCGTGAAGCTCGTGAACCGCGGCGCTTTGCAGCACCCCGTGCCAGGCGACGACGTCGTCCTCGAAACGTCCGGCGAGCATTGTCGCCGGATGCAGCGCCAGGTTGCGGCCGAGCCGCGGATGCGCACCGAAGTCGCTCCGCCGCAACAGCCCTGGCGTTTCGGTGGCGCCGGCCGCCACGAGTACCGTGTCGGCCAGGACGTCCAGGGCCGTGCCGTCGGCCCGGCGGGCCCGCACTCCCCGGGCGCGCCCGTGCCGATGCAACACCCGCTCGACGCGGGCATCGGAGATGATCCGCGCACCCGCCGCGCACGCCTCGGGCAGCGCGTTGAGGTGCACGCCGAACTTGGCATTGCGGGGACAGCCGATCGCGCACTGGCAACAGCCTTCGCAGCCCGGCGCGTTGCGCGGAATGGGCGCCGCCCGCCAGCCCAGTGTGGCGGCGGCGTCCAGCAGCAGCCGCCCGTTGCGGCCCATGACTTCCAGCGGCACCGGGGCGACCCGCAGGGTGTGCTCGACGTCGTCGAGGCGCTCGGTCAGCCGGTCCGAATCGGCCAGGGCGAGCCCGAACTCGTCACGCCAGCGCCGCTGCACTTCTGCCGGCGGGCGGTAGCAGGTGCCGGAGTTCACCACCGTGGTGCCGCCGACCGCCCGCCCGATGGGCAGCACGACTGACGGACGTCCGAGGGCGATGGTGGCCCCGCCGCCGCGGTACAACCCGGCGTAGCGGTCGATGGGATGAGTGGTGCGGAATTCTTCGACCGTCCACCGGCGCCCCTCCTCGAGAACGACGACGTCCAGCCCGGCCCGCGCCAGGGTGCGGGCCACCATCGCGCCGCCGGCACCGGACCCCACAATCACCGCATCCGCGGTGACGACCGAACCGCTCTCGGCCGAGGAGACGACGTTCAACGTCGCGTCGCGCCGGGCCGTTCCGTGCTCTTTGGCATGCGAAAGCAGTTCCGGCGCATAGGTTTCCGCGCCGTTGGCCAAGAGCACAACCGCCTTCATGGCCTCGACGGCCGCGCCGGCGTCTGGGCTCAGCGCGGCGACGCGCCGCACCACCTGCTCGCGCCGATCGGGGCCGAGCCGGGGCAGTGACCGGCCGGTGGTGACGTAGCTCGCCGCGGCCAGCGCGAACATCCCGGCGCGCATCGCGACCCGCGATGTCGTCGGCAGCTGCCGCAGATATCGCTCGACGCGATCGGTCAGCTCGGGCGGTGTCGGGCCGCCATATTCCTCCGGTAGTAGGGCGCTCCCGAACGACGCGACCAGGCTCATATCACCCGCGCGAGCCGGCGGCCCATCTTGATGAAGAACGGATAGGTGGCGAAGATGGCGCCCGCCGCGGCGTGCAGGGGCCAGTCCGCTTCAGCGGTATTCACGCCGAAAACCCCGCTGTTCCACATGAAGTCGCGACCATTGCGGGCACGGAAGGGCCGCCACAACAATCCCAATCCGGGGACGTTGTTGTACAGCCCGAACGACCCGCCGAAGAAGACACCCAGCGTGGCGGCCTCGGCGACATCGCGACGGTCGGCGGGCAGCCGCCGCTCGATGAGCACGCCGGAGGCAAATAGCAGTGGTGGGTCCAGCAGAAAGCTCATTTCGGAATCCTTTCGTTGACGTCGGGTGCCGCGCGGCCGCGCAAGCCCACCTCGGCATGCCCGGTGCCCAGCACCGACCAGTGCCGGTCGTCGATCTCGATGTGGACGTCGGCTTGTTCGGTGTTGGTGCACACCGCCTTGCCGCCGTCGGGATCGGTGTATTGCAGGCTCACGCACCGCTCCGCCGGCTGGTCGATCCGGATGAGCACCCGGCGACCGCCGATGCGTCCCTCCAGCTGCCAGTGCGCCACGCCGAGCGTCGTGCGCATCCGCAGTGACGGCAGGCGGCTTGTTAAAGGGCTTGCAGGCCAATCCTTTCCGTCGATCCGAAATCGAACGAACGCCAGCGGCGCCAGCCTGTTCAGGCCCGGCTTGTGCGATACGGCGGTGACCGCCTCGCACACGTCGCCATTGCCGAGGTCGGCATGGACCCATCCCCAGCGTTTGGCATTGCCGTGCCCGTAGATGTGGGCGACGCCGCCGCGCCACCCCTCGATGCGCGCGGCGGCGTCGTTGATGGTCAGTGAGCCGGTGAAGTCGGCGGTGGGGGCCAGGACGACCTGGGCGCCCGGCAGCAGCTCGCGCTCCCAGGCGGCGCGGGGAAACGTCCACAGCGGTGCGCCGGTGTCGGTCCAGGACAGATCCCAGGCGAGTGACCCGGCGCGTCCGCTCAGCCGTTCGTCACCCACGCGCACGCCCTCGGCGTCGAACCACCAGGGGCCGGCGGCGGGCCGGGCGGGCACGGGCCCGAACCGCTCGGTGCGTGGCGGCCCGTCGGGGGCAAACCAGGTGGCCCAGCCGTGCGCGTAGGCATCGTCGGCGCCGGCCAGCGGGGCCACCGTCTCGCAGTGCACCCATAGGCCGGCGCGCGTCACCGGATCCGAGAGGGTGGCGTACCAGACCTCCAGGCGCCCGGCCTTGCCGCGCCAGCGCGGGGCCGCCGCCGATCGCATCTCGCCGTCCATTGCTCACCTTCCGTGGGTCCGTCCACTATATTGGTTGAGCCAATGAACCAGTCAACTCCGCTGCGCCCGCCCGACCGCCAACGCGTCGATGAACAGATCGCCGCGTCCATCACCGACGCCATCCTCGACGGGGCGTTTCCGCCGGGATCGGCGTTGCCGCCCGAGCGCGAACTGGCCGAACAGCTCGGTGTCAACCGCACGTCGCTGCGGCAGGGTCTGGCCAGGCTGCAGCAGATGGGCCTGATCGAGGCCCGCCACGGCAGCGGCAACGTGGTCGCCGACCCGCAGGCGCTCACCCACCCCGCGGTCGTCGAGGCGCTGGTCCGCAAACTGGGCCCCGAGTTCCTGGTGGAACTGTTCGAAATCCGGGCGGCCCTGGGCCCGCTGATCGGCCGTTCGGCCGCGCGACACGGCGCCCGCGGGGATGCCGAGGCCCTACGCGCCGCGTTGGCCGCGGTTCGCGAGGCCGACAGCGCGGCCGCGCGCCAGGCTGCCGACCTCGCCTACTTCCGGGTGCTCATCCATCACAGCCGCAACCGCGCGCTGGTGTTGCTGTACCGCTGGGTCGAGCACGCCTTCGGCGGCCGAGAGCACGACCTCACCGCCGCTTATGACGACGCCGCGCCCGTGGTAGCCGGCCTCAGTGCCATCACCGACGCCGTGCTGTCGGGCGACGAGGATGGGGCGGCCGCGGCGGTGGAGGACTACCTGCACGCCAGCGCACAGCGAATGGTGTTGTCGTACAACAAGACTGAAGTTACTCGGCGAGGCGAGTCGCCGGATGGACCGCGATGAGCCCCAACTTGCTGCGGCGCTTGCACATCGCCGCCAGTTCCGCGTAGGCCTTGGCGCCGAGCAGCTCGGTGAGCTCATCGGCCATGCTCTCCCACACCTGCTTGGCGCCGACATGGGCGCCGGGGTCGCCGGTGCAGTACCAATGCAGGTCGGCACCCCCGGAGCCCCAGCCGCGCCGATCGTATTCGGTGACAGTGGTTTTGAGGATTTCGGTGCCGTCGGGCCGCGTCACCCACTCCTGGCTGCGCCGGATGGGCAACTGCCAGCAGACATCGGGCTTCATGGTCAACGGCGCGACGCCCAGCTTGAGGGCTTTGCTGTGCAGCGCGCACCCGGTGCCGGCGGGGAAGCCGGGCCGGTTCAAGAAGATGCAGGCGTCCTTGTGTTTGCGGGTGCGGTACTGGGCCTGCCCGTCGTGCTCGTCGAGCTCCAGATATCCCTTGCGGCCCAAGCCCTTTTCGCGGAACTGCCAGTCTTCGTCGGTCAGCTGCTGCACGGCGTCGTCGAGCCGGGCACGGTCGTCGTCGTCGGATAAGAACGCCCCGTGCGAACAGCATCCGTCGTCTGGGCGGCCGGCCACCGTGCCGTGGCAAGCGGGTGTGCCGAACACGCATGTCCAGCGCGACAACAACCAGGTGAGGTCCGCCGCGATCAGGTGCTCGGGATTGTCCGGGTCGTAGAACTCCACCCACTCACGGGCGAAGTCGAGTTCGACCTCGTGCCCCGGCTCCGGATAAGGATTCGCCACGGGTCCACGTTAGTCGACGCTTCCGGCTCTTCGGCTTGCTGACACTCGGGGCCCGACGCCGCAACATCGGCAACCTCCACAGCGGGCAGCATCTTCGCCGACTAGGTTGTTTCCCGTGCGATTGGGCGTGCTCGACGTGGGCAGCAACACGGTGCATCTGCTTGTGGTTGATGCGCACCGTGGTGGGCATCCCACGCCCATGAGTTCGACCAAGGCCACGCTGCGCCTCGCCGAGTCCATCGACAGCTCCGGCAAGATCACCAAGCGCGGCGCCGAGAAACTCATCTCCACGATCGACGAGTTCGCCAAGATCGCGGACAGCTCGGGCTGCGCCGAGCTGATGGCCTTTGCCACGTCCGCCCTGCGTGACGCGGTGAACTCCGACGACGTGCTCACCCGCATCCGCAAAGAAACCGGTGTCGAGCTGGAGGCTCTCAGTGGCGTCGACGAGTCGCGGCTGACCTTTCTGGCCGTGCGCCGCTGGTACGGGTGGAGTGCGGGGCGGATCATCAACCTCGACATCGGCGGCGGCTCGCTGGAAATGTCCAGCGGCGTCGACGAGGAGCCCGAGGTTGCCCTGTCGCTGCCGCTGGGTGCCGGCCGATTGACCCGCGAATGGCTGCCCGACGATCCGCCCGGCCGGCGCCGGGTGGGGATGCTGCGGGACTGGCTGGACGCCGAGCTCGCCGATGCCGCCGTGACCGTGCTGGAAGCCGGTGCCCCCGACCTGGCGGTGGCAACCTCCAAGACGTTCCGCTCCCTGGCACGGCTCACCGGCGCGGCGCCGTCGGCGGCCGGCCCGCGGGCGAAGAGGACGCTCACAGCAAACGGCCTCAGGCAACTCATATCTTTCATCTCTAGGATGACGACCGCTGACCGGGCAGAACTGGAAGGGGTGAGCGCCGAGCGGGCGCCGCAGATCGTGGCGGGTGCGCTGGTGGCGGAGGCGAGCATGCGAGCGCTGTCGATTGAATCGGTGGATATCTGCCCGTGGGCATTACGGGAAGGTCTCATCTTGCGCAAACTCGACAGCGAAGCCGACGGAACACCCCTCATGAAGCGTTCCATGCGCGATGCTGGAGGCCAGGCAGGTGATCGGGACGGGAACCGATCGAGAGGCGACAAAGCATGACCGGACCACATTCTGAGACCGACAGCCCCGGCACTCGGCCGATCTCGGTGGCCGAACTGCTGGCCAAGAACGGAACCATCGGCGCGCCGGCAGTCACGCGGCGCCGGCGCCGGCGGCGCGGCGACAGCGACGCGGTGACCGTCGCTGAGCTGACCGGCGAGATTCCGGTCATCCGTGACGACCAAGAGGACCCCCGCACGGCCGAACGGCCCAGCGCCGAACCCGTCGTCGCCGCCTCCGAGCAGCAAACCGAGGAAAAGCCCGCCACCGCGTACTGGTCGCAGCCGGAGCCGCGCTGGCCCAAGTCGCCGTCGCAACCCAGCAAGGCGGCCGGGCCTGAGCGCAGCGCGTACCCGCGCCCCCTGAGCCACGTCGAGGCGGGGGAGACCAACGGCACCGGGCAGTCCGGTGCCGAGGGCATGAATCCCGACCCGCTGGACCACTACAGCGATCTCCCGGTGGACGTGATGGATTCGGAGGTCCGCGACGCCGAACCCGCACTGGAGGACTCGGCATACGTGCGATCCTTCCTGCGCACCGAGACCGACGAGGCCGAAGACGACGCAGACCCGCTGGCCACCGGATTCGTAGCGGACGAGGAGCGCGAGGAGGATCACCTCGACGGCGCGACCGTGCGCGCGGACGCGGCCACCGACGTCCACCCGGCGCAGGGCAGGCTCGAGTCGCTGTGGCGCGGCAGCCTGGTCGTGTTCCAGTCGATTCTGGCCGTCGCTTTCGGCGCGGGATTGTTCGTCGCCTTCGACCAGTTGTGGCGCTGGAACAGCATCGTGGCCTTGGTGCTCTCGGTGCTGGTGATCCTGGGCCTGGTGGCCGGCGTTCGGGTGGTGCGCAAGACCGAGGACATCGCCAGCACGTTGATCGCGGTCGCGGTGGGGTCGCTGATCACCCTGGGCCCCTTGGCGCTGTCGCTGCAGTCGGGCTAGGCGGATCCGGGACCACACAGACCGTTGCGGCCAGCTATCAAAGTCGGACTTTCGACGGCTTCGGTGTACCCATTGCGGGCCGAGGCCGCATTCGAGTATGCGGCCCGGCTCGGCTACGACGGCGTCGAGCTGATGGTGTGGGCCGAGTCGGTCAGCCAGGACATCGACGCCGTCCAGAAGCTGTCCCGCCGCTATCGCGTACCGGTCTTGTCCGTGCACGCGCCCTGCCTGCTCATCTCGCAGCGGGTGTGGGGCGCCAACCCGATCTCCAAGCTGGACCGCAGCGTGCGGGCGGCAGAGCAACTCGGCGCGCAGACGGTGGTCGTGCACCCGCCGTTTCGCTGGCAGCGTCGGTACGCCGACGGATTCAGCGACCAGGTCGCCGAGCTGGAAGCGTCGAGCGACGTGATGGTCGCGGTGGAAAACATGTTCCCGTTCCGGGCGGACCGGTTCTTCGGATCCGGCCAATCGCGGGAGCGGATGCGCCGGCGTGGCGGCGGCCCGGGGCCGGCGATATCTGCGTTCGCGCCCTCGTACGACCCGCTGGACGGCAACCACACGCACTACACGCTGGACCTGTCCCACACGTCGACCGCGGGCACCGACTCGCTGGACATGGCGCAGCGGATGGGGGGCGGGTTGGTCCACCTGCACCTGTGCGACGGCAGCGGCCTGCCCGCCGACGAGCACCTGGTGCCCGGACATGGCACCCAGCCCACCGCCGAGGTGTGTCAGATGCTGGCCGGCAGCCACTTCGCCGGCCACGTCATCCTGGAGGTGTCCACATCCAGCGCGCGCAGCGCCAGTGAGCGCGAAAGCATGCTCGCCGAATCGTTGCAGTTCGCCCGCACACACCTGCTGCGCTGATAACCCAGGAGACCATGAACGCGTTATTCACCACCGCGATGGCCTTGCGGCAGGTTGACCCCGGCGTCTTTGAGGGTGAGCTCAACAAGCACTGGACCATCGGTCCGAAGGTGCACGGCGGCGCGATGCTGGCGCTTTGCGCCAACGCCGCCCGCACCGCCTGCGGCGCAGAGTCGCCGGCCGGCTTCGAACCGGCCCAGCAACCCGTCGCGGTTTCGGCGAACTTCCTGTGGGCCCCCGATCCGGGCCCGATGCGGTTGGTGACCTCGATCCGTAAGCGCGGCCGCCGGATCAGCGTCGTCGACGTCGAGCTCACCCAGGGCGACCGCACCGCGGTGCACGCCGTGGTCAACCTCGGCGAGCCGGAACATTTTCCGCCCGACGGTGATGCCAAGCCGCTGCTGTCAGCCAACCCTGTCGTGGGCCTGATGGCGCCCGAGCCCCCCGACGACATCGCGCCGATCGGGCCCGGGCATCCGTTGGCCGGCCTGGTGCACCTCGGCGAAGGCTGCGATGTGCGTCCGGTGCTGTCGACCCTGGGGCCGTCCGCTGACGGTGGCCCGCCGGTGATCCAGATGTGGGCGCGCCCGCGGGGCGTGGCTCCCGACGCGCTGTTCGCGCTCATGTGCGGGGATCTGTCGGCGCCGGTCACCTTCGCCGTGGAGCGCACCGGCTGGGCTCCCACCGTCCAGCTGACCGCCTTCCTGCGCGGACTGCCCGCCGACGGGTGGCTGCGAATCATCGCGACGTGCACCGAGATCGGGCACGACTGGTTCGACGAGGACCACACGGTCGTCGACAGCCTGGGTCGCCTGGTGGTGCAAGCCCGCCAATTGGCGTTGGTCCCTGCCGCCGGGTAGCCGCCGCTGTCTGCGATGCTGTCGGGCATGGCAAGAATCGCGATCATCGGTGGCGGCAGCATCGGGGAGGCACTGCTGTCGGGTCTGCTCCGCGCGGGCCGGCAGGTGAAAGACCTGGTGGTCGCCGAACGCGTTCCGGAGCGCGCCCAGTATCTGGCCGACACCTACTCGGTGTTGATCACTTCGGTGGCCGACGCGGTGGAGAACGCATCCTTCGTCGTGGTCGCGGTCAAGCCCGGCGATGTGGAGCCCGTGATGGCGGAGCTGGCGAAGGCGGCCGCCGCGTCCGAGAGCGACAGCGCCGAGCAGGTGTTCGTCACCGTCGCGGCGGGGATCAGCGTCTCGTATTTCGAGTCGAAGCTGCCGGCCGGAACGCCGGTGGTCCGGGCGATGCCCAACGCGGCGGCACTGGTCGGCGCGGGGGTGACGGCGCTGGCCAAGGGCCGGTTCGTCACCGTCCCGCAGCTCGAGGGCGTCTCGGCCCTGTTCGACTCGGTCGGCGGCGTGCTGACCGTGCCGGAAGCCCAGATGGACGCCGTGACGGCGCTGTCGGGGTCCGGCCCGGCGTACTTCTTCTTGATGGTCGAGGCCCTGGTGGACGCCGGGGTAGCCGCGGGCCTGAGCCGGGACGTGGCGGCCGACCTGACGGCGCAGACGATGGCCGGGTCCGCGGCCATGCTGCTGGAACGGATGGACGCCGAACGGCGGCCGGGCGAGGGGGAGGCGCCGGGGCTGCGGGTGGACGCCACGGCGACGCAGTTGCGGGCGACCATCACCTCACCCGGTGGCACCACTGCCGCGGGGCTTCGCGAACTGGAAAAGGGCGGACTGCGGGCGGCCGTGGATGCGGCGGTTCAGGCCGCCAAAACGCGCTCTGAGCAGCTAAGAATTACATCGGAGTAATCCACAAATTTTGAACTGATTGTCCCCCACCAGTACCAGTAACCCCATTAGTCCCGCTATTCTCCTCTTTGTATGCACGTGTGGGTGCCAGCGGAGGGGAAGCCGCTGGCATTGCGCGGGCCTGACACGAT
Source organism: Mycobacterium sp. 852002-53434_SCH5985345 (assembly GCF_001667155.1). Classification (NCBI taxonomy): domain Bacteria; kingdom Bacillati; phylum Actinomycetota; class Actinomycetes; order Mycobacteriales; family Mycobacteriaceae; genus Mycobacterium; species Mycobacterium sp. 852002-53434_SCH5985345. The sequence goes on from NZ_LZIE01000076.1 coordinate 26,226, forward strand.
TGGGTTGCGATGACGTCTACGAACGGGCCATCGGCGCGAGATTCCGCTGGTAAGCGGGACGCCGGTTCCGGCGAGGGCCAGCAGGGCAGGACACAATTCTTGACGGTCGCCGAGGTGGCGGCGTTGATGCGGGTCTCCAAGATGACGGTGTATCGACTGGTGCACAACGGCGAGCTGCCCGCGGTCCGGGTCGGGCGGTCTTTCCGGGTGCACGCCAAGGCGGTGCACGACATGCTGGAGACGTCTTACTTCGACGCGGGCTGACCCTGAAACTGGCTGCTTGCGCGGAGTGTGCGGGCAGCCAGCGGTGCGCTTCGCGGTTACGCGGCGGCCGTCGACGCCGGTTTGGTGTTCGGTGCGTCCCGCCGGGTAAAGTGTCCGGGTCAATCCTGCAAGCAGGTCACGGGTCAGATAGCGGAGTTCATGGGTTCAGTAATCAAGAAGCGGCGCAAGCGCATGTCCAAGAAGAAGCACCGCAAGTTGTTGCGCCGCACGCGGGTGCAGCGCAGAAAACTCGGCAAGTAGGCCCGCCCGCGGCGTAGTGCTGCGGTCTCTCCTGGTGGATAGGCTGTTTGGGTGGATCAGTCGAGTGGGGATGGCGCCGGAACCGGCGACGCCGCGAGCAACACGGTGCATTACCCCAAGGTTGTGCTGGTTACCGGTGCGTGCCGGTTCCTGGGCGGCTACCTGACCGCTCGGCTGGCGCAGAACCCGATGATCAACGCGGTCATCGCGGTGGACGCGATCGCGCCCAGCAAGGACATGCTGCGCCGCATGGGCCGCGCGGAGTTCGTCCGTGCCGACATCCGTAATCCCTTCATAGCCAAGGTGATTCGTAACGGCGACGTCGACACCGTGGTGCACGCGGCGGCCGCGTCGTACGCCCCGCGGTCCGGTGGCACCGCGGCGTTGAAGGAAATCAACGTGATGGGCGCGATGCAGCTGTTCGCGGCCTGCCAGAAGGCGCCCTCGGTGCGCCGCGTCGTGCTCAAGTCGACCTCTGAGGTGTACGGGTCGAGCGCTCACGACCCGGTGATGTTCACCGAGGACAGCACCAGCCGTCGGCCGCTGCGCGGTGGTTTCGCCAAGGACAGTCTCGACATCGAGGCCTACGCGCGCGGCCTGGGCCGGCGCCGCCCCGACATCGCCGTGACGATCCTGCGCCTGGCCAACATGATCGGGCCGGCCATGGACACCACGCTGTCGCGGTACCTGGCCGGGCCGCTGGTGCCCACGATGTTCGGTCGCGACGCACGCCTGCAGCTGCTGCACGAGCAGGATGCGCTGGGCGCGCTGGAGCGCGCGGCGATGGCCGGCAAGGCCGGCACCTTCAACGTCGGCGCCGACGGGATCATCATGCTGTCGCAGGCAATCCGGCGGGCCGGCCGGATTCCATTGCCGGTGCCCGGTTTTGGCGTCTGGGCGCTCGATTCGCTGAGGCGGGCCAATCGCTACAACGAGATCAGCCGCGATCAGTTCGCCTACCTGAGTTACGGCCGGGTCATGGACACCACCCGGATGCGCTCGGAGCTCGGATACCAGCCGAAATGGACGACGGCCGAGGCTTTCGACGACTACGTTCGCGGCCGCGGCATGACTCCCATTATCGACCCGCATCGGGTACGCTCCCTGGAGGGTCGTGCCATATCTTTAGCTCAGCGCTGGGGTAGCCGAAATCCAGTTCCGTGGGGTGGGGTCAGGTAGGTATCGTGGCTGGTGAAACCAGAGCCAATGTCATTCCACTGCACACAAATCGGGGTCGGGTAGCGGCGCGCAAACGAGCCGATCAGCGGGCGGAGTCAGCTCGCCAGCATCCTTCCTTGCTTTCGGACCCCCACGGTCGGGCCTCAGCCGAACAGCTCGCCGCCGTCGTCCGCGAGATCGACGAGCATCGGCGTGCCGCGGGCGCGGGGTCGGCGGACGCCCCGCTCAACGAACTCGCCCAGCGCGTCGCCGCGGTCGCCGGCTTCCTGCGTCAGCGGATCACGGGTGACTACACCGTCGACGAGTTCGGCTTCGATCCGCACTTCAACAGCGCGATCGTCCGGCCGTTGCTGAGGTTCTTCTTCCGGTCGTGGTTCCGGGTCGAGGTCAGCGGAATCGAAAACCTGCCCAGCGACGGGGCCGCGTTGGTGGTCGCCAACCATGCTGGGGTGCTGCCGTTCGACGGGCTGATGTTGTCGGTGGCCGTCCACGACGAGCATCCCGCCCAGCGGGACCTGCGGTTACTCGCCGCCGACATGGTGTTCGACCTGCCCGTGGTGGGGGAGGCCGCCCGCAAGGCCGGCCACACCATGGCCTGCACGACGGACGCGCACCGGCTGCTTGCCGCCGGCGAACTCACCGCCGTGTTCCCGGAGGGCTATAAGGGGCTGGGGAAGCGCTTCGAGGACCGCTACCGGCTGCAGCGGTTCGGCCGCGGGGGCTTTGTGACGGCGGCGCTGCGCACCAAGGCGCCCATCGTCCCGTGCTCGATCATCGGTTCGGAAGAGATCTATCCGATGCTGACCGATGTGAAGCTGCTCGCCCGGCTGTTCGGCCTGCCCTACTTCCCGATCACGCCGCTGTTCCCGCTGGCGGGACCGGCGGGGCTGGTGCCGCTGCCGTCGAAGTGGCGCATCGCGTTCGGCGAGCCCATCTACACCAACGACTACGCCGCCTCCGACGCCGAGGACCCGATGGTCACCTTCGAGCTGACCGATCAGGTTCGCGAGACGATCCAACAGACGCTGTACCGGTTGCTCGCCGGCCGGCGCAACATCTTCTTCGGCTGAACCTCTCCTGACGCGAAAACGCCCCGGAGCCAACGGCTTCGGGGCGTTTTGCGCTTGGATTACTTGACCATCGTGAACTGGCAGACGTTGGTGTAGCCGTCGCGGAACAAGTCCGAGCAGCCCCGCAAGTACTTCAGGTAGATGTCGTAGGTCTCCTGGCCCTTGAGGGCAATCGCCTCCTCCTTGTGCGCCTCGAGGGCATCCCCCCAGGCGGTCAGCGTCGGCACGTAGTTCTTGCCGATGTAGTGGTGTCGCTCGATCTTGAAACCCGCATCCGTCGCGTATTTGTCGACCAGGTTGACCTGGGGCAACTTTCCGCCCGGGTAGATCTCCTTCAGGATGAAACTGATGAACCGCAGCAGGGTCATGTTCACCTGCAAGCCCATCGCTTTGCCCTCCTCGGCGGTGGGCACCACGATGCTGTGGAGCAGCATCCGGCCGTCGTCGGGCAGCAGGTCGTAGTACTTCTTGAAGAAGGTGGCGTAACGCTCGTACCCGGCGTCGCCTGCGCCGTCGGCGAAGTGCTCGAACGCGCCCAGCGACACGATCCGGTCGATCGGTACGTCGCCGGGGAATTCCTCCCAGCCCTGGATCCGCACCTCCTTGCGGCGGGGACTGTCCATCTTCTCGAATTCGGCCACACAGTGGGCGTACTGGTTCTCGCTGAGCGTCAGGCCGATGACGTTGACGTCGTACTCGGCCACCGCGTGCCGCATGGTCGAGCCCCAGCCGCTGCCGATGTCGAGCAGCGTCATGCCGGGCTCGAGGTTCAGCTTGTCCAGGGCCAGCTTGCGCTTGGCGTACTGCGCCTCTTCCAGCGTCTTGGTCAGATTCTGCGGGTCCGGATTCTCGTCGAAGTATCCGCAGCTGTAGGTCATCGACGGGTCGAGCCAGAGCTTGAAGAATTCGTTCGACTTGTCGTAATGGGACCGGACCTTCTCGACCGGTGGCTTGAGCTGGGTGCTACCCGTTTCCCCCTGTGACGTCATTGATTCAAACCTACTTTCCCGCTGATATGGACGCGACTGCCGCGACGGTTGCTTCGTGGTCGGTTTCGTTGTTTGCGGCTTCCCCCAGCATCGTGACTGTACTGGTGATCACCGGTTCGCCCTCGGCATCCGTAACCTCGCTGCGGATCTCTGTGATCACGGCGCCATGGGACTCAATGACAGAGTCTAGGTAGGTGTCGAAATAAAGCCTATCCCCGGCGACGATCGGCCGGTGGAACTTGAATTTCTGGTCGCGGTGCATGACCCGCGCGATGTTGATCGGAATGCTGAACTTGGTGAAGATCTCCAACTGCACGCGCCGACCCGCGATGGCGAGGAAGGTGAGCGGGGCCACCAGCGCGTCATACCCGGCGGCGGCGGCGTCGGCCTCGCTGAAGTGCGTCGGATGGTCGTTCCTGATGGCGAGCGCGAACTCCCGGATCTTCTCGCGGCCGACCAGGAAGTAATCCGGCGCCCGGTAATGGCTGCCGATGAGCCCTTCGGCTCCCTTGGGGATTGTCATACCGCTGTCGCTCTCCGCTCGAATAGGTCTCAGCGGCGCAGCCTATCAGCGCGATTGCCGCCGGGATGCTACCGCGGCCAGTGCGCCACCGGCCGCCCCGAGCGCCAGGGCCGACGGGACCCCGATTCGGGCGGCCTTGCGGGCGGTGCGAAAGTCCCGGATCTCCCAACCGCGTTCGCGGGCCAGGGTGCGCAGGCGCGCGTCCGGGTTGATGGCGACCGCGGTGCCCACCAACGACAGCATGGGCACGTCGTTGAAGCTGTCGGAGTAGGCGGTGCACCGTTTGAGGTTGAGCCCCTCCCGGATGGCCAGCGACCGGACGGCGTGCGCCTTTCCGGTCCCGTGCAGGATGTCGCCGACGAGCCGGCCGGTGAACACCCCGTCGACGGACTCCGCGACGGTGCCCAGGGCGCCCGTCAGGCCGAGCCGCCGCGCGATGGTCGCCGCGAGTTCGTAAGGCGTGGCGGTGATCAGCCAGACCTGCTGGCCCGCGTCGAGGTGCATCTGCGTGAGCTCGCGGGTGCCCGGCCAGATCTTGTCGGCGATGATCTCGTCGTAAATCTCCTCGCCCAGAGTTACCAGCTGTTCGACCGAGCGGCCCTCGATGAAGGCGAGCGCTTTGCGCCGGCCGGCGGCGACGTCGTTGCTGTTCTCCTTGCCGAGGATCTGGAATTTGGCCTGGGCGTAGATGAAGCCGAGGACATCGCGGTACGTGAAGTAGTTGCGCGCCGCCAGCCCGCGGCCGAAGTGCACCGCCGAGGAGCCCTGCACCAACGTGTTGTCCACGTCGAAGAAGGCGGCCGCGGTCAAGTCGATCGGCGGCTGCGGGCGATCCTCGGCGGCGGTTTCCTCCCGCAGGCCTTCCAGCGCGCGTGCGGCGCTGGCTTCGGCGGCCAGCGACTCCAAGTCAACGCGACTGAGGTCTCCGTTGACCGGGTCAGAGGAAGTCATCGCCAAACCTCCTAGATCGCTGTGTTGCCCGGCGACCCAGCGGGTCCCGGTGTTCAACCCTATCCGGGAGATGGTCCGGAGGCGTCAGCTGTGCCGCGCTGTCGAGTGTGAAGCTAGCCGCACACTCGACGCCGAGCGTGAAGGTAGTTTCACCGTCGGCGGGTTCGGAGGAGTGTGCGACCGACGGTCCATTCGTTATTCGCGTCCCCTGGTCCAAGTGCGTATCTCCGGAGGGGGCCTAACTGCAAAGATGAATTGCCCGCCCGATAAACCAAAATTTCGTTAGCGAATAGTAGTTGGTGGCTACTCGAGCTCCAATTTGTCAGCAAGGTCGAGCACAGAACTCATCCGGCGGCCGCGGCCCACGATTCCTTGCCGCGACGGATGCGCGGCGTGGCTTGCTCCGGCCGACAAATTGTCATGCTTCGCTGCCTTCGTCCAGCCCTAAAGCTTTCCGATCAATAACTACCCAATCGTCCGCGTTGTTCATCACCTGGACGCCTTTGATTTCGGGCAGCGCACGGATCATTTCTTTTAGCGCAGACCACCGAAGACCCCCATATCGGATGCCGGGACGGAGCCGACTTGTGTATGCACGCACTACCGGCCCGAGTGGTTCAATCAAAAAAGAATTCATGCTCTGACGGCCATCATCTCTTGTCAAGCGGCTCATCTCAAGGAATATTTCGCGGTCCTCGAGCGCGGCTGTCACTGCAGAGACCGAATTCATGGATTTGGAGCCAACGGCACGGCTCACCAGCTCTTCGACGGTGTCAAGGGCACGATCGTCGTCGGACGACGATGCGGCAACAGTGTTGTTGTTGAGGGAGTCGAGATATGCCGGAATCTGGGTCTTGTGAATTGAAATCCACTCTGAAGTCCGATTTGTTACTATCACCCAATCGAGCTCCGGCATTCTGAGGGCGGCCTTCAGCGCCGAATCGAACGTTGCCCCGGCGAAGGAATCCGGCAGATCCGGATGTGAATTAGAGGTGTATGTCATCATGGCGTGGGTACCATCTGGAAGTAAAAGCAGGGGAACGGCTTTAACTTCCGCGCCGTCGCGGAACACCGCTTCGAACGGCATAAAAACTTCGTGGTCCTTCAAGGCCTGAACTACTTTGCGGAGGTCGGCTTGCTCCTGCGTACGAGCGGCTGTGCTTATCAATTCGTCGACGTTGTTGCTAGTTGCCACCTGAATTAGGCCTTTCGTAGGGGCTTAATTCTCCCGCATTTTCGTCCCATATACCAATCGCCACTGGGCCAGATCATTCCGATGTAGGGAGCCACCCAGCCCCAGCCCGCTGGGGCGCCGCTACCGGCGCCCACCGCCGACGGCGGCTTCGCCCCTACGGTCATAGGCGCGGTCACCGGCGGCGTCGGCAAACCCGCGGCTTGGCCCGTGACATCCGACAACGCCTCGGCCAACGCATAGTTGTGCGCCGACACCCGCACCCCTTCGCCGATGCTGCACAGCCCGTTGCGGGTACTGGCCATAGCCTCGATCACCTTGGCCGCCGCACTGTCGTACGAGCGGGCCAACGCCGCGCCAACCGGGTCGTCGCCGGCCATGCCCGCACTGCCGGCCAGCGCCGCAGTCAATCCCGAAATCACCGATCCCAGTGACTCACCGGTGGCGAGCACCGTGGCACCGCCGCGGTCTAGGGCAGTCGGATCACACGCCAGCGGCGCCATCTGCTCACGACCACATACCGAGATTCGTCGACATGGCGCCGGTGTAGTTGCCGTGTGCGGTCGTGGCTACCTTCTCGAGTTGCGCCAGCGCCTCACGCATCATCGCCTCGCCGCGCACCCAGTGCTGATGCGCCTCGGCATGGGCCGCAGCGGCCTCACCCGTCCACGCGGTGTGCAAACGCGTTACCCGAGAATCGATTTCGGTGATCATGTCCTCGGCATAACGCTGAAACGTCGCCATCCGCTGCACCGCATCGGCCAGCGCCTGGGGATCCACCCGGAACGCCTCAGCCACCACGCACCGCCCGCTCCGCCTGGGCAGACCCGGCCTCGTTGGCCCGATAACCCTCGCCGGCCTGACCCACCAGGCGCGCCAGCATCGACAGCCCGAGCTGTACCTCGCGGGCGCCCCGATGCCATAGCTCCCATGCCGAGGCGTATGCCGTCCCCGACGCTCCCTGCCAGCCACCCAGCATCTGACCCACCTGGTCGTCGAGCTGGGACAGCTGGGCCGAGAGATGCTCGGCCGCACCGCTGAGCGAGACGGCGAAGCCCTGCATCACCGCAGGATCAACGCGCACACTTTCCTCGGCCATAGCCGGAACATAACGCCTGGTAGTCGGCCTCACAAGTCACCGATGCCACACTGGTGGCCATGACCGACGCCCCCCGACGGCCGCACGTGGAACTACTGACCCGAGACGGCTGCACCATCTGCGAACGCGTGCACGCGCGACTCGGCGAATTGGCCGCTGAGCTGGGCTTCGACCTGTCGACGATCGACGTCGACGCCGCCGCCTCGGCCGGCAACCCGGCGCTGCGGGCCGAGTTCGGCGACCGGCTGCCCGTGATCCTGCTCGACGGCCGCGAGCACAGTTACTGGGACATAGACGAGCCCCGGCTGCGCGCGGATCTCGCTCGATGAGGGCCGCCGGGCAATTATTTGGTAGCCCACCTGATAAACGATTACCTTGGAAACCAGTTCAATTACTGGAGAAAGCAAGGGAGCTGGCCAGGTGATGCTGCCGTGAGCGTCTTGCTTTTCGGGGTTTCGCACCGCAGTGCGCCGGTCTCCGTCCTGGAACAACTCACCATCGACGAATCCGATCAGGGCAAGATCGTCGACCGGGTGTTGCAGTCGCCGCTGGTGACCGAGGCGATGGTGCTGTCGACGTGCAACCGGGTCGAGGTCTACGCGGTGGTGGATGCCTTCCACGGCGGGCTGGCGGCAATCGGGCAGGTGCTGTCGGATCACTCCGGAATGTCGATGGGGGACCTGACCAAGTACGCGTACGTCCGCTACAGCGAGGCCGCCGTCGAGCACCTGTTCGCGGTGGCCAGCGGTCTGGACTCCGCGGTCGTCGGTGAGCAGCAGGTGCTCGGCCAGGTGCGCCGCGCGTACGCCACCGCGGAAACCAACCGCACCGTCGGCCGGGTGCTGCATGAGCTGGCCCAGCGGGCGCTGTCGGTGGGAAAGCGGGTGCATTCCGAAACCGCGATCGACGCGGCCGGCGCATCCGTGGTGTCGGTCGCCCTGGACATGGCCGAACGCCGGCTGGGCGGGCTACAGGGCAAGACCGCCGTGCTGGTCGGCGCCGGCGCGATGGGTGCCCTGGCGGCGGCCCACCTGACCAGGGCCGGCATCCGGCACGTGCACGTCCTGAATCGGTCGCTGGCCCGGGCGCAGCGGTTGGCCCGCAAACTCCGCGAATCCGGTGTGCAGGCCGATGCGATGTCACTCGACCGCTTGGCCGACGCGGTCGCCGACGCGGACGTCATGGTCAGCTGCACCGGCGCGGTGAGCCCGGTCGTCACGCTGGCCGACGTGCACCACGCGCTGGCCGCCGCGCGCCGCGACGAGTCGACCCGGCCGCTGGTGATCTGCGACCTGGGCATGCCGCGTGATGTGGACCCCGCGGTCGCCGGTCTGCCCGGTGTCTGGGTCGTCGACGTGGACCGCGTGCAGCACGAGCCGTCGGCGCACGCCGCGGCCTCCGATGTCCACGCCGCGCGCCACATCGTGGCCGCGGAGGTCGCCGCCTACCTGGCGGGCCAGCGCATGGCCGAGGTCACGCCGACGGTGACGGCCTTGCGCCAGCGCGCCGCCGACGTGGTGGAGGCGGAGCTGCTGCGCCTGGACAACCGGCTACCCGGCCTTCAGAGCGCCCACCGCGAGGAGGTGGCGCGGACCGTGCGGCGGGTGGTGGACAAGCTGCTGCATGCGCCCACGGTGCGGATCAAACAACTCGCCAGCGCCCCAGGCGGGGACAGCTACGCCGAAGCGCTGCGCGAACTCTTCGAACTCGACCAGACCGCCGTCGACGCCGTCGCCGCGGGCGAATTGCCCGTCATGTCAACGGGATTCGACGCCGGAACGCAAGAACCGTCCGCCGAGTAGCCGATTGGCGAACGTGATCCGGATAGGTACCCGGGGCAGTCTCTTGGCCACCACCCAGGCCGGCGTCGTCAGGGACGCCTTGATCGCCAACGGTCATCCAGCGGAGCTGGTGATCATCACCACCGCCGGCGACCGCTCGTCGGCGCCCATCGAGACCCTGGGCGTCGGCGCCTTCACCACCGCGCTGCGCGAGGCGATGAACGACGGCCGGGTGGACGCCGCGGTGCACTCCCACAAGGATTTGCCCACGGCGGACGACCCGCGGTTCACCATCGCGGCGATCCCGCCGCGCAACGACCCCCGCGACGTGGTGGTGGCCCGCGACGGGCTGGTGCTCGGGGAGTTGCCGGCCGGTTCGCTGGTGGGCACCTCGTCCCCGCGGCGGGCTGCGCAGCTTAGAGCATTGGGTCTCGGTTTGGAAATCCGCCCCCTACGAGGCAACCTAGATACCAGGTTGAACAGGGTAAGCAATGGTGATCTCGACGCGATCGTGGTAGCCCGGGCCGGACTGGCCCGGCTCGGTCGCCTCGACGATGTCACCGAGACGTTAGAGCCGGTGCAGATGTTGCCAGCACCGGCTCAGGGCGCGCTCGCCGTCGAATGCCGCGCCGGCGATGCGTTGGTAGCGGTGCTGGCGGAGTTGGACGATGCCGACACGCGTGCGTCGGTCACTGCGGAGCGAGCCCTGTTGGCCGAACTGGAGGCCGGTTGTTCCGCACCGGTGGGCGCGATCGCCGAGGTGGTCGAGTCCATCGATGAGGAAGGCCGAGTCTTCGAAGAGCTGTCGCTGCGCGGGTGCGTGGCGGCACTGGACGGATCTGACGTGATCCGCGCGTCCGGGGTCGGCACCGCCGACCGGGCGCGTGAGCTGGGGGTTTCGGTCGCCGCGGAGTTGTTCGAACTCGGCGCCCGAGAACTCATGCAGGAAGCGCGGCAGGACCCGGCACGAGGAAATTAATTGCGAGTGACGTGGGAGCGACAATGACGACGCGAGGGCGTAAGCCGAGACCCGGCCGCATCACGTACGTGGGTTCTGGTCCCGGCGATCCGGGACTCCTGACCACCCGGGCCGCCACGGTATTGGCGAACGCCGCCTTGGTGTTCACCGACCCCGACGTGCCGGAGCCGGTGCTGGCGCTGATCGGCAAAGACTTGCCACCGGTTTCGGGCCCGGCACCCGCCGATGCCCCCGCCGGGCACGGCGACGCCGCCACCGGCGCGGAGCAACCCGCGGTGATATCGGCCGGTCCCGATGTCCGCCCGGCGCTCGGCGAGCCCGCCGAGGTGGCGAAGACGCTGACGGCCGAGGCCCGAACGGGCGTCGACGTGGTCCGGCTGGTGGCTGGGGATCCGCTGACGGTTGACGCGGTCATCACCGAGGTGAACGCCGTCGCGCGGAGCCACCTGCACCTCGAGATCGTGCCCGGCCTGGCTCCCACGGACTCCGTGCCCACCTACGCGGGGTTGCCGCTGGGCTCGTCGCACACGGTTGCCGACGTCCGCGACCCACATGTGGACTGGGACGCATTGGCCGCGGCGCCCGGTCCGCTGATCCTGCAGGCGACCACGTCGCATCTGGCCGATGCGGCGCGCACCCTGATCGAGCACGAACTGGCCGAGACCACTCCGTGCGTGGTGACCGCGCACGGCACCACCTGCCAGCAGCGTTCTATCGAGACCACGCTGGGCGGCCTGACCGACTCGGCCGTGCTGGGCGCGACGGACCCGGCGGGCCCGTTGACCGGGCCGCTGGTGGTGACCATCGGCAAGACGGTGGCCAGCCGGGCGAAGCTGAACTGGTGGGAGAGCCGCGCCCTGTACGGCTGGACCGTATTGGTGCCGCGCACCAAGGACCAGGCCGGCGAGATGAGCGAGCGGCTGACCTCCTACGGTGCACTGCCGATCGAGGTGCCGACCATCGCCGTCGAGCCGCCGCGCAGCCCCGCGCAGATGGAGCGGGCGGTCAAAGGTCTGGTCGACGGCCGCTTCCAGTGGGTGGTGTTCACCTCCACCAACGCGGTGCGCGCGGTGTGGGAGAAGTTCGGCGAGTTCGGTCTGGACGCTCGTGCCTTCTCGGGCGTGAAGATCGCCTGTGTCGGCGAATCCACGGCCGATCGGGTGCGCGCCTTCGGGATCAGCCCCGAATTGGTGCCGGCCGGGGAGCAGTCGTCGTTGGGTCTGCTGGACGATTTCCCGCCCTACGACAGCATTTTCGACCCGGTGAATCGTGTCCTGCTGCCGCGGGCCGACATCGCCACCGAGACGCTGGCCGAGGGGCTGCGCGAACGGGGCTGGGAGATCGAGGACGTCACCGCCTACCGGACCGTGCGGGCCGCCCCGCCGCCGGCGGAGACGCGGGAGATGATCAAGACCGGCGGGTTCGACGCCGTGTGCTTCACCTCCAGCTCCACGGTGCGCAACCTGGTTGGCATCGCCGGCAAGCCGCACGCGCGGACGATCATCGCCTGCATCGGTCCCAAGACCGCCGAGACCGCCGCCGAGTTCGGGTTGCGGGTGGACGTGCAGCCGGAAACGGCGGCGGTCGGTCCGCTGGTCGACGCTTTGGCCGAGCACGCCGCGCGGTTGCGCGCCGAGGGTGCGCTGCCACCGCCGCGTAAGAAGAGCCGCAGGCGCTAGTGGTTGCGGCGATCGCAAGCGCGGCCGTGGCGATCGCAAGCGCGGCGAAGCCGGGCGCGGCGGGTCGCCACGAGAGCGCGAAGCCGGGCGCAGCGGGTCGCCGCTGATGAGCGCATTTCCGCGGCAGCGCCCGCGTCGGCTCCGCTCCACCCCAGCGCTGCGTCGTTTGGTGGCGCAAACGTCCTTGGAGCCAAGGCATTTGGTGCTGCCGATGTTCGTCGCCGACGGTATCGACGAACCGCGGCCGATCGCGTCGATGCCCGGCGTCGTGCAGCACACCCGCGACTCGCTGCGCAGCGCCGCGACCGATGCCGTCAACGCCGGCGTTGGTGGCCTGATGCTGTTCGGCGTGCCTCGCGACGAGGACAAGGACTCGACGGGGTCGGCGGGCACCGACCCCGATGGCATTCTCAATCTCGCCCTGCGGGACCTGGCCAAGGATCTCGGCGACGCGACGGTATTGATGGCCGACACCTGCCTGGACGAGTTCACTGACCACGGCCATTGCGGCGTGCTGGACGCCAGGGGCCGGGTCGACAACGACGCCACCCTGGCCCGGTACGTGAAACTGGCTGTCGCACAGGCGGAGTCGGGCGCCCACGTGGTCGGGCCCAGCGGGATGATGGACGGCCAGGTGGCCGCGATCCGTGACGGCCTGGACGCCGCCGGTTACACCGACGTGGTGGTCTTGGCCTATGCCGCGAAATTCGCCTCGGCGTTCTACGGCCCCTTCCGCGAGGCGGTCAGTTCCAGTCTGTCCGGGGACCGGCGCACCTATCAGCAGGAGCCGGGAAACTTTCGCGAGGCGCTGCGCGAGATCCGGCTGGACCTCGACGAGGGCGCGGACATCATCATGGTCAAGCCCGCGATGAGTTACCTCGACGTGGTGGCCGCCGCGGCGGACATCTCGCCGGTGCCGGTGGCCGCCTACCAGGTTTCGGGGGAGTACGCCATGATTTGCGCTGCAGCCGCGAATAATTGGATCGACGAGCGGGTGGCGGCGCTCGAGTCGTTGACCAGCATCCGCCGTGCAGGAGCCGATATCGTGCTGACCTATTGGGCCGTGGACGCGGCCGGTTGGCTTTCGTGAGATGGGGCTTGCTTTGACATCACAGTCGACGAAGGGCGAGCCGAAGCCGTTGTTCTACGAGCCGGGCGCCAGCTGGTGGTGGGTGGCATGGGGCCCGGTGGCCGCGGGCTCGATGATCCTGATCGAGGTCTGGAGTGGCGCCCCGGTGTCGTTCTTGATCCCGGTGATCTTCCTGGTCCTGGTGTCGGGGTTCGTCGGGTTGCAGGTCAAGGCGGCCCGGATCCACGTCTCGGTCGAGCTCACCGAAGACGCCCTGCGGCAAGGCACCGAAACCATCCTGGTGCGCGAGATCCTCAAGGTGTATCCCGACGCCGAAAACCACGAAGCGTCCGGTAAGGAGCTGGCCCAGTGGCAGTCGGCGCGGGCCCTCGGCGAGTTGGTCGGGGTGCCCCGCGGCCGGATCGGCATCGGGCTTCGGCTCACCGGAAAACGCACCGTTCAGGCCTGGGCCCGCCGGCATCGTCGCCTCCGCGAGGCGCTGACCCCGCTGGTCCAGGAGCGGGTCGAACCCGCCCGCTCGGAGGCCACCGACGCCGACCATGACGACGAGGCCGGGCCCACCCAGTGAGCGCCCCACGCTGGACAACCAGGGTCCTCGTCGAACTCGGCCTGGCCTGCGCGGCGTTCGTCGGCGCGATTGTGAGCTGGTCGCGTTCGCATCACGCGGTGGCGGTGGCGCCCATCGCGGACGGGCAGCCGTTCACGACGTCAACGGTGTACGACCCGCAGCTGCTGTTGCTGACCCTCTTGCTGCTGACGAGTGCAGGGGTGCTGGCGGTGGTCGGAACCGCCCGACACCGCCGCGAGCGACGCTCTAAGACGTCCTGACCAGCGGCAGCGCCAGCCGACGGCGCCGGGCTATGGCGTCGGCCAGGTCGTGCAGTGCCTCGGGCACCGAGTGGTCGTCCGAGAAACCGCTGTCACCCAACGCTTCGGTGACCGCCGGGCTCGCGACCAGCGTCCATTGCACCCCTTCGGCGCGGCAGTCGTCATCGACGGTTTGCAGAAGCGAAATGCCCGCCGCAGCAAATTGACTGACGCCGCTCATGTCGAGCACCACGCGGTCTTCTCCGAGGATGAAACGGTGAATGTAGCCGGCGACTCGGTCGGCATTGAGATCGTCGATTTCGCCCCGGATGGTCACCACGGTGGCCAGCTGACGACGGTGCGCCCGGATCCAGGCGCCGTCGCAGTGAAAGATGCCGTTTTGTTCCCGTGCCAGCACATCGGCGATCGTCATGAACACCCCTCGCTCTCCGTGGCGTTCGCTGTACTTCTGACGCTAAACCCCAAGGTTAAGGAGGGTGAAAGCCGAACCTAACGGTTTGCTAAGGAAGCGATTGTCGCCCTTTTCGAGCAAAGGTCGCCGGGCGCGGATTTTCGGCGAAAGGCCGCATGCCACACCACAACCGTCCGCGCGCCGGGGCGATTGCGCTGCTAGGCTGCCATGGCTACCGGTTGCGAGGCGGGGGCTTGTGACATCGCGTGGTCGCCCGGTCAGCCGACCTAAAAGGCGAACGGAACAGCAGAGTCCAGGCGGAAAGAAAAGCGCTGTGCGCGGTGGAAATATCACGGGAGAGATCAGGGGCGAGATCAAGGCCCTGACGGGGCTCCGCATCGTCGCCGCGCTGTGGGTCGTGCTGTTTCACTTCCGGCCGATGCTGGGCGACGTGGGAACCGATTTCCACGATGCCCTCGCGCCCGTGCTCAACTGCGGAGCCCAGGGCGTCGACCTGTTCTTCATCCTCAGCGGATTCGTTCTGACCTGGAACTACCTCGACCGGATGGGCCGGTCATGGTCGACGCGCGCGACCCTGCACTTCCTGTGGCTGCGGCTGGCCAGGGTGTGGCCGGTGTACCTGGTCACGCTGCATCTCGCCGCCCTCTGGGTGGTCTTCACCCTGCACGTCGGCCACGTGCCGTCGCCCGATGCCGGTCAGCTCACCGCGATCAGCTACGTGCGCCAGATCCTGCTGGTGCAGCTGTGGTTCGTGCCGTTCTTCGACGATTCGAGCTGGGACGGGCCCGCCTGGTCGATCAGTGCGGAATGGCTGGCGTATCTGCTTTTCGGCCTTCTGGTGCTGGTGATCCTGCGGATGAAGCAGGCGACGCGGGCGCGCAGCCTGATGGTGCTGGCGTTCGCGGCGGCGCTGCCGCCCGTGGTCATGCTTCTGGCCAGTGGCCACTTCTACACCCCGTGGAGCTGGCTGCCGCGGATCGTCACCCAGTTCACGGCCGGCGCGCTTGCTTGCGCCGCGGTGCGCCGGCTGCGGCTGACCGATCGCGGTCGCCGAGTGGCGGGCTACCTGTCCCTGCTTCTGCTGGCCGCGATGGTGGGCGTCCTCTACTGGTTCGACGCGCACCCGATCTCCGGTGTGGTGGAGAACGACAGCGGTGGCGTGGTCGACATCCTGTTCATTCCGCTGGTGATCACGCTGGCCATCGGCGTCGGCAGCCTGCCCCGGGTGCTCTCCACCCGGTTGATGGTCTACGGAGGCCAGATCTCGTTCTGCCTGTACATGGTTCACGAGCTGGTGCACACGGCGTGGGGCTGGTCAGTCGAGCAGTTCGAGCTTCGGCCGCAGGACAATCCGTGGAAATGGAACATCATTGGCCTGCTCGCGATCGCCGTGATCATCTCGATCGTGATGTATCACTTCGTCGAAGAGCCCGCCCGCCGCTGGATGCGCCGGATGGTCGATGTCAAAGCCGTCACCGCGAGAAGCGAGCCCGACGAGCCGCCGAACGGCAAGGTCCACCCGATCGACCGCTCGCTGGAAGCTGTTTCGGTCCGCGCGGTGTGACGGTTGCGTTAGCGCACGGCCGCGGGCCGGCGGCGGATAATCGATGAAAATCCGGTGGCACATGACGATGCCGTTGACGGGGGAGGTAGTGGTGAGTCGTCTGGCCACCTTTGTCATCGGCCTGACTTTTCTGGTCGGCGTCGGCATCGCGTACCCGGCTCAGGTGCGCACCTACGACACGCTGACCCTGGATTTCCGGTTGAACCACATTGCCGTCATCGGCGACTCCTATACCACCGGCACCGGTGAAGGTGGGCTAGGCCCGAGGTCATGGCCCGCCCGCGCCTGGGACGTTCTCGCCGCGCGCGGCGAACGGATCTCGGCCGACGTCTCGGCCGAGGGCAGGGCCGGCTACGGCATGCCGGGCGACCATGGCAGCGTCTTCGAGGACCTGACCGCAAGGGCCGTGCAGCGCGACGATGTGCTGGTGGTGTTCTTCGGCTCCCGCAACGACGAGCCGATCGATCCGGGCGTGATCGGTCAAAAAGCCCGCAGCGCATTCGATTTGGCCCGCAGCCTGGCGCCGTCTGCTCGGTTCCTGGTGATCGGGCCGCCGTGGCCGACCGCGGACGTGCCCCTCCCGATCCTGCAGATTCGCGACGCGCTCGGGGCGGCGGCCGGCGGCGCGGGTGCGACGTGGGTCGACCCGATCGCCGAACGCTGGTTCGTCGGTAGGCCCGACCTGATCGGGGCGGACGGAGTGCACCCGAACGACGCCGGGCATCAATACATGGCGGACAAGATCGCGCCGCTGATCCGCACCCAGCTGTCGACCTGACCTAGCCGTGCCGGGCCGCTTCCTGAGCGAGCTGTACCCGCGATGACACGGCGAGCTTGGTGTAGACGTGCGTGAGATGAGACTGCACGGTGCGCGGCGAGACGAACAGCCGTGCGGCAATGTCCTTGTTGGGCAATCCTTCGCCGACGAGCCGGACGACGTCGAGTTCGGTGGGCGTCAGGGACTCCCAACCGCTGGCCGGCCGTCCGCGCGAGCCGCGGCCGCGCTGCGCGTAGCTGATGGCCTCTCCGGTCGACAGCGCGTTGCCTTCCGCCCATACGGCTTCGAAAGCCTGCTGGCCCAGGGCTTCTCGTGTCTTTGCCAGCGACGCGTCATAGCTGGCTTGAAAAGCCTTGAAGCGCACCGAGCCCTGGCGCTGCCGCAGGCCTTCGGCCGCACCCAAAAGCCGCGCGGAATGCTCGGGATTGATATCGGCGGCCAGGGCGGCAAGACCTTCGAGGGCATCGGGTAGATAGTGGGTTCCGCCCGTGTCCTCGGCGGCCGCGACGGCATCGTGCAGGTCGCGTTCGGCCTGGTGCGGCTCACGTTGCGCGACCGCGACGCGGGCCCGCGCCGTCAGCGCCGCCACCCGATAGCAGCCGGGCACCGTTGCGACCGTGTCGTCCGCCCAGCGGCGGGCGCCGAGCAAGTCTCCGCAACCCATCAGAGCGTCGGCCATCGGCAACAGGCTTCGCACAAACAGCTCTTTCAGCGGAGAAGTGTGCTGCAGGGCCGCGTCGCACGCCTCCTTGGCCCCCGCAACGTTCGCATCTGCCAACTCGGCGTTGGCCAGGGCTGAGAAGGCGGTGTCCTCGTGGAAACCGCCGATGGCAGCGCCGTTTTCGAGGGCGGCTTCCGCGGCGGCCCGGCCCGCCGCGGCATCGCCGGTCATCGCGAGCGCTTGTCCCAGCGCCATGAGGCCAAACGTCTCCATGGGGAGGTCATCGGCGGCCCGGGCTTCCTCGACCAGCGCATGGGATACCCGAAGCGCCTCGGGCAGCTTGCCCTGCATGGCGAGCGCGCCCGTGAGGAACACCCGGCTGTAGCGCGACATGAAACTGTCGCCGAGCTTGTCGGCGAGGTCTCGTCCCTCCTCGCCGGCCTCCTGCGACGCGATCGGATCGCCGGTGACATTCCTGGCGAAGCACTGGTAGGCGCGCACGTGGTAGAGAGCGGAAAGGTCGCCCGAGGCGCGAGCCAGGTCGGCCGCCTCGGCGAAAAGCGGCGCGGTCAGCTCCGCGTCGTTGAACGCCAACATGCAGCAGGTCCTCAGGCAGTGGGCGATGAGGTGCTGATCGCCGACTTGCCGCGCGGCAGCCAGGGCCTCTTCCGCCCGCTCGAGGCTGGCTGGAACGGAGTACCAGACCGCGAGCAGCCCCGCGTCGGCGACCGCGCGCGCCCAGATTTCGGGCGCGACGTCCGTATCGCGGTACCGCTCGTCGCTGAAGACGGCCTCGAATCCGGCCACTCCCTCGCGGAACCGTGCACGCGTCACCCACAGCCGCTGCAGGGCCGAGACGAGCTGCAACGCCGGCTCGAACTCCCCGGCGTCGCAACTCCACGCGTGGGCGGCCCGCAGGTTGGCCATCTCGAGTTCGGCCCACGGAACCAACGGTGTCCCGTCGCCACGCATCCGCGATTCCAGCGTCACGGCGGCCGCGGTGTAGTAGTCGCGGTGCCGGATCCGTACGGCCTCGGCCTCGCCCGACTCGGCGAGCTTTTCCAGGCCGTACTGGCGGACGGTCTCCAGCAGGCGGTAGCGCATCATGCCGTCGATTTCTTCGGTGACGATCAGCGACTTGTCCACGAGCAGCCCGAGCAGGTCGATGAGCTGGAAGTGCTCCACACCGGCGTCGGCGCCCACGGCGTGCGCGGCGTCCAGGTCGAAACCGCCCATGAACACGGCCAGGCGGCGAAACAGGATGCGCTCAGGCTCGGTGAGCATGGCGTGCGACCAGTCGATGGATGCGCGCAGCGTCTGCTGGCGGCGAACCGCGTTGCGTGCGCCCCCGGCCAGGAGGCGGAAGTTGTGATGAAGGCTGTCGACGATCTGGGTCAGGGACAGGGTGCGGGTCCGCGCCGCAGCCAGCTCGATCGCCAGCGGCATGCCGTCCAGGCGCCGGCAGATCTCGGCGATGGCGGGTGAATTGTCCTCGGTGCGTTGGAAATCCGGTCTGGTGCGACGGGCACGGTCGACGAACAATTCGAGCGCCTCGCCGTCGACCGACAGCGACGGCACGCGCCAGGTCAGTTCTCCGGCGACGCCGACCGGCTCCCGGCTGGTCGCCAGCACCGTGACAGCCGGGCCCGCGTCAAGCAGGGCCACGACCAGTGTCGCGCTGGCATCCAGTAGGTGCTCGCAATTGTCGAGTACCAACAGCATTTTGCGGTCCCGGACGAACTTCGACACCGTCTCCATGGTGGAACGGCCCGGTTGGTCGGCAAGACCCAAGGTGCGCGCCAGGGTGACCGGCACGACGAGGGGATTGGTGACGGGGGCAAGATCGACAAACCAGGCCCCGCCGGGGAACGCGTCCGCAACCTGCTCGGCGACCTGCACCGCCAACCGGGTCTTGCCGACGCCGCCCGCGCCGGTCAGGGTCACGAACCTGTTGTCCCGCAAGATCTGTCCGATGTCGCTGATCTGCGTGCCCCGGCCGACGAAGCTGGTCAGCTGTGTCGGAAGATGGGCATTGGCAACGTCATTCGCCCCTCGCAACGGCGGGAAGTCGTTGGTCAGGCCGGGGTGATTGAGTTGGACGACGCGTTCCGGCCGCGGCAGGTCGCGCAACGGGTGGACGCCCAGGTCGGTCAGCCAGGCATCGGTCGGTAGCCGGTCGAGCACCAGCGGTTCGGTGGCACCGGAGAGCACGGTCTGCCCGCCGTGGGCGAGGTCGCGCAGCCGCGCGGTGCGGTTGATTGTGGGCCCGGCGTAGTTGCCGGCGTCGCGCAGCTGCACCTCGCCGGTGTGCAGGCCGATGCGGATCCGGATCGGCGGCGGGACGGCCAGCTGGAGTGCAAGCGCGCACCCGACGGCGTCGCTGGGGCGGGCAAAGGCCACCACGAAACTGTCGCCCTCACCCTGTTCGACGGGCCGCACCCCGCCGTGGGCGGCGACGAGATCGTTCACGGTTTGATTGAGCTGCTCGAGCGCCGCCGTCATGGTGTCGGACTGGGTCTCCCACAGCCGTGTCGAGCCTTCCACGTCGGCAAGCAGCAACGTCACGGTCCCTGTGGGCAGGTCGCTCACGCTCTGCTCGCTCCAGTCCAGCAGCGGAGTGTCCGCCGACGAATGAATGTCGATCATGTTAGCCAGCATGCGGGGACGATGAGTGGCAAAACATCAGCGAAAGCGCGCAACTCCGCCGGCCAGCACGCGGAGCTACGACCCGGGTTCAGTCCTCGGCGTGCCGCTCGTAGTCCCATCGCTCCAGGCGGGCTTGCAAGTTCAGCAAGCCGAACCCGGCGACAGGAGCGGCGGCCGCAATGCAGGCCAGCAGCAGCGGAGTCATCCCCACAACCTCCCAAAACCCTTCGCTGATATGACGTTCGTCGACCACCAGAAGTTCATTGCCGTTCACCCACCCGCCAGGGCGCGGTCCGCCAGCGCGCCAGCACCTGCGCGACCGCGATGACCGCGACCGCCCGCAAGCCCTCGATGTCGGGGCGAAATCCGGTCCGCTTCACCGCCCGCTCGGTTTGGCGGGTGGGGAGTTCGCTCGGCCGGACGCTCATGGGGTTCCGCTAGGACGCCATCCAGGCAAGCTCGCCGGGCAACTGTGCCCGCCAATAGACGATGTCGTGGCCGCCCAGCGAGAAGCTGCCGGCTGGCGGCGTCTTCAGCTGGCTCACGAATTGCCGCGTGGCCGAATAGAAGCGGTCGAAGGTGCCGCAATCCACGCGCAGCGGGATCTGCGACAACGCCGGCACACCCAGCACGCTGTTCTGGGTAAAGTCGTCCTCGCTGTCGAACGCCTTGGGAGCGCAGTCGGCGAACGAGGGGTACAGCGCCGGACTGATCGCGCAGATGCCCGCGGTCCGCGCGGGCCCCAGCTTGGCGCCCAGGTGTAGCGCCCCGTAGCCCCCCATCGACCAGCCCATCAAGCCAACCCGAGAGGTGTCGAATCCCATCGAGGACAGCATCGGCAGCAGCTCGTCGAGCACCATGGCGCCCGAGTCGGTGCCGTCGGCCCGTTTGTGCCAGTAGGAGTCGCTGCCCCCGTCGACGCCCACCACCGCGAACGGCGGCTTGCCCTCCTTGACCAGCTGGGCCAGGCCCCGCTCGACGCCGCAGTCGAGCATCATGTTCGCGTCGCCGTCCTTGCCGTGCAGGGCGATCACGGGTCGCAGCATCCCGGTTTGCCCCGGCGGCAACGCGATCACGTAATTCGTCTTCACGCCCCCGCGGGCGGCGGAGACGAACGAACCCGTGAGCCTGGTGGGGAGGTTGCTGCTCGCTGCCGACGGCTCGAACGGGGCGGGAGCCTGCGGCAACGTCGCGGCTAGCGACCTGACCGGATCGAGTAGGGCGCTTAAGGCGAACACGCCAGCGGCTCCCAGGCCGGTGCCGGCTCCCATTCTCAGCACCGCCCGGCGTGTCAGGTCAGGCATGATCGCAATAATGCCGCGCTGACCGGGCATTCCCGCCTGAGCCACGCCGAAATGGAACATTTGTGTGATCTCGCGTGACCGATCGGTCATGAACCGGTTACCTGTGGGGCACCGCAGGTATGGGTCTGGCGGCCGAGTTGCGGCACCATGCTACGGCCACCATCGCGACGCCCGCCGGTGTCTCCGCGCACTGCTATTCCCTTGTGCCAGAAGAGAAAAGACGGGTATGGGGCGGGGAGGTCGACTCCCCCGGAGGACGCCTCTCGCCGCGCGGCAGCGCCGCCGGACGGGGATGCAATCTGGACGGTTTCAACCCTCCCGTACCGGCCGCAAGTTTCGCAGGATGGAGCTTTCGTGCCTGGCGTCGTGGATTGAAAGAGGATTGAGGATGAGTCTGGCGTTTCATTGGTTTCTGCCGACCTACGGTGATTCCCGGAACCTGGTGGCGGGCGGACACGGGACGCCGATGTCCGGGGACCGGCCCGCCACGCTGAAGTACCTGCACCAGATTTGTGCGGCTGCCGAGGACAATGGCTTCGAGGCGGTGCTCACCCCCACCGGATTGTGGTGTGAGGATGCCTGGTTGACGACGGCGATGCTGGTCGAGGCCACCGAGACGCTGAAGTTTCTGGTCGCCTTCCGGCCCGGGTTGCTGAGCCCCACCCTGGCCGCCCAGATGGCCGGGACCTTCCAGCGGCATTCCGGCGGGCGGCTGCTGCTCAACGTCGTCACCGGTGGCGAACCGCACGAGCAGCGGGCCTACGGAGACTTTCTCGACAAGGAGGCGCGTTATGCGCGCACCGCCGAGTTCTTGCACGTGGTCCGCCAACTGTGGACCGCATCGGAGCCGGTCACCTTTGCGGGAGAGCACATTCGCGTCGAGGGCGCGCAGCTGAACAATCCACCCGATCCGGTGCCGGCGGTGTTCTTCGGCGGATCGTCGGCGGCGGCCGGTCCGGTCGCGGCCAAGCACAGCGACGTCTACCTCACCTGGGGTGAGCCGGCCACGGCGGTCGCGCAGAAGATCGACTGGATCCGTGGGCTGGCCGTGGACGCCGGCCGAATCCTGCAGTACGGCTTGCGGATTCATGTGATCAGCCGCGACACGTCCGAGCAGGCATGGGCCGAGGCCGACCGGCTGCTGGCCGCTGTCGACCCGGCCGACGTCGAGCGGGTGCAGGCCAGCCTGGCCCGCAGCGAATCGGAGGGCCAGCGGCGCATGCTGGACCTGCATGGCGGAAGCAGCAGCCGGTTGCTGGTGGGGCCCAACCTGTGGGCCGGCGTGGGGCTGGTCCGCGGGGGAGCGGGCACCGCGTTGGTCGGGTCGCACGCCGAGGTCGCCGAACGGCTGACCGAGTACGCCAAGATCGGCATCACCCACTTCATCCTGTCGGGATATCCGCACCTGGAAGAGGCCTACTGGTTCGGCGAGGGCGTCCTGCCGCTGCTGGAGCGAACGGGGTTGTGGCGTCATCCCGGCCGGCCCAACGGCCGGTCGCGCCCGGTATCGGCGACGCCGTTCGCGGCCGCCTCGGCCCACTGAGACCATGGCGGCCACGTTGCCCGCGCCGGCGACCGGCGCAGGCCTCGACCCGAGCGCCCGCGCGGTCGAAGAGTCCGCCGCGCAGCAACGCGGGCGGCTGCGCATCGTCGTCGCGGCGAGCCTGTTGGGCACCACCGTGGAGTGGTACGACTTCTTCCTCTACGCGACCGCGGCGGGCCTGGTGTTCAACAAGGTCTTCTTTCCCAGCGAGAGCTCACTTGTCGGCACGCTGCTCGCGTTCGCGACGTTCGCCGTCGGGTTCGTCATGCGGCCGGTCGGCGGGCTGGTCTTCGGCCACATCGGCGACCGGATCGGCCGCAAGCGCAGCCTCGCGCTGACCATGCTGATCATGGGCGTCGCCACGGCGTTGATCGGGGTGTTGCCCACCGCCGCGCAGATCGGGGTGTGGGCGCCGCTGTTGCTGTTGGCGCTGCGGATCCTGCAGGGATTCGCCCTCGGCGGCGAGTGGGCCGGTGCCGTGTTGCTCGCAGTGGAGCACAGCCCCGAGGGCCGGCGCGGCCGCTTCGGGGCTATCCCGCAGATCGGGCTGGCGCTCGGATTAGCCTTGGGCACAGGGATTTTCGCGTTCCTGCAAATCGCCTTGGGTCCGGCCCGCTTCCTCGCCTACGGCTGGCGTATCGGTTTTCTGCTCAGCCTGGTGCTGGTGGTGGTCGGCGTCGTGGTGCGGTTGCGGGTCGAGGAGACACCGGCTTTCCGCGAGCTGCGTGAGCTCGAGGCCACGGCCACGGTGCCCATCCGCGAGATCGTCCGTGAACCCCGGTCGAGGCGAAACACGGTGTTGGGCTTGCTGTCTCGCTGGGCCGAAGGCTCGGCGTTCAACACCTGGGGCGTCTTCGCGATCAGCTACGCCACCGGGGCGCTGGGCTTCAACCGGGTGTCGGTGCTGGTGGTGGTGACCATCGCCGCCCTGTTGATGGCGGCGCTGCTGCCCGTGTCGGGGGCGCTGACCGACCGGTTCGGCGCCCGCCGGGTGTACCTGGCCGGCGTGGCATGCTACGGCGTCGCGGCGTTCCCCGCCTTCGCCCTGTTCGGCACCAGGAACCTGGTCTGGTTCGCGGTGGCGCTGGTCGTCGTGTTCGGCGTTGTGCACGCGCTGTTCTACGGGGCGCAGGGCACGCTGTACTCGTCGCTGTATCCCACCAGCACGCGCTACACTGGTCTGTCGTTCGTGTATCAGTTCTCGGGCATCTACGCCTCCGGCGTTACCCCGATGATCGTGACCGCGCTCATCGCGGCCCTCGGCGGCGCGCCATGGCTGGCGTGCGGGTACCTGGTGGCGACGGCCGTCATCAGCGTGCTCGCCACGGCATTGATCCGCGAGCAAGACCTATATCTTTGAGCTAACTTCGCACTAGTGTCGTTCCCGTCGGGAGTCGCGAGGAAGCGAGAAGGCAATGACTGACGGGAACGTCGCCGGTTTCGAGCCGCTGTACGACGAGGCAGAACATGCCGGCGGGCGGATCCCCTGGGACATCGGCGGCCCGCAGCCGGCGGTCCAGCAGCTGGTGGCCTACGGCGGGATACGCGGCGAGGTGCTCGATCCCGGCACGGGCCCCGGCCATCACGCCATTCACTTTGCCGCGCATGGATATTCGGCGACCGGAATCGATGATTCACCCTCGGCCATCGAGCAAGCCAAGCGCAACGCCGATCGGGCCGGCGTCGAGGTCGATTTCCAAGTGGCCGACGCCACCAGGCTCGAAGGCTTCGAGGGTCGATTCGACACGGTGGTGGACAGCGCTTTCTATCACGTGTTCCTCAACGACGGGGTCACCCAGACGCGGTACGCGCAGGCGCTGCACCGCGCCACCAGGCCCGGGGCGCGGCTGTACATGTTCGAATTCAGCCCCCACAACGTCAACGGCCTGCAGTGGACGGCCATACCCGCCGACAACTTCGAGCGGGTGTTCGGTGCCAACGGATGGCGCATCGACTACCTGGGCAGCACGACGTATGAGGCCCGCTTCCTCAAGGAGACGTTCGACGCCATGAAGACGCTCGCGTCCGAACAGCAGGGCGAGATTCTGCAGCGGATGCGGCCGCTGGTACACCGGCTGGGCGTCATCGACCCCCTGCTGGAAGACCACCGGGTCCACCTTCCGGTGTGGTCGGTGGTGGCCACCCGCCTCGACTGAGCACCGCTGCATCCGACCGGCATGGCACGCACTCCGCAACTGCGCCAGGGGCTGTCGCAGCGCCAGCTCAGCATGATCGCCCTCGGCGGCGTCATCGGTGCCGGCTTGTTCGTCGGCTCGGGTGTGGTGATCAAAGACACCGGCCCCGCGGCGTTTGTGACGTACGCGCTGTGCGGCTTGCTGATCGTCCTGGTGATGCGCATGCTGGGCGAGATGGCGGCCGCGAACCCGTCGACCGGTTCGTTCGCCGATTACGCGGCTAAGGCGCTGGGCCGCTGGGCGGGATTCTCGGTCGCCTGGCTGTACTGGTACTTCTGGGTGATCGTGGTCGGCTTCGAGGCCGTCGCCGGCGGGAAAGTCCTCAACTACTGGTTCCACGCGCCGCTGTGGCTGCTGTCGCTGTGCCTGATGGTCTTGATGACGGCGACCAACCTGTTCTCCGTCTCGTCTTTCGGTGAGTTCGAATTCTGGTTCGCCGGAATCAAAGTCGCGACCATCGTGATCTTCCTCGGTGTGGGCACGGCCTTCGTGCTGGACCTCGTGCCGGGCCATCACGGCGGACTGGCCAACCTCACCGCGCACGGCGGCTTCTTCCCGAAGGGCGTCGGGGCCGTCTTCGCCGCCATCGTGGTGGTGATCTTCTCCATGGTCGGCGCCGAAATCGTCACCGTGGCCGCGGCGGAAAGCCGGGACCCGGAACTGGCGGTCCAGAAGGCCACCAGATCGGTGGTGGCGCGGATCGGCGTCTTCTTTGTGGGGTCGGTGTTCTTGTTGGTGGCGATATTGCCTTGGGACTCCGTGGAACTCGGCGCGTCGCCGTACGTGGCCGCGCTGAACCACCTGGGGCTGCGCGGCGCGGACCAGGTGATGAACGCCGTGGTGCTCACCGCGGTGCTGTCCTGCCTGAACTCCGGACTGTATACCGCGTCGCGCATGCTGTTCGTGCTCGCCGAGCGGGGCGAGGCCCCGACGCGGTTGGTCAGGTTGAGCGGGCGTGGCGTTCCGCACGTCGCGATTTTGTGCTCGTCGGCGGTCGGGTTCGGCTGCGTCATCATGGCGCGCGTCGCGCCCAACACCGTGTTCCTGTTCCTGCTCAACTCCTCGGGCGCCATCATCTTGTTCGTCTACTGGCTCATCGCGCTTTCGCAGATCACCTTGCGCCGCCGCACCCCCGCCGAAAAGTTGCGGGTGAAGATGTGGTTCTTCCCGGTATTGTCCATCCTCACCCTGGCCGGAATCACCGCCGTGCTGGTGCAGATGGCCTTCGATCGCTCGGCGCGCAGCCAGCTCTGGCTCAGCCTGTTGTCGTGGGCGGTGGTGATCGGGGTGTACTTCGCCGCCCGCGCCCGCGGCCGAATGGGTAGCCGCAGTGCGATCCCCGCGGGGGAGTAGCAACCCAGTGCCTCGGGCGGTTAATCGTCACCGCTTTGCCGACCGGCTGACATGTGGCGGGGCATCCGCATGTGTTCCTCGGCGCGACCCCATGTCACCGTCGGGACGAATCGCTCGTCAGTCCAAGTCACCGATTCCACCCGCACCCGTCCCCGCCAGTTCTTCACGATTTCGGCGTGCACCGGCCAGCGGATGAAACGGCGTAAATCGCTTCTGCTGTCCCAGACGGATAGCGATCCGCCGCGGCACTCCGCAGGCTTGCCCCAGAGCCACAGTCCGACCGCTCCGTGCATGATCGGCCAGCTTTGCGCCAGCCTCAAACCCAGTTCGGCGACCTGCTGCCAATCCTGTTCGGATTCGCTATGAAAGTCGGTGAAACTCACTACAACCGGGAACCGGGTCGAGTCGGACGGGCCCGGCAGCCAGTCGGTGCTGATGAGCCCGGCGCCGGGTGTGATCGGCGGTTGGCCCGCCGCTTTCGCCTCACCCGAGGATGGCCGGCCGT
This sequence comes from Mycobacterium sp. 852002-53434_SCH5985345, assembly GCF_001667155.1. NCBI lineage: Bacteria > Bacillati > Actinomycetota > Actinomycetes > Mycobacteriales > Mycobacteriaceae > Mycobacterium > Mycobacterium sp. 852002-53434_SCH5985345. The sequence continues at coordinate 53,072 of NZ_LZIE01000076.1, forward strand.
CGTCACCACTGGCCAAGACGTCGCCGCGTTGCGTTGTGGTCATGGACAGCTCCTATGTCAAATGGCAGCGCGGCAAGCCCGTACCGCCTGACAAAATAATAAGCGTACATAGATGATATGACAATGCATATAAAATGCCGATGTCTATCATCACGACATGGCACGAAAGTCGACGCGTCCAGATCTTGCGGCAATGCTCGTGCGGCTGACCCGGCAAGCCGTGGCCGCCGAGCGGCCGGTGCTGGCGGCGCACGGCCTGTCGATGTGGGGTTACGTCATTCTCAGCGCCCTTGATGGCTCGCCGATCCGCACGCAGGCGGCCCTCGCCGAGGCGATCGGCGCCGACAAGACGCGCATCATTCCCACGCTCGATGAACTGCAGGAGCGCGGCTACATCGAACGCTCACCCGATCCCGATGACCGTCGCGCGCGCCTGCTGGCGATCACCAGCGCCGGACGGTCGATCAAGAGTGCCGCGCAGCGCGACATCCAAGCCGGCGAGGAGCGCTGGCTCGGGCAGCTGTCCACCAGCGACCGAACCGTCTTTCTGCGCGTGCTGCGCCAGCTGGCGTTCGGATGAACACGTCGAGCGCACGCCGCAGTGCAATCCGGGGCTGGTGTGGACCGCCGGTCGGTGTGCCATGACAGCCGAGGAGCGGCGCGCCGGCGTTGATCTGACCAACCTGGACCAGCCGCTGAGCCCGGACGCCGGAGCCACCAAGCGTGAGCTGATCGACTACCTGGATGCGGTCGCCGACCGAATGTTGCCCGTCCTGGCCGGTCGCGCGCTCACGGTGCTGCGCCTGCTGCGGGGCCAGGCCGCGTTCATGCAGAAGAACGTGCCGAAGTACGCACCGCCTGGGTGCGGACCGTCCCGGTATGGGCCGACGCATCGAAACGCCAAGTGCACTATGTCGTCTGCGACGACCGGCGGACGCTGCTTTGGCTGGCCAATCAGCGCGCCCTCGAATACCACCCGTCGCTCGGACTGGTCGATGACCTGCGTCGGCCCACCCATTTGGTGCTCGACCTCGACCCGCCGGCCGACGGCGACTTCCCCGCCGTGGTCGCCGTCGCCTACCTGGTCCGGCAGGCGTTGGCCGACAGCCGTTTGGCGGGCGCGGTGAAGACCAGCGGCGCCAAGGGCATTCACGTCTTCGTGCCGGTCGACGGCACGGCCGCGGTGGACGACGTTGCGGCGGCTACCCGGGCGCTCGCCGCCCGCGTCGAAGCGCTCGACCCGCAAAGGGCGACAACGGCTTTCATCGTGGCCGACCGCGCCGGCAAGGTGTTCGTCGACTCCACCCGGGCCGGCGGGGCGACCGTCGCCGCCGCCTACAGCCCGCGCCTGCGGCCGGGCATGCCGGTGTCCTTTCCGCTCGCCTGGTCGGATCTCGATTCCGTACGTCCCGGCGACTTCACCATCCACACGGCGATCGCTGCCCTTGCCGGGCGCGATCCGTGGTCCGAGCACATGCCTGATCCGCAGCGTCTGCCGGACGATCTGATCGAGCAGGGCCGCGCGATTCCGGTCGCCCGGCTGGCCGCTATGCACGAGGGCAAACGGCGCGCGCGGGCCCGCCGGACGACCCCTGGGGCTTGACGACCTCCCGGGCGTGCGGGCGCCCGCCTTACTCGGTCCTGGTGAGCAATACCGCCTGCTCGAACGGCAGCCGGGCGAACACCGCGCGGCCCCGTGTCACGTACCGGGCCGCCTCGTCGTTGGTGACCACTCGCGGCTCGGCGATGCCGAAGCTCTTGCCGTTGCGGTGCATGCGCCCGCCTCCCGCGGCGATCAAGTTCTTCAGCCAGTCCCGGTCCGGGCCGTAGGTCAACAGGATCGCCACCCCGGGCTTGCCGTCGACAGCTGTGCTGAACACGTTCACCGGGGTGCGGTACGGCTTGCCCGAGCGGCGGCCGACGTGTTCGACGATGGCGAACGGCGGCAGCCGGCCGGCCCATAGCCGCTGAACTGGATTGGTGACGCGGCGGTTGAACCGGGCGAGCCCCTGCGGCATCTGCATACCGCTATCCAACTCGCCTGCGCCGCCGGGTATCAACCCAACTTTTGGCTGCGATCGGGTCTAGCGTCTTAACATGGGCGACTCGCCAGGTAACGAAGCGGCAAGGCGATGCCTGACCCTTCCTGCTACACCCTGTAGTTGAACCGGCCGCGGGGGCTGGGACACTGGTTGTCATGGGAAGCAGTGACCAGGCGACCGCGCATGCCGCGACGACGGCGGCGTCGGCCCGGTTGTTCGAGGAGGCCTGCGCCGTCATCCCCGGCGGCGTGAACTCCCCGGTGCGCGCGTTCACCGCGGTCGGCGGGACCCCGCGCTTCATCACCGAGGCCCGCGGGTGCTGGCTCACCGACGCGGACGGCAATCGCTACGTCGACCTGGTCTGCTCCTGGGGCCCGATGATCCTCGGACACGCGCACCCCGCCGTCGTCGAAGCCGTCACCACGGCCGCGGCTTCCGGACTGTCGTTCGGCGCGCCCACTCCGGCGGAGAGCCGCCTGGCCGCCGAGATCATCGAGCGGGTGGCGCCGGTCGAACGGATACGGCTGGTCAACTCCGGCACCGAGGCGACGATGAGCGCGATCCGGCTGGCCCGCGGGTTCACCGGCAGGCCCAAGATCGTCAAGTTCTCCGGCTGCTATCACGGCCACGCCGACGCGCTGCTCGCCGACGCGGGCTCCGGGGTGGCGACGCTGGGTCTGCCGTCCTCGCCCGGGGTCACCGGCGCGGCGGCGGCCGACACGATTGTGTTGCCGTACAACGACATCGACGCCGTGCGCAGGGCGTTCGCCGAATTCGGCGACCAGATCGCCGCGGTGATCACCGAAGCCAGCCCAGGCAACATGGGCGTCGTCCCGCCCGTGGCCGGCTACAACGCGGGGCTGCGCGCGATCACCGCCGAGCATGGCGCGCTGCTGATCGTGGACGAGGTGATGACCGGGTTCCGGGTCAGCCGAAGTGGTTGGTACGGAATCGATCCCGTCCCCGCCGACCTGTTCACCTTCGGCAAGGTGATGAGCGGCGGACTGCCCGCGGCCGCTTTCGGCGGACGCGCCGAGGTGATGGAGCGGCTGGCGCCGCTGGGGCCGGTGTATCAGGCCGGCACGCTGTCGGGCAACCCGGTGGCGGTGGCCGCCGGCTTGGCGACCCTGCGCGCCGCCGACGCCGCGGTCTACGCCGCACTGGACGCCAACGCCGACCGGCTGGCCGGCCTGCTCTCCCAGGCGTTGACCAACGCCGCTGTGCCGCACCAACTTTCGCGGGCAGGCAACATGCTCAGCGTGTTCTTCGGCGACGCGCCGGTGACCGACTTCGCGTCCGCGCGGGCCAGCCAGACGTGGCGCTACCCGCCGTTCTTTCACGCCCTGCTGAACGCGGGCGTCTACCCGCCCTGCAGTGCTTTCGAGGCATGGTTCGTCTCTGCGGCGCTGGACGACGCGGCGTTCGACCGGATCGCCGACGCCCTGCCCAACGCGGCCCGCGCCGCCGCCCAGGAGGACAAGCCCTGATGGCCGAGCAAACCCGCGTCCACGTCGTGCGCCACGGCGAGGTGCACAACCCCAGCGGCGTCCTCTACGGCCGGCTGCCCGGGTTCCACCTGTCCGACCGGGGCCGCGAGCAGGCGGCCGCGGTCGCCGATGCGCTGTCCGGCCGCGACATCGTCGCGGTGGTCGCATCTCCACTGCAGCGGGCCCAGGAAACCGCCGCGCCCATCGCCGCGAAGCACGACGTGGCCGTGGACACCGACCACGACCTAATCGAATCGGCGAACTTCTTCGAGGGCCGACGCGTCGGCCCCGGGGACGGCGCCTGGCGCGACCCGCGGGTCTGGTGGCACCTGCGCAATCCGTTCACCCCGTCGTGGGGCGAGCCGTACGCCGAGATCGCGGCGCGGATGACGACCGCGGTGGACAAGGCCCGCGCCCGCGCGGCCGGCAGCGAGGTCGTGTGCGTCAGCCATCAGCTCCCGGTGTGGACGCTGCGGCTGCACGTGACCGGCCAGCGCCTGTGGCACGACCCGCGGCGCCGCGAGTGCGGGCTGTGCTCGATCACCACCCTGGTGTACGAGGGCGACCGGCTGGTCGACGTCGAGTATCAGGAACCGGCGGGCGGTTGATCATGCGGCGACTGGCGACGGCCGGGGTCGTACTGACGACCCTGGTCGCCGGCTGTTCTTCCGGTCGCGACGCGGTGGCCCAGGGCGGCACGTTCGAATTCGTTTCGCCCGGCGGGAAGACCGACATCTACTACAACCCGCCGACCAGCCGCGGCCACCCCGGTCCCCTGTCCGGGCCGGACCTGGCGGACCCCGCTCATCCGCTGTCGCTGGACGATCCGATCTTCGGCGGCCGCGTCGTCGTCATCAACATCTGGGGGCAGTGGTGCGGCCCATGCCGGGCCGAGGTCAGCCAACTGCAGCAGGTGTACGACGCCACCCGCGACAAGGGGGTGTCCTTTCTCGGCATCGACGTGCGCGACAGCAACCGGCAGGCGGCGCTGGACTTCGTCAACGACCGCCACGTGACGTTCCCCTCCATCTACGACCCGGCGATGCGCACGCTGATCGCGTTCGGCGGCAAGTACCCGACCACCGTGATCCCGTCCACGCTCGTCCTGGACCGGCAGCACCGGGTCGCGGCGGTGTTCCTGCGCGAACTGCTGGTGGCCGACCTGCAGCCCGTGGTGCAGAAGTTGGCCCAGGAGTGAGCGGGTTCACCCAGATCGCCGCCGCCGGACCGCTCCTGGTGGCCCTCGGGGCGTGCCTGCTGGCGGGGCTGGTGTCGTTCGCCTCGCCCTGCGTGGTGCCGCTGGTACCCGGCTACCTGTCCTACCTGGCCGCCGTTGTCGGCGTGGACGAGCAACCGCCGCCCGGCGCCATCAAGGCCCCACCGTCGGCGCGCTGGCGGGTCGCGGGCTCGGCGGCGCTGTTCGTTGCCGGGTTCACCACGGTGTTCGTGCTGGGCACCGTTGCCGTCCTCGGCATGACGACCGCACTGATCACCAACCAGCTGCTGCTGCAGCGGGTCGGCGGCGTCCTGACGATCGTGATGGGGCTGGTGTTCGTCGGCCTCATCCCGGCCCTGCAACGCCAGGCGCGGTTCAGCCCGCGGCAGCTGACGACGGTCGCCGGGGCGCCGCTGCTGGGCGCGGTATTCGCGCTGGGCTGGACGCCGTGCCTGGGGCCGACGCTGGCCGGCGTGATCACCGTGGCCTCGGCCACCGACGGCGCGAGCGTGGCCCGCGGGATCACGCTGGTGATCGCGTACTGCCTGGGGCTGGGCATCCCGTTCGTGCTGCTGGCCTTCGGCTCGGCGGGCGCGGTGGGGGCGCTGGGCTGGCTGCGCCGCCACACCCGGGCCATCCAGATCTTCGGGGGCGCGCTGCTCATCGCGGTCGGTGCGCTGCTGGTCAGCGGGGCGTGGAACGACTTCGTCTCCTTGCTGCGCGACGCCTTCGTGTCCGACGTGAGGCTGCCGATTTGAGGCAAGTTCTCGCTTGGGCCCGCAACACCTGGCGCGCGCTGACGTCGATGGGCACCGCGCTGGTGTTGCTGTTCCTGCTCGCGCTGGGAGCGATCCCCGGGGCGCTGCTGCCGCAGCGCAGCCTCAACGCCGGCAAGGTCGACGACTACCTGAAGGCCCACCGGGTCATCGGGCCATGGCTCGATCGGCTGCAGGCCTTCAACGTGTTCTCCAGCTTCTGGTTCACGGCCATCTACGTCCTGCTGTTCGTCTCGCTAGTCGGCTGCCTGACCCCGCGGATGATCGAGCACGCTCGCAGCCTGCGCGCCACCCCGGTGGCCGCCCCGCGCAACCTGGCCCGGCTGCCCAAGCACGCCAGCGCCGAGATCGAAGCCGGCGCCGACGAACTGAACGCCTTGGCGAACGAGATCACCGGCCGGCTGCGCGGCTGGCGCACGGCCATCCGGCATGAAGACGAAGCCGTCGAGGTGTCCGCCGAGAAGGGCTATCTGCGCGAGTTCGGCAACATCGCCTTCCACTTCTCGTTACTGGGCCTGCTGGTCGCGGTGGCCGTCGGCAAGCTGTTCGGCTACGAGGGCAACGTCATCGTGATCGCCGACTCGGGCCCGGGGTTCTGCTCGGCCTCGCCGGCCGCATTCGATTCGTTCCGCGCCGGCAACACCGTCGACGGCACGTCGCTCAACCCGATCTGCATACGCGTCAACGACTTCCAGGCGCACTACCTGCCGTCCGGGCAGGCCACCTCGTTCGCCGCCGACATCGACTACCAGGCCGGGCACGATCTGGCGGCCAACAGCTGGCGGCACTACCTCTTGGAGGTCAACCACCCGCTGCGGGTCGGCGGCGACCGGGTGTACCTGCAGGGCCACGGCTACGCGCCCTCCTTCACCGTGACCTTCCCGGACGGTCAGACGCGCTCGTCGACCGTGCAATGGCGGCCCGACAATCCGCAGACCCTGCTCTCGTCGGGCGTGGCGCGCATCGACCCCCCCGCGGGCAGCTATCCCAACGCCGCCGATCGCCGACAGCACGAGATCGCGATCCAGGGCTTGCTGGCGCCGACCGAGCAGCTCGACGGCACGCTCTTGTCGTCGCGCTTCCCGGCCCTGAACGCCCCCGCGGTGGCCGTCGACATCTACCGCGGCGACACCGGGCTGGACACCGGGCGACCGCAATCGCTGTTCACACTCGATCCGCGGCTGATCCAGCAGGGCCGGCTGACCAGGGAAAAGCGGGTCAACCTGCGCGCCGGGCAGGAGGTGCGGATCGATCAGGGCCCGGCGGCCGGCACCGTCGTCCGCTTCGACGGCGCCGTGCCGTTCGTCAACCTGCAGGTATCCCACGACCCCGGGCAGGCCTGGGTGCTGGTCTTCGCCATCACGATGATGGCGGGCCTGGTGGTATCGCTGCTGGTGCGCCGGCGCCGGGTGTGGGTCAGGCTCACCCCGGGGGCCGGTACGGTGAACGTCGAACTGGGCGGGCTGGCGCGCACCGACAACTCCGGGTGGGGCGACGAGTTCGAGCGGTTGACCGAGCGGGTGCTCAACGGCCTGGGTGAGCCCGGCGTGGCGCACTCACCGAAGCCCCCCGCGCCCAAAAGGAGTTCTCAGGTGGACGTCAAATGAACACGGTGCACGTCAACATCGGCTTGGCGCGTTACTCCGACTGGGCTTTCACCTCGGCCGTGGTGGCGCTCGTCATCGCGTTGTTACTGTTGGCCTTCGAGCTGGCCTATGCCGGCGGCCGCCGCGTCGACCGGCGCGAGCGGGTCTTGGCCGGTGCGGTTTCCTCCGACAGCTTCACCCCAGGCATCGTGGAGGAGGCCCCCGGCCGGCCGTTGGACGAACGGGTGGGGCGGGCCGGGCTGGCCCTCGTCTACCTCGGCATCGGCCTGCTGCTGGCCTGCATCGTGCTGCGCGGCCTGGCCACCCTGCGGCCGCCGTGGGGCAACATGTACGAGTTCATCAACCTGACCTGCATGTGCGGCCTGCTCGCCGGGGCCTTGGTCCTGCGCCGCCCGCAGTACCGCCCGCTGTGGGTTTTCCTGCTGGTTCCGGTGCTGATCCTGCTCACGGTGTCCGGCCGCTGGCTCTACACCAACGCCGCGCCGGTGATGCCCGCGCTGCAGTCCTATTGGCTGCCCATCCACGTGTCGGTGGTCAGCCTGGGCTCCGGGGTGTTCATGGTCGCCGGCATCGCCAGCATCCTGTTCCTGCTGCGTACGTCTCGGCTGGGCGAAGCCGGGGCCGAGGGCGCCCTCGCCCGGATCGTCCAGCGGTTTCCCGACGCGCAGACCCTGGACCGCGTCGCCTACCGGACCACGATCTTCGCCTTCCCGGTGTTCGGCTTCGGGGTCATCTTCGGGGCGATCTGGGCGGAGGAGGCCTGGGGCCGGTACTGGGGCTGGGACCCCAAGGAGACGGTGTCCTTCGTCGCGTGGGTGATTTACGCCTCGTACCTGCATGCCAGGTCGACCGCGGGCTGGCGAGACAGGAAGGCGGCCTGGATCAACGTTGCCGGGTTCGTGGCCATGGTCTTCAATCTGTTCTTCGTTAACCTGGTGACCGTGGGCCTGCATTCGTATGCGGGCGTGGGGTGACCGCAGCGACCGACCCGAGTAACACAACAAGGGGGAGTGCACGTGTCCGACCATCCAACGGGCGTCGGGACGCCCGATCAACCGACAACGCAATTGCCTCCGCAGGAGTTGTCCGCCTCGCCATCGCCGGAAAACACTGACGACTCGCTTGCCGACGGCGGCGAAGCGCCGACTCGCGCCTTCACCGGATTCCGCACCGAGCGGCGGGTCCCCGGTCCCGAGCGGCGCGAGGCGGCGCCGCCCACCACGCCCAGGCCCGCGGGGATGCCGCCGTGGGACGCCACCCCGGTGACCGGCATCCCGCGGGTCGACCCGACCGCCTACGGCGCCTACTACACGGGCCCGGTCGCGACGCCGCCCCCGCAAGCCCCGGCGCGCCCGGAATCGCTGCCGCACACGCCGTACCCGGAGCTGTCCACCGGCATGCTGCTGCGGCCGGTAAAGCCACCGCCCTCCGAGGGCTGGCGCCGGCTGCTCTACGAACTGTCCGGCCACCTGGTCAACCTCGGGGAAGGCCCCCGGGCCGCCCGGTACAACAACCTGGTGGCGCAGGTGAACCGGCCGTTGCGCGGGTGCTACCGGATCGCGCTCGTGTCGCTCAAGGGCGGCGTCGGCAAGACGACCATCGCCGCGACCATGGGTGCCACGTTCGCCTCCATCCGCGGTGACCGGGTGGTGGCGGTCGACGCCAACCCGGACCGCGGCACCCTGAGCCAGAAGATCCCGCTGGAGACGGCGGCGACGGTGCGCCAGCTGCTGCACGACGCCGGCAGCATCGAGCGCTACAGCGATGTCCGCCGCTACACCTCGAAGGGCCCGAGCGGGCTGGAGGTGCTGGCGTCGGAGACCGACCCGGCCATCTCGGAGGCGTTCGGCGCCGACGACTACACCCGGGTCCTCGACGTCCTGGAGCGGTTCTACGGCTTGGTGCTCACCGACTGCGGCCCGGGACTGCTGCATTCGGTGATGTCCTCGGTACTGGAGAAGGCCGACGTTCTCGTGGTGGTCAGCTCGGGATCCATCGACGGGGCACGCAGCGCGTCGGCGACGCTGGACTGGTTGGACGCGCACGGCCACGAGGAGATGGTCCGCAACTCGGTCGCGGTCATCAACGGGGTGCGGTCGCGAACGGGCAAGGTCGACATGAACAAGGTGGTCGACCACTTCTCCCGCCGGTGCCGCGCGGTCCAGATCGTGCCGTTCGACTCGCACCTCGAGGAGGGCGCCGAAATCGAGTTGGACCGGCTCAAGCGGTCGACCCGCGAGGCGCTCACCGAGCTGGCGGCCATTGTCGCCGACGGGTTCCCGGGCGACCAGCGCAATCCCGGAGTCACGTAGAGCGAGCCTTACCGGGGGTTGTTGTCCCCGTGCCCTAACCGCCGTAAGAAGTCCGGATCGTCGTCGGGCCCGATAACGCGCGTCTTCGCCCGGTTGGTTTGTGACCGAGCCGTCCGCCAGCCAACGTAGATCAGCGTCCCCAACATCAGGACGAGCAGCAGGTAGAGCACTCAACACCTCCGTTGACGAATATACCCGCGTCGTAGGCTCTCCCCTGTGTCAGAAGGAGCGAGCGACAACAGCGCCGGGGACCGCGTGGACGAGGGCGGGCCGCAACGCGCCGGCCGTCGGGCGGTCGTCGACGTTCTGCTCTACGCGGGGGCACGGCTGCTGCTGGCGGTGGCGCTTGCCGCGGCGATCTACGGGGTGGCGCGCCTGATGGGTGTCACCCAGTTTCCGATCGCGGTCGCCGCGTTGTTCGCTCTCATCATCGCCATGCCCCTGGGCATTTGGCTGTTCGGCCCGCTGCGCCGGCGCGCTACCGCGTCGCTGGCGATCGCCGGCGAGCGCCGGCGCCGGGAGCGCGAGCAATTGCGGGCGCGGTTGCAGGGTGAGGCGCCGACCGACGACGCGTGAGACGGGTCAGAAGTTGGGCATCCGGACGACCTGCGCGGCGTAACTGAGGCCCGCGCCGTAACCGATCAGCAGCGCGAGGTCGCCCGGCTTGGCCGCCCCGGTTGCCAGCAGTTCGGCCATCGCGAGGGGGATGGAAGCCGCCGACGTGTTGCCGGTGTGCTCGATGTCGTTGGCGACGATGGCGTCCGGCCGCAACTCGAGGCCCTTGGCCAGGACCTCGTTGATGCGGCTGTTGGCCTGGTGCGGCACGAACACGTCGATCTCGTCGGGCCGCACGCCCGCCGCATCCATCGCCTGCCGGCCGACCTTGCCCATCTCGAATGCCGCCCACCGAAACACCGCGCTGCCCTCGAGCCGCAGGAAGGGGCGCGGGCCCGTCGGGCTGTCCATGTAGTCGATCCAGTCAATGTCCTGGCGTATCGCCAGGGCCTGCTCGCCGTCACTGCCCCAGACGGTCGGCCCGATGCCCTGATCGGGTGTCTCTCCGACCACCACTCCGGCCGCGCCGTCGGCGAAGATGAAGCAGTTGGTGCGGTCTTGCATGTCCACGGTGGGGGACAGCTTCTCCGAGCCGAGGACGAGCACCTTGGCGGCGGTCCCGCCGCGGATCATGTCGGCCGCGACGCCGAGCGCGTAGCCGAAGCCGGCGCACCCCGCCGAGACGTCGAACGCGGGCACACCCGTGGCGTCCAGCGCCGCGGCGACGGCCGGGGCGCAGGCTGGGGTCTGCAGAAAATGCGTGCTGGTCGCGACGATCACGCAGTCGATGTCCGACGGTGTCAGCCCGGCGTTCGCGATCGCTTGCCGCCCGGCCTCGGTGGCCATCGACGCGGCGGATTCGTCGCGGGCGGCGAACCGGCGGGTCTTGATCCCGGTGCGGGAGTAAATCCACTCGTCGGAAGATTCGATGTTCTCGCAGATCTCGTCGTTGGTGACCACCCGTTCGGGGCGGTACGCGCCGACGCTGAGCATGCCGATGTTCTTCGGTCCACTGGTCGCGGCGATCTGCTTCATTGCTGTCCCCGATCGGTGCTCGCTGTGAACGGCCATCGGTCCCGACGCCGGTCCCTCATTGTTATCGGATCCGGCCGCGCTATTTCACTCGAGTGGGCATTTACGGCGGTGACACGCCGTGAAACGCCGCCGCCAGCGCACAGTCAACGTCGTGGGCGCACGCTCGATCAGCCGGCCAGCGCCAGCGCCGCGGCCACCGCGATCGCCCAGGCGACCATGGCCAGGCCGGTATCCCGCAGCACGGGAATCAACTCCCGGCCGCCGCGTCCCGACCGCACCGGACCCGCCGCACGCAGCGCCAGCGGCGTGGCAACGAATCCCACGGCGCACCACGGCGTCGCCGCCATCAGCACCAGGGTCAATACCCCGGCGGTCGCCAGCAGCGCCTGGTACAGCGCGCGAGTGCGGGCGTCACCCAGCCGCACCGCCAGCGTGATCTTGCCCGACTGCGCGTCAGTGGGAATGTCGCGCAGGTTGTTGGCCACCAGCACCGACGACGACAGCGCGCCGATTGACACCGCGAGCGCCACCCCCACCCAGTCCACCCGCAGCGACTGGGTGTACTCGGTGCCGAGCACGGCCACCAGGCCGAAGAACACAAACACCGCGACCTCGCCGAAACCGGCGTAGCCGTAGGGTTTCGAGCCGCCCGTGTACAGCCACGCCCCGGCGATGCACACCGCCCCGACGGCGATCAGCCACGGCGCGCTGACGAGCGCGAGCGCCAGGCCGGCCGCCGCCCCGATCGTTAGGCTCGCCACCGCGGCGGCCAGCACCGAGCGGGGGGAGGCCAGCCGCGAGCCCACCAGGCGCACCGGGCCGGCCCGGTCGTCGTCGGTGCCGCGGATGCCGTCGGAGTAGTCGTTGGCGTAGTTGACACCGACGGTCAGCGCGACCGCGACGGCCAGCGCCAGCAGCGCCTTCCACCACACCGCGGATCCCAGCCATGCCGCCGCGCCGGTGCCCGCGACCACCGGCGCCACCGCGTTGGGCAGCGTCCGCGGCCGCGCACCAGAGATCCACTGCCCGAAATTGGCCACGCACGCATCCTGCCAGGGGCCCGGCGCGCCCCCGCACCCGCGATCGGCGTGGGGCCATGCACCACAATGGGCTGATGCTCGGAGTCATCGGCGGCAGCGGCTTTTACACCTTCTTCGAGACCGAAACCCGCGCCGTCGACGTGGACACCCCGTACGGCCCGCCCAGCGCCCCGGTGACGATCGGCGCCGTCGGGGGACACGAGGTCGCGTTCCTGCCCCGGCACGGGAGCACGCACCAGTTCTCGGCGCACACCGTGCCGTATCGGGCCAACATGTGGGCGCTGCGCAAGCTCGGGGTGCGGCGGGTTTTCGGCCCGTGCGCCGTCGGCAGTCTGAACCTCAACAACGGGCCGGGCGCGGTGGTGGTGCCCGACCAGCTGGTGGATCGCACCAGCGGCCGCCCCGACACCTACTTCGATTCCGGCGGCATCCACGTCGACTTCGCCGACCCATACTGTCCCACCCTGCGCGCCGCGGTGGCCGGCCTGCCCAACGTGGTCGACGGCGGCACCATGGTGGTGATCCAGGGGCCCCGGTTTTCCACGCGCGCGGAGAGCCAGTGGTTCGCCTCAGCGGGGTTCTCGCTGGTGAACATGACCGGCTACCCGGAGGCGGTGCTCGCGCGTGAGCTCGAAATGTGTTATGCGACAATAGCTTTGGTAACCGACCTGGACGCCGGTGTCTCGGTCGGCGAGGGCGTGACGACCGTCGAGGTGTTCGCCGAATTCGAGAAGAACATCGGGGGATTCAAGGAGCTGGTGCGCCAGGCCATCGGCCGCGTCGCCGACGAACGCAACTGCACGCAGTGCCTGCCGCACACCGGCGTGACGCTGCCCCTCGAGCTGCCATGAGGGTATTGCTCACCGGGGCGGCCGGTTTCATCGGTTCGCGGGTGGCCGCGGCGCTGCGGGCGGCGGGCCACGACGTCGTCGGCGTCGACGTGTTGCTGCCGGCGGCGCACGGCCCGAATCCGGTGCTGCCGCATGGATGTCACCGCGTCGACGTCCGCGACGCCGATGCGCTGGCGCCCCTGCTGGACGGGGTGGACCTGGTCTGCCATCAGGCGGCGATGGTCGGTGCGGGCGTGGACGCCGCCGACGCCCCCGCCTACGGCGGCCACAACGATCTCGCCACCACGGTGCTGCTGGCGCAGATGTTCGCCGCCGGGGTGCGCCGCCTGGTGCTGGCGTCGTCGATGGTGGTGTACGGGCAGGGCCGTTACCACTGCGGGCAACACGGACACGTCGATCCGTTGCCGCGGCGGCGCGGCGACCTCGACGCCGGGAGCTTCGAACACCGCTGCCCGATCGGGGGCGAGGAACTGCAGTGGCGCCTGGTCGACGAGGGCGCCGCGCTGCGGCCGCGCAGCCTGTACGCGGCCAGCAAGACCGCTCAGGAGCACTACGCGCTGGCATGGTCGGATTCGACAGGCGGTTCGGTGGTGGCGTTGCGCTACCACAACGTCTACGGCCCCGGGATGCCCCGCGACACCCCGTATTCCGGGGTGGCGGCCATCTTCCGGTCGTCGCTCGAAAGGGGCGAGCCGCCAAGGGTTTTCGAGGACGGCGGCCAGATGCGTGACTTCGTCCACGTCGACGACGTGGCCGCCGCCAACCTCGCGGCGACCCAGGACATCGACGGATTCACCGCGGTCAACGTCTGTTCCGGACGGCCCGTCTCCATCCTGCAGGTGGCCGGCGCCTTGTGCGACGCGCGCGGCGGTTCGCTCTCGCCCGTGATCACCGGCCAGTACCGCAGCGGCGACGTGCGCCACATCGTCGCCGATCCATCCCGGGCGGCCGAGGTGCTCGGCTTCCGCGCGGCCATCGACCCGGCCGAGGGCCTGGGCGAGTTCGCGTTCGCCCCGCTGCGCTGAGCGCCCTACCCCTGCGGCGGCCGGTAGATCTTGGGCTTCTGGACGGGAATCTGTCGCGTCGCGGAGTCGTCGCCGCGGAAGATCCGTGGGCCGGTGGTGATCCGGGTGGTGGCCGCGGCCGACGGCGGTGCGGCGTGGCCGACCGGGACGCGCGCCCGCGGCGTGGGCGGAACGCCGCCCGCAGGCACGGCGGGCTTGGGGGCGGCGCGGCGGCGGCGCACGCGGCGGCCGCGCAGCTGCCCGGTGACGATCGCGGCCCCCAGGATGCACAACGCCAGGCCGCACAGCGCCACATCGAAGGTGCTGGTGATCTGCTGGGCCAGGTTGTTGCCGTAGACCGGGTGCTGCGCGGGGGAGTTGGCTGAGTCCGCGAACCGCGGTGCCAGCACCACACCCACGACGACGCGGGCGACGCTGAGCGTGGCGACCAGACCGCACAGCGACGAGATCAGGCGCGCCGAGTGGGCGGCGTGGCGCAGGTTGATGCGCAGCCAGATCGCCAGCACCGCGGTGGCCAGATCGAACGCGGCCAGCACCATGCTGTCGTACCGGGAGAAGGGGTAATCCAGGCTCACGGCGACGAAGAGGTCGGTCAACCGCATCAGCATCGAGCCCAGGCCCCATACGGCGATGAGCAGCAAGCCATTTCGGGCCGCCGCCCGCCAGGCGCTCTCCTCGGCCCCCGTCGTGTTGCGGTTACCGAACAGGGTTTGCGGCGCGAACATCGCGGCGGCCGCCGCCCACGCCAAGTAGCCCTCGAAGCCGACCCCGGCGGTCGACGTGTTCTGCGCGATGCCGTGGAACGCGTCCACGTCCCGCCCCAGGGGCAGGAGCCACACGAGGATCCCGGCGACCAGTGTCGACGTGCCGAGCGCGACGGTGGCCAGCCGCGCGGCCCTGGTGCTGCGCAGCAACCACCTGGCGGCGACCAACACGGCCACCAGCGCCACGACGCCGTACACCACCGCCGTCACGATGACCGCCACGTTCTGCTTGCCGAACGCGGCGGCGCCGCCGGTGTTCTGCAGCGCGTAGCGAACCCGCCAGTACAGGTTGAAACCAAAGCTGAGCGCCGCCAACGCCATCGACGCGTAGCCGATGAGCCGGGCCGACCGCAGCCAGCCGGTGTGCTCGTCGCCCTCGGGAACCGGTCCGGTGTGGGCGCCGGCGGCCACCGCCTGCGCGCTCAGCATGCAGCCGGCGATTCCCGCCCACGCGCCCGGCCCCACCCCGCCCGGCACGTTCACCGTGCCACCGAACCGGACGGTCTCGAACGCGTCGAAGACCACGAACGCCAGCACCAGCAGCGCGTAGGGGACGTTGAGCCCCAGGCGAAGCCGGCCCGCCCTCGCGGGGTTGAAACGCGCGCCGGCGGACCTCCAGGAACCGGCCACCGCGACGGCGACGACGGACAGCGCGGTCACGGCGAGCAGCACCGCGAAGAGGGTCGTACTGCTGCCGGGGATCCCGACACCGAAGTACAGATTCCACGGCAGGAACAGCGCGAAGACGAGCAGCGCGATCGCGGTCAGGTCGCTGACGATGTGCCGGCGCCGCGTCGTCGCGGTCCCCGCCACCGGCGGAGCGGCGGCAGCCGGCCGGATGATGCGAGCGGTTTGCTGCGCCTGTCCGGGATCGATGGGGCCGGTGGGCGCGTCGTCACTGCTCTGGATCACCATGCCCCCCGGAATTCAAGGACGCTCAATCGTGGCGCAGGTTCGGTTGCGCGGCGGGTAAACACCCTGCCGAGGCGGCCGGACCGCTCGCTTGCGAACATATTCTCCGTTCGGACGCCCTCGCAGATTCCCCCGCGACCGTCCTGTCGTTCGAGAAGCTGGTTACGCTGCGCTATGGGCAAACGTTGTCGCCCGAATAACGGATACTGCCAACGGTATCGCAAGTGTAATGATGCCGGGACATTGCTGGTCGTGGGGTAGCCAGCCGAAGGAGAACCGGGATGGACGTCGTGTTGGGGGTCGCGGTCACGGGCCCGGTTGCCCGCTTGGCGCTTGTCGGGCCGGGCGCGGACGTGATCGACCAATCCGTCGTCGACCTGGCGGAGAACCCGGTCGGCAAACTCACCGAGACGGTGGTGGGCACCAATCGGCTCCTGGCGGACGAGAACCACCGGCTGGTCAGCACCCGGGTGTGCTGGAGCGACGATCCGCGGGCCGGCCAGCTGCGGCAGGCACTGGAAGATTCCGGCGTTTCCAACGTCGCGTTGCTCTCCGACTCGCAGGCGGTGGCCGCGCTGATGCGCGCGGCCGGGCGCCCCGGCGCCGCCGCGCTGGTGCTGGACGACGCGACGGCGACGCTGTCCGTGCCGGGTTCTGCCGATGACCAGAACGCACCGCCGACCGTGCTGGCCAGGGAGGCGGTCGCCGGCAGCGACGCGACCGCGACGTTCAACACGATGATGGCCCAACTCAGCGCCAGGCCGGACGCCCCGGGCGACGTGTACCTGGTGGGCGCTTCGCCCGAGCTGGCTCAGGTCGCCGACCAGATCCGCAATGCGTCGACCATGCGGGTGCAGGTCGCCGACGACCCCGCCTTCGCGATCGCCCGCGGCGCGGCGATGGCCGCCGCGGCGCAGACGGCGTTGTCGGCCGGGGATGCCACCGCGATGGCGCCGGCTGTGGGACTCACCGGGGATGAGACCGCGATGGCGCCCGGGCTCACCGGGGATGAGACCGCCATGGCGCCCGGGCTCACCGGGGACGAGACGACGGTCGTGCCTCCGGCAGATGTGGAGGAACCACAGCTGGCGTACTCGATGACCGACGATGCCGAGCCGTTCGCCGGCGACGAGTACGGCCCCGAATACGACGACTTCGACGACGTCGACGAGACCACGGCCATCCCCTCCCGGCTGAGCCGCCGATCCCTGGTGGTGGGCAACGCCGTGATCGCCTTCGCGGTCATCGGTTTCGCGTCGCTGGCCGCCGCGGTGGCCATTGCGGTCCGTCCCACCGCGAGCCAACAGCCGGTGGTGGGACACCAGAACGCCGCCCCGGGCAAGTTCATGCCGTTGTTGCCGACCCAGCAGCAGGCGCCGGTGCCACCGCCCCCGGTTGATCAGCCCAACGCGGGTTTCCAGGGCGGCGTCATCCCGGATGCCAACGGTCTTATTCCGGCACAGGGCGGCGGTGGGCCGGCCGTCCCCGCCGCGCCGGTGTCGCCCGGCTTCGTACCTAACCCGAATCCCGCTGTGCCCGTTCCGGTCCCGGTCATCGTTCCGGTCCCGGTGTATCCGCCGCCCCCATACACCCCGCCGACGTTCACGACGCCGACGACCACGACGACGATCACTACCACGACCACGACCACGACGCCGACGACCACGACACCGACCACGACGACGTCCACCACGACGGAGCCGTCCACCACAACGCCAACCACGACGACGCCGACGACAACGACACCGCCCGTGACCACGACCACCCCGCCGACGAGCTCTAAGGAGCCGTTCACCTCGACGCAAACGCCGACAACCGCCGCGCCGCCGCCCAGCACGCACGAAACGACGGTGGCGCCGCACACGCAGACCCCGCAAACGCTCGCCCCGCAGCAGCCACGCACCCATCGCGGGTTCTGAGGCGTCCATGCCCGACGCCGTCACGGTGGTGCTGCCCTGCCTCAACGAGGAGGAGTCGCTGCCCGCGGTGCTGGCGGCCATCCCCGCCGGATACCGGGCGCTGGTCGTCGACAACAACAGCACCGACGACACTGCCGGGGTCGCGCGGCGGCACGGCGCCGAGGTCGTGGTCGAGCCGCGGGCCGGGTACGGCTCGGCGGTGCACGCGGGCGTGGTGGCCGCGAGGACGCCGATCGTGGCGGTGATCGACGCCGACGGCTCGATGGACGCCGGGGAGCTGCCGCGGCTGGTCGCCGCGCTCGAGCAGGGTGCCGATCTGGTGATCGGACGGCGCCGGCCGGTAGCCGGGCTGCATTGGCCGTGGGTGGCCCGGGTCGGCACCGTGGTGATGAGCTGGCGGCTGCGCACCCGCCACGGATTGCCGGTGCACGACATCGCGCCGATGCGGGTGACCCGGCGCGAGGCGCTGCTGAATCTCGGTGTCGTCGACCGGCGTTCGGGTTACCCGCTGGAGCTGCTGGTCCGGGCCGCGGCCGCCGGCTGGCGCGTGGTCGAACTCGACGTCAGCTACGGCCCCCGCACCGGCGGCCAGTCGAAGGTCAGCGGTTCGCTGCGGGGGAGCATCACCGCGATCGTCGACTTCTGGAAGGTGATCTCGTGACTGTCGTGGCGGTGACGCTGCTGGTGGTCGCGAAGGCGCCCGAGCCCGGCCGGGCCAAGACCCGGCTCGCCGCGACGGTCGGGGACCTCGTCGCCGCCGAAATCGCCGCCGCCGCACTGCTGGACACGCTGGACGCGGTGGCCGCCGCGCCGGTGGCGAACCGGGTGGTCGCCATGACCGGCGACCTGAGCGCCGCAGCCGCCGCCGACGAGATCCGGCAACGGCTGGAGTCCTTCACGGTGATTCCCCAGCGCGGCAACGACTTCGCCGATCGCCTCGCCAACGCCCATGCCGACGCGGCGGACGGCTATCCGGTGGTGCAGATCGGGATGGATACCCCGCAGGTGACCGCCGACATGTTGATCGACTGCGCGCAACGCCTGCAGGAGGCGCCGGCCGTGCTCGGGCCGGCCGTCGACGGCGGCTGGTGGGTGCTCGGTTTGCGGAGCCCCGAAACGGCCGAATGCCTGCGCACCGTCCCGATGTCGCAGCCCGATACCGGACTGCTGACGTATCGGGCGTTGCACGACTTGGGAATTGAGCCCTATGCGGCGCCCCGACTGGCCGACTTCGACGTCGTCGACGACGTGGCGGCGGTGCGCGAGGCGTGCGGGCCCGCCAGTCGCTTCACGACGGTGACCCGCGCGGCCGGCCTGTAGCCCGCGCCTACCAGTTCGTGACGATGAGGGTATTGAGCGCCAGGGCGCCGGCGACGTTGAGCGCCAGCCACACTCGGTGCGACCGGACGGGCAACAGCGCGGGTGCCGCGGTGAGCCAGATGGTGAAGGGCAGCCAGATGCGCTCGACCTCGGCCTTGCTGAGCATGCTCAGGTCCGCGCAGGCGATCGCGGCGAGCGCCGCCAGCAGCAGCAGGTGGAACCCGGAACGGCGGCGGATGGCCACCGGGTCGAACAGCCGGCTGATGCCGGCGACGCTGCCCAACCCGATCGCACACACCACCGACGCCAGGTTGGCCCAGCTCCAGTACGCAAACGGGCGGTCTTTAGCGATTCCCTGCCAATAGCGTTGCTGCACAAGGGTATAGCCTTCGAACCAGTAGAACCCCGCCACCGCGAAGGCGACCGCCACCGCCACCGCGGCCAGCGTCGCCGGGCCGAGCGCCCGCAGCACGGCGCGCCAGTCGGCGGCCGATGCCAGCACCGCCAGGGCCGGGATCCCCATCAACATCAGGCCGTAGTTACAGAACACGCCCCAGCCCAGCAGCAGGCCCGCGGCGGCGCCCACCCCCGCGGGGAACCGGACCGGTCGGTGCACCGCCACGGCCAACAGCGCGATGCCCCATGCCGCGACCCCGGCGAAGTAGCCGTCGGCGGAGACCGCGACCCAGATTGCGGTTGGCGCCACGGCCACGAACGGCGCGGCACGTCGCGCGGTCTGTTCGTCGGCCAGCGCGCGAACGGCGATCAGCACCGCGGCCGTCGCGCTGGAGCCGACGAGCAGGCACAGCAGCCCGGACCACGCGCCCCCGTGCAGGCCGATCCGGTCCAGCCAGACGAAGGTCAGCAGCGCGCCGGGTGGGTGCCCGGAGACGTGGGTGGTCCAGGAGTTCGGTTGGTAGTCGACGATCCGGCCCGCGAACGTGCGCAACGTAGCCGGAATGTCGGCGATGCTTCCCACCTGGGACAGGTACTCGTCCCGGGTGGTCAGCCGGCCGGCGAAGCCGCGTTGCCACCCGTCGATCATCGCCAGCGCGAAGGCCCAGGCGCAGGCGGTGGCCCAGGTGCCTAGCGTAAGGATCCGCCACGAAAGGCGTTGCGCCAGAATCGGTCCCCACGCCACCGCGGCAATCGCGAGGGCGATGGCAGGCCCGGTACCCCAACTGGCGTGGATTTCCCAGGCACCGAAAATCGGCGCGGCTCCGGCGTGCGTGCCGAACCGCTCCTGCCCCACATCGGTCCGCGGCCGCACGCCCCAGTGCAGGCGCGGCAGGATGAACGCCGCCCCGACCAGCACCACCCCGACCGCGACGGCCGCTGACTCACGACGTGCCACCCTCACGGTCGATCAGCCTATTGATCGGCCGAACCGGCGCCCCAGCGCCGCCCGGTCGACCTTGCCGATGCCCCGCCGCGGCAGCGCGTCGACCACGTGCAACTCGCGCGGGGCGGCGGTGGGGTCCAGGGTGCCCGTCACATGGGCGCGCAGCGCGTCCAGCGTCGGCGCCGAGCAACCCTCGGCCAGCACGACCGCGGCCACCACCCGCTGGCCCAGCCGGTCGTCGGCCACGCCGAAAACCGCGCAGTCCGCGACGGCGGGGTGGGTGCCCAGCGCCGCCTCGACCAGCTGCGGCAACACGGTCAAGCCGCCCGTGCTGATCGCGTCGTCGGCGCGGCCCAGCACGGTCAGCACGCCCGCCTCGTCGACGACGCCGAGATCGTCGGTGCGGAACCAGCCCGGCTCGGCGAACGGGTCGGGGTCCACCGGATTGCGGTAGCCCTTGGCCAGGGTCGCGCCCCCGAGGTCGATGCGCCCGTCGTCCACCCGGACCAATACGCCGCGCAGCGGTACGCCGTCGTAGACGCAGCCACCGGCGGTCTCACTCATGCCGTAGGTGCGAACCACGGTGATGCCGGCGGCCGCCGCGGCGTCGAGCACGCCCGCCGGGGCCGGTCCACCCCCGAGCAACACGGCATCGAGTTCGGCGAGCGCGCCCGCGGCCGCCGGATCGGTCAGCGCCTTGGCCATCTGCGCAGCGACCAGCGACGTGTAGCGCCGGCCGGGTCCCAATCGCCTTATCGCGCCGGGCAATTCGGCCACATCGAAGCCCTTGGAGGGGTTTGTGACGTCCAGCTCGACGGGCGCCGAGCCCGCGAGCGCGCTGCGCACCAGCACCTGCAGCCCGGCGATGTGGTACGGCGGCAACGCCAGTAGCCAGCTGCCCGGCCCGCCGAGGCGGTCGTGGGTGGCCGCGGCGCTGGCCGTCAGCGCGGCCGCGGTCAGCAGGGCACCCTTGGGCGCACCCGTGGTTCCCGACGTTGTCACCACCAGGGCCACGTCGTCGTCGATGTCTGCACCCACCCGCAGGGCCGCCGCCAGCGCATCCGAGCCGGGGGCCAGGGCGACCAGGGCGGAGTCGCGGCCATCCAGCACCCGTTCCAGGGCGGGCAGCAGCAACGAGACGGCCGAACCCGGCAGGACGGTCTGGGCGCGCAGTACGGCTATGCGGGGTCCTCGACCTGGTCCGCGTCATCGAACGGCCAGCCCTGCGCACCCAGCCGGACCCGCACCCGCTCGACGTCGTCGGGGGTGGGCAGCTCGTCGGTGATCTGCGTGATCAGCACCCCGATGTCGACGTCATCGAACTCGCCGCGCCGGATCAGCTCGCAGGCCACCTCTTTGACCTCGTCGTTGGACATCCGGCGGGCCAGCAGCGCCAGCACCGGGAAGGTGTCCGTCGGCGGGACGCCTTCCGGGTATCCCGCGCGCAGCCACGAGACGATTGAATTGAGAAATCCGTTCACGCTGGTCCAACTCCCCCCGGTGTCCGGCTCGTTGACGCGGTGGGCATCGCTCGATGCTACTTGGGTTTGGCTCCAAGGAAGGCGACGCCGGTGTGATGGGCGATGAAATCCCGGGAGATGTACGCCAGAGCGAAGGCGATCGCCAGCAGGACCACCGCATAGATCGCCCATGCGAGGGCCAGCAGCAGCGGGTTTTTCTGTGCCGAGCTGCCATCGGTGCTTACCTGCCCCGCACCCACTGCGTGGAATCGGAGCCCCAGGGCGAACAACCCCGGCAACGCGGCTCCGGCCAGCATGGCGAAGAGCAGGATCTTGAGGGAGGCCTGGTAGTTGAACCAGTCGCTGAAGTGACTCATCAAGCGTTCGCCTTCATTGTGGGGTCGTCGGAGTCGTACCGGGGGGTGGCGCCCGCCATGGGGCCACCGTCGGAGGGCGGTTCGTGGCCGTCCGCGGCTTCGAGCCCGGCGGTCAGGTCGCCCTTCCATTCGGCGTTGACGTTGTTGTGGTCGACCTTGACCTTGCGCGACCGGATGTAGATGGTGGCCGAAACCGCGACCAGCAGCGCGAAGCCGACGATCGCGCCGGGGTAGCCGCCGATGTAGTGCACGATCCAGTAGGTGACCGCGCCGACCAGCCCGGCCAACGGAAGCGTCACCAGCCAGGCGACGCCCATGCGGCCGGCGACGCCCCAGCGGACCTCGCCGCCGGGCTTGCCGAGTCCGCTGCCCAGCACCGAACCGGTGCAGACCTGGGTGGTCGACAGCGCATAGCCGAAGTGGGTGGACAGCAAAATCACTGCGGCCGAGGACGACTCGGCCGCCATGCCCTGGGGCGACTGGATCTCCACCAGCCCCTTGCCCAGCGTGCGGATGATCCGCCAGCCGCCCAGGTAGGTGCCCGCCGCCATGGACAACGCGCAAGCGACGATGACCCATAGGGGCGGCATCGCGGCGTTTCTGCTGATCGAGCCGTAGGACATCAGCGCCAGGAAGATGATGCCCATCGTCTTCTGCGCGTCGCCGGTCCCGTGCGCCAGCGAAACCAGCGACGCCGAGCCCCACTGGCCGTACCGGAACCCGGCCTCGGTGCGCTTGACCGGGATGCCGCGGGTGATCCGGTACACCAGCCAGGTCGCGATCGCCCCGACGGCGATGGCCAGGATCGCGGCCACCACAGCCGGGATGAGTACGTGGGATACCAGGCCTTTCCACAGCACCCCGTGCCCGCCGACGGCGGCGATCGTGGCGCCGACGATGCCGCCGATCAAGGCGTGCGAGGAACTCGAGGGGATACCGAAGAGCCACGTCAGCAGGTTCCACACGATGCCGCCGACCAAGCCGGCGAATACCAGCTCCAGCGTCACGATGTGCCCGTCGATCAAGCCCTTGGCGATCGTGGCGGCGACGGCGGTGGACATGAACGCGCCTACCAGGTTCAGCACCGCGGACAGTGCGACCGCCGCCTTGGGCTTGAGCGCGCCGCTGGCGATGGAGGTCGCCATCGCGTTGCCGGTGTCGTGGAAGCCGTTCGTGAAATCGAAAGCCAGTGCCGTGATTACGACAATACTCAAGAGGAACAACTGGATGTTCACAGCGCCCGATTCTGGTGGTAGGGGGATTCCATTGTCGAATGCAGGAAGACCTGAATCGCGGGTGTATTGAGAGTCGTCGCCAGATGTTACCTCTCAGTTAACCGGAATTCCCCTGCGGTTTACCCCGGGTGTCGCGGCGCAGCGGGTGGTCGGGCGGGATTTGAACGAAGATCAGCGTGATCCCGTCCGGGTCCGTCACGTGCATTTCGTATAGGCCCCACGGTTCTTGGCGCGCCTCGCGCGCGATCGGCACGCCCCGGCTTTGCAGCTCGGCCTGGGTCGCTTCGATGTCGCGAACCTGAAGCCACAGCGCGCCGGGGAACGGGCCCCGGGAATGGTTCGGGGAGCCGTAGCCCGCCAGCTCCAGCAACGACTGGCCGGCGAAAAAGACTGTGCCCGCGCCGTATTCACGGGCTATCGCGAGCCCGATCTGGTCTCGGTAAAACGTCAACGACTGCTGATAGTCCGCCGGCCGGAACAGCATCCGGCTGGCCAGGATCTCCATAGCGTCGTGTCTATCACATGGGGCGGTTCAGCTGCCGTTTTCGCGGTTGGGTTGGATCCGCTGCCGCTGCATGAGCGTGTTCACCAGCCGGGGACCGAACGTGTCGATCGCCTTCGCGGCGATCGCCATCCGCGGCGCGATCCGCACCGGCCGGGTGCGGGCGGCGGTCAGCATCCATTCGGCGGCCTCTTCTGACGTGAGCGCGGGCATGCCCTCGTACGCCTTCGTCGGCGCGATCATCGGCGTGGCCACCAGCGGGTAGTACAGCGTCGTCGAATGCACACCCTTGCGCCCCCACTCGGTCTCCACGACGCGGCTTACCGCCGACAGCGCCGCCTTCGATGCGTTGTAGACCGCGAACAGCGGCGACGCCTCCGACAGCACCCCCCATGTTGAGACGTTGATGATGTGGCCGTCGCCGCGTTCGAGCATGCCGGGCGCCAGCCCGCGGATCAGCCGCAGCGGCGAGTAGTAGTTGAGCGCGATCGTCCGCTCGACGTCGTGCCAGCGCTCCAGCGACTCCGCCAGCGGCCGGCGGATGGACCGGCCGGCGTTGTTGATCAGGATGTCGACCCCGCCGAGCCGCTTCTCGACGTCGGCGACCAACGCGTCGACGGCGTCCATGTCGGAGACGTCGCACGGCAGGGACAGCGCGGTGCCGCCCGCCGTGGTGATCCGTTCCGCGAGCGCGTCGAGCAGTTCCTGTCGACGGGCGACGACGGCCACCGTCGCGCCCTGGCGGGCCAGCAGTTCGGCCGCGGCCTCGCCGATGCCCGACGACGCGCCGGTCAGCAGGATGCGCTTGCCGTTGAGGTCGACCGGCTTGATGGCGGGCCGGTTGATCAGCACCTGCGGGGCCATCGGGGGGCGCATGGTGGCCAGGACCAGCTGATCGGTGATCCGGCGCAGGGGACTCTTGCTCACGTGGGGAGTCTAGGGGCGCGCCCCGTGCCGCCGAACGTCACGCTAGCGTGACGTGGGCCGCCGAGCGTCACGCCAGCGTGACGTGGGCCGCCGAGCGTCGGACCCGGCTAGAAGTAGCGCGGGAACCGGCTCCAGTCCGGCGGTCGCTTCTCCAGGAAGGCGTCGCGGCCCTCGACGGCCTCGTCGGTCATGTAGGCCAGCCGGGTGGCCTCTCCCGCGAACAGCTGCTGGCCCACCAGTCCGTCGTCGAGCAGGTTGAAGGCGAACTTGAGCATCCGTTGCGCCTGAGGCGATTTGGCGTTGATCTCGGCGGCCCACTCGATTGCCGCCTTCTCCAGGTCGGCGTGGTCGATGACCGCGTTGACCGCGCCCATGTGGTGCATCTGCTCGGCGGTGTACGCGCGGCCGAGGAAGAAGATCTCGCGGGCGAACTTCTGGCCCACCTGACGCGCCAGATATGCACTGCCATAGCCGCCGTCGAAGCTGCCGACGTCGGCGTCGGTCTGCTTGAAGCGGGCGTGCTCGCGGCTGGCCAGGGTGAGATCGCAGACCACGTGCAGGCTGTGCCCGCCGCCGGCCGCCCAGCCGTTGACCAGGCAGATGACCACCTTGGGCATGAATCGGATCAGCCGCTGCACCTCGAGGATGTGCAGCCTGCCGGCGCGGGCGGGGTCGACGGTCTCGGCGGTGTCGCCGCTCGCGTACTGGTAACCGCTGCGCCCCCGGATCCGCTGATCGCCGCCGGAGCAGAACGCCCAGCCGCCGTCTTTGGGCGACGGACCGTTGCCGGTCAGCAGCACCACGCCCACGTCGGGGGACATCCGCGCGTGGTCGAGCACCCGGTAGAGCTCGTCGACGGTGTGCGGTCGAAAGGCGTTGCGCACCTCGGGCCGGTCGAACGCCACCCGCACGGTCGCGTCGGTGACGTGGCGGTGGTAGGTGATGTCGGTCAGGTCGTCGAACCCGGCCACGGGCCGCCAGGCCTGGGCGTCAAAGGGATTGTCAGTCAAGGGTTTCGAACTCCTATACCGGGTCCAGGCGGAACACTGCGCAGCGGCCGGCGAGGGCTTCGAACTCGTCGGGGCGCCCTTCGGTGACGAGCCCCGCCCGCTTCATGAAGCCGACGCCCGTCGGCACCTCGGTGGGGAAGAGTCGCAGGATCGGCCGCGCGTCGTCGGCGGACAGCTCGGCCATCCGTACCCTCTGGGCGTGACGGCCGCGCGCGATCGTGGCCTCACCGGCGGCCCGAACGTTGGCCACCCAGTCGGCGCCCGGGAACCCGGCGACGACGTACTGCCGGCCGTCGACGGTCATGGGGGTCACCGGGGTTGAGCGGTCCGCGCCGGACTTGCGGCCGGTCACCGTCAGCACCACTGGGCTCTCGCCGCCGAAACTCATTCCCAGCCGCGACATCTGGATGAAGACCTTGTTGGCCGGCTTCAACCACCACGGCGGCTTGATCGGTTTGCCGCTTCCCATAGGCAGCGACGTTACCTCTCAAAGGGCTCCGCGCCATGGGGCTGGGGTTCGGTTGTACCAACGGCGTCCAGCGTTTCCAGTGCTTCGGCATCGAGGGCGACGTCGGCCGCGGCAAGGTTTTCCTCGAGGTGCCCGACGGATCGCGTGCCCGGGATCAGCAATGTGTTCGGCGCGTGCGCCAGCAGCCACGCCAAGCCGACCTGGGCGCCCGTGACGCCGAGCGCACCGGCGATCTCGGCCACCGCAGGATGGTCGGCGACCTTCGGGAAGCCCGGAAACGACGAGCCCAGCGGGAAGTAAGGCACCCAGGCGACGCCCTCGGCCGCGCACAGGTCCAGCGTGGCTTCCTGTGAGCGGTCGAGCAGGCTGTAGGCGTTCTGCACGCAGGCAATCCCCGCGGGCAACGCCCGCCGCACCACCTCGAGCGGCACGGCGCTGATGCCGATCGCGCCGATCTTGCCCTCGTCGCGCAGCGCGATCATCTCGGCGAGCTGGTCGTCGACGTCGACGACCTGGTCGCCCTCGGCGGCCACGCCGGGCCCCAGGTCCATGCGCCGCAGGTTGACCACCGGAACGCAGTCCAGACCGAGCTGGCGCAGGTCGTCCTCGACCGCGGCGCGCAGCTGCTCGGGCTTTTGTGCGGCGGCCAGGGGGATCGGTTGTTCGCCGGTGAAGCGCGCACCGACCTTGCTGACGATGACGAGGTCGTCCGGGTAGGGGGCCAGCGCCGCCCGGATCCGGCGGTTCACTTCGCCGGGGCCGTAGAACGACGCGGTGTCGATGTGGTTGACGCCGAGGTCGACCGCGCGGCGCAGCACCGCGGCCGCATCCTCGGCAGACGGGGCCTCGAACAGCTGCATCGCGCCGTAGCCGATGCGGGCGACTGCCGACGCGCCAATGTTGCCCCGCCCGCCGGGTTGTGGTTTGTCCGTCATGGTGCTCCCTCGTGCCACACTGGAGAAATGCGGAGGGTCCTCCGCTTGTTCGAGCCTAGCAGAAACGGAGGAACCTCCGCTTTGGTCGAGATCCGATCGGACGCGCGCCGTAATCGTGAGCGGCTGCTCGAGGTGGCGACGGCGGCGTTCACCGCCGGCCAAGGGCGATCCGTGTCGCTCGAGGCCATCGCGCGCGAGGCCGGCGTCGGGATCGGCACGCTCTACCGCCACTTTCCGAATCGGGAGGCGCTCGTCGAGGCGGTCTATCGCGCCGAGCTCGCCGAAGTGGCCGCAACGGCCGACCGGCTACTCAAGCGGCATCCGCCCAAGGCCGCGCTGCGCCGCTGGATGGACCGCTACGCGTCATTCGTGGCCGCCAAGCGTGGCATGGCCGAGTCGCTGCAGGCGATCTTCGCCTCCGGCGCCATGCAGGCCGGCCAGACTCGTGACAGCATCGTCGGCGCCGTCGACCTGCTGTTGCGTGCGGGCGTCGAGGACGGCAGCCTGCGCCCCGACGTGCAGGCCGACGATGTGGTGTCCAGCCTGATTGGCATCTTCCTGGCCAGCGGCTCGCCCGAGCAGACGGGCCGCATGCTCGACCTGCTGGCGGCCGGCATCGCGACAAGCTAGCCGGATTTTTGCGCCCAACGTCACGCTGGAGTGACGGCGCCCGGTGAGCGCCACGCTGGCGTGACGCTCGGCGACACAAACTCAGCCGACGGCGCGGCCGGCGCCCTCCCAGAACTGGGCGCGCACGGCCTTCTTGTCCGGCTTGCCCAGCGCGGTCACCGGCACCGACTCGACGACGATCACCTGCTTGGGCGACTGCACCGACCCCTTGCGCTCCTTGACGGCGGACTGGATCTCGACGGTCACCCGCGCCACCGACTCCTCGTCGGAGGGATGGTCGGGTCGCAGCACGATCACCGCGGTGACGGCTTCGCCCCACTTCTCGTCCGGCGTGCCGATTACGCACACCTGCGCGACCGCCGGGTGCTCGGCGACGACGTCCTCCACTTCCCGGGGGAACACGTTGAATCCGCCGGTGACGATCATGTCCTTGACCCGGTCCACGATGAACCAGAAGCCGTCCTCGTCCTCGCGGGCCATGTCACCGGTGTGCAGCCAGCCGTCCTTGAACGTCTTGGCCGTCTCCTCCGGCAGGTTCCAGTACCCGCCGCTCAGCAGTGGCCCGGACACGCAGATCTCACCGACCTCGCCCTGCGGCACCGGGTTGCCGTCGGCGTCCAGCAGTGCGGTGCGGGCGAACAGCGTGGGCCGCCCGCAGGAGGTGAGCCGCTTTTCGTCGTGGTCCTTCTTGGCCAGGTAGGAGATGACCATCGGCGCTTCGGATTGCCCGTAGTACTGGGCGAAGATCGGCCCGAAGCGGCGGATGGCCTCGGCCAGCCGCACCGGGTTCATCGCCGAGGCGCCGTAATAGACCGTCTCCAGCGACGACAGGTCGCGGGTGTGCGAATCCGGGTGGTCCATCAGCGCGTAGATCATCGACGGCACCAGCATGGTCGCGGTGATCTTCTGCTCCTCGATCACCCGCAGCACCTCGGCCGGATCGAACTTGGTCAGCACGACCAGCTCGCCGCCCTTGATGATCGTCGGCACGAAGAACGCCGCACCGGCATGCGACAGCGGCGTGCACATCAGGAAGCGCGGGTTCTCCGGCCACTCCCACTCCGCGAGCTGAATCGTGGTCATCGTGGTGATCGACTGCGCGGTGCCCAGCACACCCTTGGGCTTGCCGGTGGTGCCACCGGTGTATGCCATTCCGCCGATGTGATCGGGCGGAAGGTCGGCCGCCACCAACGGCTGCGGCGGATACTTCGCGGCCTCGGCCACCAGGTCCACCGCGGAATCGGCCAGCGCTTCGGGGACCGGGCCGATGGTCAGCACCTGCTTGAGGCCGGGCACCTTCTCCAGCAGGCCCAGCGCCCGCTCGACGAACATCGGGTTGGGATCGATGATCAGCGACGTCACGCCGGCGTCGCCCAGCACGTAGGCGTGGTCGTCCAGGGAACCCAGCGGGTGCAGGGCCACGCGCCGGTAGCCCTGGGTCTGGCCGGCGCCGATGATCATCAGCACCTCGGGCCGGTTCAGCGACAGCAGCCCGACGGTCGCGCCGGTGCCCGCACCGAGCGCCTCGAAAGCCTGGATGTATTGGCTGATGCGCTCGGCGAGCTGTCCACCGGTCAGCGTGGTGTCGCCGAGATGCAACACCGGCTTGTTCTTGTTGCGCTTGAGCGCACCGACTGTCAGGTGTCCGGAATGAATGGGATGGCGCAGCAGATCGTCACTCATGGGGCAAGACTAGAACGTGTTGCAATTCCGGTCAGCCACCCCCTCGGAGCACTAGCATCCCTGCACATGGCGCAGGCAGATCTGGTCGTTACCGGAACCATCCTGACCGTCGACGACGCGCGGCCCACCGCCGAGGCGCTCGCCGTGGCCGACGGGCGCATCGTCGCCGTCGGCAGCCGCTCCGATGTGGCCATGCTGACCGGCCCCGAGACGCGGACCATCGACTTCGGCGAAGGCTGCGTCATGCCGGGATTCGTTGAGGCGCACGGCCATCCGCTGATGGAGGCCTTGGCGCTGTCGGACCGCATCGTCGACATCCGGCCGGTCACCATACGAGAAGCCGACGACGTCGTCGGCGCCGTCCGCCGTGAGGTCGCCGCCAGGGGAGCGGCCGGCGCCTACCTGAACGGCTGGGACCCGCTGCTGCAGTCCGGGTTGCCCCAGCCGACGCTGGCCTGGCTGGACGAGATCGCGCCGAACGGGCCGTTGATCATCATCCACAACTCCGGGCACAAGGCCTATTTCAATTCGCCCGCCGCACGGCGCGCCGGCCTGACCCGCGACGCCCCCGATCCCAAGGGCGCCCGGTTCGGCCGCGACGCGCACGGCGAGCTGGACGGCACGGCCGAGGAGACCGGCGCGGTGTTCCCGCTGCTGGCCGGGGCCATCGCGCCCGGCGACTATCCGGCGATGCTGCTCGCCGAATGCGCGCGGCTCAACCGCGCCGGCCTGACCACCTGCTCCGAGATGGCCTTCGACCCGGCGTTCGGGCCGGTGGTCGAGCGGCTCCGCGACCAGCTGACGGTCCGGCTGCGCACCTACGAGATCTCCAATCCGCAGATGCGCACCGACGCCACACCCGGCCAGGGCGACGACATGCTGCGCCAGGTCGGCATCAAGATCTGGGTAGACGGCTCCCCGTGGGTCGGCAACATCGCCCTGTCCTTCCCGTACCTGGATACCGACGCCACCCGCACCATCGGGGTGCCGCCCGGCTCCTGCGGCCACGCCAACTACACCCGCGAGCAGCTCAGCGAAATCGTCGGCGCCTACTTCCCGCTGGGCTGGCCGATGGCCTGCCACGTGCAGGGCGATGCCGGAGTGGACACCATCCTCGATGTCTACGAGGAGGCGCTGAAGCGCCACCCGCGCGACGACCACCGGCTGCGGCTCGAGCACGTCGGCGCCATCCGGCCCGAGCAGCTGCAGCGCGCCGCCAACCTCGGGGTCACCTGCAGCATCTTCGTCGACCAGATCCACTACTGGGGCGACATCATCGTCGACGGCCTGTTCGGCCCCGAACGCGGATCCCGTTGGATGCCAGCCGGTTCCGCGGTCGCCACCGGCATGCGCATCTCGTTGCACAACGACCCCCCGGTCACGCCCGAGGAGCCGTTGCGCAACATCAGCGTCGCGGTCACTCGGACGGCGCCCAGCGGCCGGGTGCTGGCGCCCGAGGAGCGGTTGACCGTCGAGCAGGCCATCCGCGCGCAGACCATCGACGCGGCGTGGCAGTTGTTCGCCGACGACGTGGTCGGCTCGCTGGAGGTGGGCAAGTACGCCGATCTGGTGGTGCTGTCGGCCGACCCGCGGACCGTGCCGCCCGAGGAGATCGCCGACCTGGAGGTGCGCGCGACGTTCCTGGCGGGCCGCCAGGTCTACGGCCCGTGACACCCACGCTCGACGACCTTTTGGACCGCCTGCAGGTGGTCGCGTTGCCGATGCGGGTGCGGTTCCGCGGCATCACGACCCGGGAGGTCGCGCTCATCGAGGGCCCCGCGGGCTGGGGGGAGTTCGGCGCCTTCCTGGAGTACGCGCCGCCCGAGGCCGCGCACTGGCTGGCCGCGGGCATCGAGGCCGCCTACCGCCCGCCGCCGCAGCCGCGGCGGGACCGCATCCCGATCAACGCCACCGTCCCGGCCGTCGACGCCGCCCGGGTGGGCGAGGTGCTGGCCCGGTTCCCGGGCGCCCGCACGGCCAAGGTGAAGGTCGCCGAGCCGGGCCAGACGCTGGCCGACGACGTCGAGCGGGTCAACGCCGTGCGCGAACTCGTGCCGACCGTGCGGGTGGACGCCAACGGCGGCTGGACCGTTGAGCAGGCGGTGCGGGCAGCCACCGCGCTGACCGCCGACGGCCCGCTGGAATACCTCGAACAACCATGCGCGACCGTCGACGAACTCGCCGCCCTGCGCGCGCGGATCGACGTGCCGATCGCCGCCGACGAAAGCATCCGCAAGGCGGACGACCCGCTCGCCGTGGTCCGCGCCGGCGCCGCCGACATCGCGGTGCTGAAAGTCGCCCCGCTGGGCGGCGTTGCGGCCATGCTTGCGATCGCCGCGCAGATCGACATCCCGGTCGTGGTCTCCAGCGCGATCGACTCGGCGGTCGGCATCAGTCATGGCCTGGCCGCCGGGGCGGCCCTCCCGGTGCTGCGCCACGCGTGCGGGCTCGGCACCGGCGGGCTGTTCGTAGCGGACGTGGCCGACGTTGCCGCCCCCGTCGACGGCACCCTGGCGGTCGGGCCGGTTACCCCCGACCCGGCCCGGCTGCGGGACCTCGCCGCGCCCGCGGAGCGGCGGCAATGGTGGATCGACCGGGTCAGGGCCTGCCACGCACTCCTTGTACCGTCGTCCGAGTGATCAACCTGGCTTACGACGACCGCGGCTCCGGTGAGCCGGTGGTGTTCATCAGCGGCCACGGCGGGGCCGGCCGGACCTGGCAGCCGTATCAGGTCCCCGCGTTCCTGGCGGCCGGCTACCGCGTCATCACCTTCGACAATCGGGGCATCGGCGCCACGGAGAACGCGCAGGGTTTCACGACGCAGACCATGGTGGCCGACACGGCGGCGCTGATCGAAGGACTGGATGCCGCGCCGGCCCGCATCGTGGGGATGTCGATGGGTGCGTTCATCGCCCAGGAACTCATGCTCGCGCGGCCCGAGCTCGTCAGCTCCGCGGTGTTGATGGGCACCCGGGGCCGCATGGATAAAACCCGCGAGTTCTTCCGCGACGCCGAGGCCGAGCTGGCCGACGCCGGTGTCCAGGTGCCGAGCTCGTACGAGGCGAAAATCCGCCTGCTGGAAAACTTTTCGCACAAGACGCTCAACGACGACGTCGCGGTCGCGGACTGGATCGCCATGTTCAGCATGTGGCCCGTCAAGGCCACCCCGGGAACGCGTTGCCAGCTCGACATCGCCCCGCACACCAACCGGTTGCCGGCCTACCGCAGCATCGCGACGCCGGTGCTGGTGATCGGCTTCTCCGACGACGTGTTGACGCCGCCCTACCTGGGGCGCGAGGTCGCCGACGCGCTGCCCCACGGCCGTTACGTGCAGATACCCGACGCCGGCCACCTCGGCTTCTTCGAGCGCCCCGACGCCGTCAACGAGGCCGCGCTGAAGTTCTTCGCCAGCAACTAGTTCTGGCGCCAGCTGCGCTCGGCGCCCCCGATGTGCTGGTTGTGACAGGCTGTAGGAGTGAACCCCTCGACGACACAGGCGCGCGTCGTCGTTGACGAGCTGATCCGCGGCGGCGTCCGCGACGTGGTGCTGTGCCCCGGGTCGCGCAACGCGCCGCTGGCGTTCGCGCTGCAGGATGCGGACCGTTCTGGCCGGATCCGGCTGCACGTCCGCATCGACGAGCGCACCGCCGGCTACCTGGCCATCGGCCTCGCAATCGCCGCCGGTGCCCCGGTGTGCGTCGCGATGACGTCGGGCACCGCCGTGGCCAACCTCGGGCCGGCCGTGGTGGAGGCCAACTACGCGCGGGTGCCGCTGATCGTGCTGTCGGCCAACCGGCCCTACGAAATGCTGGGCACCGGAGCCAACCAGACCATGGAGCAGCTGGGCTACTTCGGCACCCAGGTCCGCGCCGCCATCAGCCTGGGCCTGGCCGAGGACGCGCCCGAACGGCTGGACGCCCTCAACGCCACCTGGCGGTCGGCCACCTGCCGGGTGTTGACAGCCGCTACGGGATCGCGCACGGCCAACGCGGGCCCGGTGCAGTTCGACATCCCGCTGCGCGAGCCTCTGGTGCCGGACCCCGAACCGCACGGCGCCGCGATCCCGCAGGGACGGCCCGGCGGACGGCCGTGGACGTACACGCCGCCGGTCACGTTCGACCAGCCGCTGGACATCGACCTGTCGCCCGACACCGTCGTCATCGCCGGGCACGGCGCGGGCGCGCAGCCCAACCTGGCGGAGTTGCCGACGGTCGCCGAGCCGACGGCACCGGCCCCGGCCAACCCCCTGCACCCGCTGGCCTTGCCGCTGCTGCGTCCCAAGCAGGTGATCATGCTCGGCCGCCCGACGCTGCACCGGCCCGTCTCGGCATTGCTGGCCGACCCGAAGGTGCCGGTGTACGCGTTGACCACCGGGCCGCGCTGGCCGGACGTCTCGGGCAACTCCCAGGCGACAGGCACGCGGGCGGTGACCACCGGGACGCCGAATCCGGCGTGGCTGAAGCGCTGCGCGGAGGTCAACAGGCACGCGATCGACGCGGTGCGCGGCCAGCTCGAGGTGCACCCGCTCACCACCGGCCTGCACGTAGCCGCGGCGGTGGCCGGCGCGCTGCGGCCCGGAGACCAGCTGGTACTCGGCGCGTCAAACCCGGTCCGGGACGCGGCGCTGGTCGGCCTGGACACCCACGACATCCAGGTCCGCTCCAACCGCGGGGTCGCCGGCATCGACGGCACCGTTTCCACCGCGATCGGGGCCGCGCTCGCCTACGAGGGACGCACCGTCGCGCTGATCGGCGACCTGACGTTCGTCCACGACAGCTCCGGTCTGCTGATCGGCCCCACCGAGCCGACACCGCGCAAGCTGACCATCGTGGTCTCCAACGACAACGGCGGCGGCATCTTCGAACTGCTTGAGCAGGGCGACCCGCGGTTCTCCGACGTGTCGTCGCGAATCTTCGGAACGCCGCACGACGTCGATGTGGGCGCGCTGTGCCGTGCCTATCACGTTGAGAGCCGCCAGATCGAGGTGGACCAGCTCAGCGCTGCCCTTGACGAACCCGCGGCCGGGATGCGGGTGCTGGAGGTCAAGGCCGACCGGTCCTCGCTGCGGCAGCTGCATGCGGCGATCAAGGCGGCCCTGTGAGGGTTTCGTGAACTACCCGAAAAGGGTGCTGCACATACTGATTCACGGCCGCAGCGAAAAGCCGCCGAGCACCCCTTCGAGGATTGCGTTGCGCTGGGCCCGGATTGCGGTGCTGATCGTGGCCGGCTTGGTGACATTGCAATCGGCCCTGCTCGTCGCGGGCGCCTGGCGCAACGACCTTGCGATCCAACACAATATGGGGGTGGCGCAGGCCGAGGTGCTCAGTGCCGGGCCGCGCCGCTCGACCATCGAATTCGTCACACCCGAGCGGGTCACCTACCGTCCCGAGCTCGGCGTCCTGTACCCGTCGCATCTGGCGACGGGCATGCGAATCTACGTCGAGTACAACAAGAACGACCCGAATCTGGTTCGCGTGCAGCACCGCAATGCCGGGCTGGCCATCATCCCGGCGGGGTCGATCGCGGTGGTGTGCTGGCTGGCGGCGACGGTCCTCCTGGTAGGACTGGCGCTGCTGGACAAGATGCTGGATCGTCGCGCTGGGGCTCCCGACCAGCAGATTTCGCACGACGTATGCCCGTAGGCAACCTTGTCGAAAGTCGGTGCTGACACTGTGGTGTTGTGCGCGTTGCCATCGTCGCCGAATCGTTCCTGCCGGAAGTCAATGGTGTCAGTAACTCGGTGATCCGGGTGCTCGAGCACCTGCGCCGGAACGGTCACGAAGCCCTCGTCATCGCCCCGGACACCCCGCCCGGTGCCGCCCCGGCCGATCGCGTCTACGACGGGATCCGCGTGCATCGTGTTCCGTCGCGGATGTTTCCCAAGGTGACCACGCTGCCCCTCGGTGTGCCGATGCCCCGGATGGTGAGCGTGTTACGCGGATTCGACCCGCACGTTGTGCATTTGGCCTCTCCGGCGCTGCTGGGTTACGGCGGGGTGAAGGCGGCCCGGTGGCTGGGGGTGCCGACGGTCGCCGTGTATCAAACGGACGTACCGGGTTTCGCGGCGAGCTATGGCATTCCCATGACGACACGGGCCGCGTGGGCCTGGTTCCGCCATCTGCACAGCCTCGCCGACCGAACCTTGGCGCCCTCCAGCGTTACGATGGAATCACTTGTAGCGCATCGCTTCCCGCGAGTTCACCAGTGGGCACGCGGGGTCGACGTCCTGCGGTTCGCCCCGTCGGCGCGTGACGAGGCACTCAGACAACGATGGTCGCCGCAAGCCAAGCCGATCGTCGGCTTCGTGGGCCGGTTGGCGCCCGAGAAGCACGTCGAGCGGCTGATCCCGCTGGCGGCCCGAGACGACGTGCAACTTGTCATCGTCGGTGACGGCGTTGATCGGAGTAAGTTGCAAAAGGCAATGCCGACAGCGGTTTTCACGGGTGCGTTGTACGGCGACGAACTCGCAACGGCGTACGCCAGCATGGACGTCTTCGTGCATCCCGGCGAGCACGAAACGTTTTGCCAAGTCGTGCAGGAAGCGCTGGCGTCGGGATTGCCGGTGATCGCCCCCGACGCCGGCGGCCCACGCGATCTCGTCACGCCGTGGCGCACCGGTCTGTTACTGGGCGTCGGCGAATTCGAGGCGAGGTTGCCCGCGGCCGTCACCCATTTGATCGACGAACGCCACCGGTACGCGCTGGCCGCCCGGCGCAGCGTGCTCGGCCGCAGCTGGCCGGTCATCTGTGATGAGCTGCTCGGCCACTATGAGGCGGTGCTCTCGCCGTTTGCCCGCAGGCGGATGTTCGCCAAGCGGTACGCGCAGGGCGAGTGAGTTAGCGTTCGGCCCGGGGCGGGCCCACGCGGACGACGATTTGCTGTCGTCAGCTCGGCTGAATGTTTCTCGCGGCCGTGTGTTGGGCCTTAACATCCAAGTTTGGTGCCGGGTCGGCGGGGCAAGGGCGTTGCCTTGGTCACGGGCTGCATCGACGGCTCGGCCAAGCTCTGAGTCGCAGGGGCAGAATTGGCCTGATAGGAGGGTCAGCATGGCTTCGCATTTGGAGGTGTGGAAACCGTCAGGGCGGGAGCTGATCGCGCTGAGCGGTGAACGAATGACCCTCGGCAAGTCCTTGACCAACGCGGTGTCGTTCGAGCACGACCCGACCGTGTCTCGCGTTCACGCCGTCTTGGAGAACTTCGGTCAAGCGTGGTCCGTGCGGGACCTGGGTAGCCGCAACGGCACCTTTGTCAACGGAGAAAAGATCGCTGCGGAACGGATTCTGCGGTCTGGCGACGAATTGCGGCTCGGCAGTTCACGGTTGGTCTTCTGGATGACCAGGGGCGCTGACGAAGCACCGGGCGATCAAGAAACCGAAACCGGCAAGTCCGTCCTGCGGCCACCTCGGATGACCCAGCGCGAACTCGACGTCCTCAAGGTTTTGTGTCGCCCCTTCGTATCCGACGACCCGTTTCCCGAGCCTGCATCGGTTCGTCGGATGGCCCAGGAGCTGTTCGTCACCGAAGCAGCCGTCAAGCAACATCTGCAACACCTCTACGACAAGTTCGGCATCAGCACCGAGGGAGATCGCCGGGTAAGACTGGCCAATGCGGCCATCCGGCTCGGCGCCGTCAACCGCTCCATGCTGCGAGACCGCCGTACGCAAGGGTGACTAGGAGATCTTGTCGAGCACCCCGCCGCCGAGCATGGCGACGGCATTGAGGGCACTGCGACGGTATCCGTCACATGTGGGGCACGACTCGATATGGCGGGCAATGCGCTTCCGCATCAGCACGGTGAACTCTCCGTCCCAGCCCGACAGATCCGCGGCGAGCCGGGGGCACCCGTTCCGCGGGGCGCGCCTTGCCACCAATAGCGCACCCAGCGAGCGCTCGACGGTGTCGCGCAGCCGCTGCAGGAGCTTCTTGGTGGACTCATAACTGATGCCCAGCGCTTCCGCGAGCTCGGTTCCTGTCACGCCGTGGCGGTAGGCAAGGTTCAGCACTTGCCGGTCCCGCTCGGACAATCCGCCGGCGGCCTGGTCGATCAGTTGGCGGAGCTCGTTCTGGGCCGTCAGCGTAAACGGCCCCGGACCCGTCGCCACATCGTCGGGCAGCTCGTCACAGGCGGCCTCACGGCGACGTTCGGCCAGGGTCCGCAGGGCGCGGCGACGGGCGATGGCGTACAGCCACGGCCTCAGCTTGTCCGCATCACGCAACTTCGGCAACTCTGTCGTCGCGATGCAGAAGACCTCCTGCACGCAGTCCGAGGCCGCGTGGCGGTCACGCAGCATGCCGACGCAGTAGGCGTGCAGTGGGCCTGCATAGCGGTTGTAGATCGCGGCCAGCGCGGCGCGATCGCCGGTCGCCGCGGCGCGGGCGAGGTCCGTGTCGCTGATAATGGGGTTCTTCGGCACCGTGGTCATGAAAGTCATGACTGAAATGCTCGGGGTTGCTGGTTGATTTCGTAATTACCGTGAAAGCCAGTTTCAGCTTCCGCAAGGGAAGGGTTTCCTACCTGTTTGGTAAGGGTCGGTACCTGGAGCACGCGTACGACCACCGCCCCATAACCGATGCAACGGTTATGGGGCGGTGCCGACGATTGTGACCTGTTTGCCGAGCAGCTCACGCCTTCGTCTTGGTGTGCGCCGTGCGCGTGCCGGTGCCGTTGCCGCGGCCGCCGGGGGCGATGCGCAGCTCGTCAGCGGTCAGTGTGCGGATGCTCTGTCGGCGCAGCGCGATCTTGTCGTGGTTGATACTCATTTGATCTTTCCTTCTCGTGCGATTTGTTGACCGGCAAGCCCGGGGTGGACCCGCTCATAGGTAGGAGCGCCGGCGACGTCGAAGGGTGACCATTTTTCGTCATGGTTGCGCGGGTTCGTCGGTGTGACGCCGTCATTCCATTCGATACCCTGATTGCAGGTAAGTGGCGAGGCGAAAGAGTTGACCCGCAACAGGAATGGAATCGATGCGATGATCACGACACGTGCTGAAGCGGCGGAATACGTCAAGGACGCCGGAGGGTTGAAGCTTGTCGTTTTCGGAGCCGACGGGCACGAGGTTGCAGCGATGTTCGTGCAAGGATCGGTAACGTACAACCCGGAGGAAGCGACCTTCATCGCCGTCGCTGAGGACGGCCACCCGGTGGGCGAACTGCTCGTGGATGAGTCGGTCGATTATGACGAGAACATCGATGCCTTTGTCATCCGCACCGCGCGATAGTTATCGAGGCGAGCCCGGTTCTCGCTAGCTACCCCTGCGCCAGCTCCGCAACGGGCTGCCATTCCTCCCAGGTGCGCAGCCGGATTTCGTAGTCCGCCTTGGCCGTTTCCAGCGGCGATGCGCCGAAAAACACTCGCAGGGGCGGCTTTTCGGCGTCGACGACCTTCAGCAGCGCTGTGGCGGATGCCTCCGGGTTGCCCGGGCTGGCCCAGCGCTTGCTGCGCTCGGCCTGCACGGCGGCGCGAACGTCGTCGTACGCCGGTAGCGGATCGGCCAGCTTCGCCGAATCTCCGGCCCAGTCGGTGTCGAAGCCGCCCGGCTCGATCAACGTGACGTGCACGCCGAACGAGGCGACCTCCAGGGCCAGCGCCTGCGAGAAGCCTTCCAGCGCCCACTTCGACGCGTGGTAGGCGCCGAGCAACGGGAACGCGGTGATGCCCCCGATCGATGAAACCTGGATGATGTGGCCGCTGCGCTGCTCGCGCAGGTACGGCAACGCGGCCTGGGTGATCCACAGCGCCCCAAACACGTTCGTATCGATCTGTTCGCGTGCCTCTTGCTCGGAGAGCTCCTCGACGAACCCGAACTGGCCGTAGCCGGCGTTGTTGACCACAATGTCCAGCCGCCCGAAGTGGTCGTGCGCCTGCTTGACCGCCGCGAAGTCCGCGTCCCGGTCGGTGACGTCCAACCGGATCGGCAACAGCGCGTCGCCGTACTTCTCGGCCAAGTCCTCCAGCGACGCCGTGTTGCGCGCCGTCGCGGCGACCTTGTCACCGCGCTCCAGCGCCGCGATCGCCCATGCCCGTCCGAAACCTCGCGATGTACCGGTGATAAACCAAACTTTTTCAGTCACGCAGCGGTACAACGCCGATGTCGCCACCTAATTCCCGGCAGGTAGCGTCTTCATCGTGAATCGCGCGGCGTTGGACAAGGACCCCCGAGATGTCGCGTCGATGTTCGATGGCGTCGCCCGCCGCTATGACGTGACCAACACGGTGTTGTCGTTGGGACAAGACCGCTACTGGCGGCAAGCCACCCGGTCGGCGCTGGCGATCGGGCCCGGCCAAAAGGTGTTGGACCTGGCCGCGGGCACCGCGGTATCCACCGTCGAGCTGAGGAAATCGGGGGCGTGGTGTGTGGCGGCCGATTTCTCGGTCGGCATGCTGGCAGCGGGTGCCGCGCGCAACGTGCCCAAGATCGCCGCCGATGCCACCCGGCTGCCATTCGGCGACGACGTATTCGACGCTGTCACAATCAGTTTCGGTTTGCGAAATGTTGTGGACCCCCAGGCCGCGCTGCGCGAGATGGTGCGCGTCGCCCGGCCGGGTGGGAGGTTGGTGGTGTGCGAATTCTCCACGCCCACCAACCGGGTTTTTGCCACGGTCTACAAGGAGTATCTGATGCGTGCGCTGCCGCGGGTGGCGCGCGGGGTGTCCAGCAACCCCGATGCCTACGTCTATCTCGCGGAGTCGATCAGGGCCTGGCCGGACCAGGCGAGCCTGGCGCACGACATCTCACGTGCGGGATGGGCGGCGGTGCGGTGGCGCAACCTGACCGGCGGCATCGTGGCCCTACACGCGGGGTACAAGCCCCTGCGTTGAGAACGACCTAGTGGGAACCGGCGCTCTGGACGAAGCCGACCTGGTCGGGGCAGTAGTGGTCAACCGCGGCGCCGAGGAATTGGAACGCCTGGCCCTGGGTGGTGCCCCGCGGCAGGTTCCGCTGGATGAAAGTGGCGGACTTGTACGGGTCGCCGTCCACGCCCCTGCCGATCCGTTCGCACGTGATCTTGCCCAGCCAGGCGAGCTGGTCCTGCGGCTGGTAGATGCCGAAGCCGTTGACGGTGTTCTTGAACGGCGCGTCTTGGTCGTTGGGCGGCGGCGGGGAGGCCAGCGCCGGAGCGGCCAACGCGATGGCGGCGGCGGCCAGGCCGCCGATAGTAGCCAGCTTCGTTCCCTTCATTAGCCGGACTATACACCGCTCGCCGGAACCGTGCGGAAAATTCTCGATGGCCGCAATCTGGTCGGAGCACCGTTTGCGCACGTCAAAGGCGTTCAGCTGAACGGCACCCGGCGATCGAGCAGCCGCGACAGCCGGCCGCCGCCCCGCCAGGCCCGCGCCACCCAGTCGGCGTCGTCGTCGGTGACCAGGTTGGCCATCACCCGCACGGCGATCGTCATCAGCCTCGGGGAGCGCATCGCGATCGGCCCCGTCGTGGGCAGGAACCGCTGGAACGTCAGCAACAGCGCCAGCCGTCTGGCGACGGAGAACCCCCGGCCGTAGTGCTCCTGCAACAGCGACGGCCACACCCGGGACAGGTCATGACAGTCCAGCAGCTCGGCGGCCAGCCGCCCGGTCTCCATCCCGTAGTCGATGCCCTCGCCGTTCAGCGGGTTCACGCAGGCCGCGGCGTCGCCGATCAGCATCCAATTGGGGCCTGCCACCCCGGACACGGCGCCGCCCATCGGCAGCAGCGCCGACGACACGGCCCGCGGCGGCCCGTCGAAGCCCCACTCGTCGCGGCGCAGGTCGGTGTAGTAGTTGATCAGCGGTCGCAGCGCCAGGTCGGCCGGCCGTTTCGACGTCGACAAAGCCCCGATGCCGATGTTCACCTCACCGTTGCCCAGCGGGAAGATCCAGCCGTAGCCGGGCAACACCGCGCCGTCGGGGGAGCGCAGTTCGAGATGCGACGTCAGCCACGGGTCGTCGGCGCGCGAAGTGGCCAGGTACCCGCGGGCCGCGACGCCATAGACCGTCTCCTGGTGCCAACGCCGGCCTAGCTTGCGGCCCAGCGAAGACCGGGCCCCGTCGGCCACGATCAACTGGCGGCAACCCACCTCCGTGCCGTCGGCCAGCGTCAGCGACACCACTCGCCTCGACGAGTCATGATGCACCGCAACGGCTTTCGTTCCCAGCATCATCCGCGCACCGGAATCTTCGGCGACCTTGCGGATCCGGTCGTCCAACTCGAACCGGGCCACCGCGCTGCCGGTCGACGGAAACGACGGGCCGGGCCAGTCGACTTCCACCTCGCCGCCGAACCCGCTCATCCGCAGGCCGCGATGCCGGATGCGGGTGTCCAGCCAGTCGCCCAGCCCGAGGCGCTCGCACTCGGCGACCGCGCGCGGGGTCAGCCCGTCACCGCACGGCTTGTCCCGCGGAAAGCTGGCGGAGTCGATGACCAGGACGTCGTTGCCCGCGCGTGCGGCCCACGCGGCGGCGGCCGAACCGGCGGGTCCGGCGCCCACGACCACCAGGTCGGCTTGGGTCTCCACGCTCACCAGTATGTTGGTCGAGTGAGTACTCCGGCGACGGTGGTGGCGGGCGTTGACTTCGGTGACCCCGCGTTCGCCGCGACGGTGCGCGGCGGCGTCGGGCGGATCGAGCAGCTCATGGACACCGAACTGCGCAGCGCCGACGAGGTGATGACCGAGTCGCTGACGCACCTATTCAAGGCCGGCGGCAAGCGATTCCGGCCGTTGTTCACGGTGCTGTCCGCCCAGATCGGGCGGGACCCCGACGCGCACGAGGTGACCATCGCCGGCGCGGTCATCGAACTGGTTCACCTGGCCACGCTCTACCACGACGACGTGATGGACGAGGCGGAGGTGCGCCGCGGTGCCCCCACCGCGAACGTCCGCTGGGGGAACAACGTCGCGATCTTGGCCGGGGACTACCTGTTTGCCACGGCGTCGCGGTTGGTGTCGCGGCTGGGGCCCGAGGCGGTGCGCCTGATCGCCGAGACGTTCGCCCAGCTGGTGACGGGGCAGATGCGCGAGACGCGCGGCCTGACGGGCCCGTCCGAAGGGGCCGACCCGATCGAGCACTACTTGAAGGTGGTCTACGAGAAGACCGCTTGCCTGATCGCCGCGGCGGGCCGGTTCGGCGCCATGTTCTCGGGCGCTGAGGCCGAGCAGGTCGAGCGGCTCAGCCGGCTCGGCGGCATCGTGGGCACGGCCTTCCAGATCTCCGACGACATCATCGACATCGACAGCGACTCGCACGAGTCCGGCAAGCTACCGGGCACCGACGTCCGCGAGGGTGTGCACACCCTGCCGATGGTCTACGCGCTGCGCGAACCCGGGCCCGACGCGGCGCGGTTGCGTGAGCTGCTGGCCGGGCCCATCGAGGACGACGATGCGGTGGCCGAGGCGCTGGCGCTGTTACGGGCGTCCCCGGGGATGGCCAAGGCGAAGCACACCTTGGCGGAATACGCGGCCCAAGCGCGCGACGAGCTGGCCCTTTTGCCCGACGTTCCCGGCCGGCACGCGCTGCAGACGCTGGTCGAATACACCATCAGCCGGCACGGATAGCGCGTCCAGGAACCCCAGAGGTCTCCTCGGGCGTTCAATTGACAACAGTCAAGCAATGAACGGGCTCTCGTAGGAGGACACCGATGACCTGGCATCCGCATGCCAATTGGCTGAAGACCTTCGCCCTGTTGGTCGGCATGTCCACGTTGATCGTGTTTGTCGGCTCGCTGTTCGGCCGGACGGCGATGTGGCTGGCGGTGCTGTTCGCCATCGGCATGAACGCCTACACGTACTTCAACAGCGACAAGCTGGCGCTGCGGGCGATGCACGCGCAACCGGTTTCCGAGCTGCAGGCGCCGGTGATGTACCGGATCGTGCGCGAGCTGGCCACGGCCGCGCACCAGCCGATGCCCCGCCTGTACATCAGCGACACCAACGCGCCCAACGCGTTCGCGACCGGACGCAACCCGCGCAACGCCGCCGTCTGCTGCACCACCGGCATTCTGGACATCCTCAATGAGCGTGAACTGCGCGCGGTGCTCGGACACGAGCTGTCCCACGTCTACAACCGCGACATCCTCATCTCATGCATCGCCGGCGCGATGGCGTCGGTGATCACCGCCCTGTCCTACATGGCGATGTTCTTCGGCGGCGGAAACCGGGAGGGTGGTAACCCCTTTGCGATGCTGCTGGTTTCGTTGCTGGGTCCGATCGCCGCCACCGTGGTGCGGCTGGCGGTGTCCCGCTCGCGCGAGTACCAGGCGGACGAATCGGGCGCGGTGTTGACGGGCG
The DNA here is from genome assembly GCF_001667155.1 of Mycobacterium sp. 852002-53434_SCH5985345. Taxonomy (NCBI): domain Bacteria; kingdom Bacillati; phylum Actinomycetota; class Actinomycetes; order Mycobacteriales; family Mycobacteriaceae; genus Mycobacterium; species Mycobacterium sp. 852002-53434_SCH5985345. The sequence continues at coordinate 96,767 of NZ_LZIE01000076.1, forward strand.
ACCCGCTGGCTTTGGCGTCTGCGCTGCGCAAGATCTCGGGTGGTGTCCAGGTCGCCCCGCTTCCGCCGGAGCCGCAGCTGGCCAGCCAGGCGCACTTGATGATCGCGAACCCGTTCCGCGCGGGCGAGCGCATCGGGTCGCTGTTCTCGACGCACCCGCCGATCGAGGACCGCATCCGGCGCCTGGAGGCGATGGCGCGGGGCTAGATATGGCCCGCACTATGAGCGCTCTCCGCAAGGATGTGTGCGCTGCCGTTTTTGATAGCGCCCGCGCTATCAAATTCGGTGAGAGCCATATGGTCCGAACAGCCGCGCGTCCCTGGGGATGAGTGACTCCCGGTTTGATAGCACCCGTGCTATCAAATCCGGCGTGAACCGCTACACCTACCGCGCTCAGTGGTTGCGCGACTACGACGAGTACCTGGGCGTATCGAATTCCCCTACATGAGGCGCGAAGCGCCGACCGCGCCGCAGGCTGTGGCCGCCGTGAAGGAGCATGTGGAGGCCGTGAAGGAGCATGTGGAGGGCCTGCGCGCCACCGGAGAGCAAGTCCCCACACCGCTTTCCGAACGACGCTACAGCGGGAAAATCCTCGTCAGAACGTCGCCGCAGCTGCATGCCCGCCTGGCGCTGGAAGCCATCGAGCAGGGGGTGCCGATGAACCAGTGGATCGTCCAGAAGCTCAGCGGGAGGGCGCCCAGCAGCACCTTCGGGCTCTCCGGGTGGGATTAAGCACGCCACTCAGGCTGCGGCCTCGGGCCTTTCGGGTCCGATGGCCTCACTTGCATCCTTGCGAGCGGAATGGCCCGTCTCGAGCCTTCCCCGGATGCGCACCATGCCGCCGTTGGCCTCATGCTGGTGCTGCCAGTCGCTGATCGCCTGGTGCGCAGCGTGATCCAGGTAGTGCACCGAAACCTCCACGGTGACAACGCATCCGGCGGGTATGGACGCCAGCACCCGCGTCAGCCGCGGGAGCGCCAGGAACGTGCAGGCCGCACCCTCGATGAGCACCTGCCACTCGCCGTCGACGGGCTTGGCGTCGACCTTGGCCCGGATCACCCGCCAACCGGTCAACGCGATGGCCAACGCGAGCCCGATCAGGACGCCGTGCAGCAGATTGAGGAAGACGACGCTGACGGCGGTCACGACGTACACGGCAAGATCGCCATGCTTCATCGCGGTTTCGATGTGTGCCGGCTTGAGCAGCTGAACGCCGATGACGATGAGCAGCCCGGCGAGTGCGGCGGTGGGAATCTCCTCGACCAGCTCGGCGAACGGGATGGTGAACAACAGGATCCACACGCCGTGCAGCAAGGCCGAGGCGCGCGATTTGGCACCCGCGTTGACATTGGTGGAGCTGCGGACGATGACACCGGTGACCGGCAGCCCGCCCATGGTCCCCGACACGATGTTGGCGGCGCCTTGTCCCACCAGCTCGCGGTCGAAATCGGTGCGTGGCCCGTTGTGCATGCGGTCAACCGACACCGCCGACAGCAGGCTCTCGACGCTGGCGATGAGCGCGACGGTGATCACCCCGATCGCAACCGCACCCCAGTTGTCGTGCGGAATGTCGGGCAGCTGCAATGCGTCCAGCGGCGAGCCCTCGAGGTCGATCCGGCGCACGTGGAACGGAAAGACGACCGACATCACCGTCACGGCCACGATCGCGACCAATGGCCCCGGAATGCGGCGCACCTTGGCCGGAACCCACCGCCAGGCCACCAGGATGACGATCACCAGTACGCCCAGGATCACCCCGGGCCGGTGCGCGCTGATGATCTGGCCCGGCAGGCCGATGAGGTTGTGCCAGGCCGTGCTCTTGGACTTTCCGCCGAGCAACACGTGCGCCTGCTGCAGCGCGATCGTGATGCCGATGCCGGCCAGCATGGCGTGCACGACCACCGGTGAGATCGCCAGGGCCGCCCGTGCGACGCGGCTGAGCCCCAACAGCACCTGCAGGGCGCCCGCGGCGACGGTGATCAAACACGTTACACCCCAACCGAAGTCGGATACGAGGTCGGCGACGACGACGGTCAGGCCCGCCGCGGGGCCGCTGACTTGCAGCGGTGATCCGCCGATGGCGCCGACCACGATGCCGCCGACGATCGCGGCGATGAGGCCGGCGAGCACGGGGGCGTTGGAAGCGATCGCGATGCCCAAGGACAAGGGGAGTGCCACCAGGAAAACCACGAGTGACGAAGGAAGGTCGTGGCGGATGATCGATCGCACTCGATCTTTGCGTGAGTCCTTGGCCTGGTCGGGAGGTTGATTGCCGAGCTGTTCGATGTTTTGCATCGGTCTCGTCCCTCGTTAGGAGTTAGCGGGGGAACTTCCGATATCCGCCCCATATAGCGTTGTATTACGTCGGCGTAACACCTTGGCGCACAAACGGTTACAACCCGGCCGGATCCGCAGGATCATGGCCGGGAATCCCTGGCTGCGTTAGTGACGGTATTTTGCTGGCAAACCCGGGGTCAAGCGGACGGGCTAACCCCATATGGAACGCAAAGATTTAAATTCCGCATCATCTGACGGACACCTCAGAACCCCGAACCGTGCACCTCGTGGCCGGGTACCTCGGCGATCAGGCCCCGGTAGGCTTCCTCGACGCTCGACCCATGGTTGATCACCGCGTCGACTTCGCGGGCGATCGGCATGTTCAGTCCGAACTCGTTGGCGAACTCCATGATCACGCTGGCGGCCTTGACGCCCTCGGCGACCTGGTTCATCGAGGAGATGATCTCGTCGATCGGCTTGCCGGCGCCCAGTTGTTCGCCGACGTGACGGTTGCGGCTGCGCTGGCTGGTGCAGGTCACGATGAGGTCGCCCAGGCCGGCCAGGCCGGGGAAGGTCTCGGGATTGCCGCCCAGGGCGACGCCGAGCTTGGTCATCTCGCGCAGCGCGCGGGCGATCACCAGCGCGCGGGTGTTTTCCCCGATGCCCAGGGAGTAGCCCATCCCGACCGATATCGCGTAGACGTTCTTCAGCGCCCCGGCCATCTCGACGCCGATCACGTCGTCGGTGGTGTACACCCGGAAACGCCGGGTGCGGAACAGCCCGGACAGCCGGGTCGCCAGATGCTGGTCGGGCATGGCCAGCACCGCCGCGGCGGCGTAGCCCTCGCCGACCTCGCGCGCGATGTTCGGCCCAGCCAGGATGCCCGCGGGATGGCCGGGCAGGACCTCCTCGATGATCTGCGACATCCGCATGTTGGTGCCCTGCTCGAGGCCCTTGACCAATGACACCACCGGCACCCACGGCCGCAGTTCCTTGGCCAGTTCGGCCAGCACGCCGCGGAAGCCGTGGGAGGGCACGCCCATCACCACGACGTCGGCGGAGTTCGCCGCCTCGGCGAAGTCGGTGGTGGCGCGCAGGGTGTCGCTCAACACCACGTCGTTGCCGAGATAGCGGCTGTTGCGGTGCTTCTCGTTGATGTCGCTTGCGGTCTCCTCCGAGCGGACCCATTGCAGCGTCGGGCCGCGGCGCGCACAGATGGACGCCACCGTGGTTCCCCAGGAACCGCCACCAAGGACAACGACTTTGGGTTCGCGCTTCTCAGCTGCCATGGCGATCAGCGTATTGCCGACACCTCGCATTTAGTAGCAGTTCACGAACTTCGGTCGGCGTCGGTCAAGCCTCACCCGGCCAGGGGTGCCCGGTCGGATGCCCGGCCGAAGACCATCGCTTCCTCGATGCGGTCGAAGCGGTAGTCGATGGCGTCGGCGAGGTAGTTCTGCCGCACGTTCCAGGGCCGCTTGGTTCCCGATTTCGGCAGCGCGTGCACCGACCGCAGCACGTAGCCGGCGTTGATGTCCCACGACGGCTTCTCGATCATCGGCTCGTTGCCGCGATGCGGGTAGGCGTGAGTGTAGCCGTGAGAGGTCATGTGCGCCAGCAACTTTGCAGTGGCCCGGGCGGTGATATCGGCGCGCAGCGTCCACGATGCGTTCGTGTAGCCGACGCACCAGAACAGGTTCGGCACGTCCTCGAGCATGTGGGCCTTGTAAACGAAGCGGTCGTTGGTCTTGATCTCGTTGCCGTCCAGGCTGATCGCGGTCCCGCCCAAGGCCTGCAGCTGCAGGCCGGTGGCGGTGACGATGATGTCGGCGTCGAGGTGCCCGCCGGATTTCAGCGCGATGCCGGTCGCGTCGAAATGGTCGATGTGATCGGTGACCACGTCGGCGCGGCCGGCGGCGATGGCGTTGTACAGGTCGGCGTCGGGGATCAGGCACATCCGTTGGTCCCACGGGTTGTAGCGCGGCTTGAAGTGGGTGTCGACGTCATAGCCGGCGGGCAGGCTGCTGATCGCCTTGCGCCGCAGCAGCCATCGCACCAGCCCGGGCGCCTTGCGCGACAGGGCGAAGAACACCGCTTCGGTCAGCGCGCTGTACATCCGGACCACGAGATGGGCCAGCCTGCGGGGCAACACTTTCCGCGCGACGGCGGCAACCGTGCCGTACTTCGACGCCGAGATGAGATAGGTGGGCGAGCGTTGCAGCATGGTCACTTTGGCGGCCCGGTCCGACAGCGAGGGAAGCAGCGTCACCGCGGTGGCCCCGCTGCCGATCACCACGACCTTCTTGCCGGTGTAGTCCAGGTCTTCCGGCCAGTGCTGGGGATGCACCACTACGCCGCCGAAGTTTTCGATGCCGGGGAACTCGGGGGTGTACCCCTCGTCGTAGTTGTAGTAGCCGCTGCCGAAGAAGAGAAATCGGCCTCGGTACAGCTTCCGCGCGCCGTCCTGCTCGACGGTGACCGTCCAGGTGTCGGTGGACGAATCCCAGTCGGCCGAGCGGACGTAACTGTTGAATCGAATGTGGCGATCGATGCCGTACTTGTGCGCGGTGGCGGCCAGGTACTCACGGATGTGGACGCCGTCGGCCACGCCTTCCTTTCGCGTCCACGGCTCGAACGGGAAGGACAGCGTGAAAATGCTGCTGTCCGAGCGCACCCCTGGGTAACGGAACAGGTCCCACGTGCCGCCGATCTGCGCGCGCCGCTCCAGGATGGTGTAGGTCAGCTGGGCGTTGCGCTCGCTGATTCGGTAGGCCGCGTCGATGCCGGAGATGCCGGCGCCGACGATGATGACGTCGGAGTAGTCGGCCTCGGTCGGTGTCTGGCCGTCGGCTTCCTGGGGAGTCACGGTCATCGTGAACCTCACTCACTTTGTGGGACTGGTCACTAGAGTAGGCACCCACCGGTTGGCCGGGCCAGTGATCGTCATAACGGCTCCATCAGCACGTCGACGTGCAGCGGCGCGCACCGGTCGATCAGCCAGATCTGGTCGGCGGGGCTGGCGAAGATGCGCGCGTGGGACGGGTCCTGAGCGAAGGCCGGGTCTGTTCCGGGGCCGCACCTGTCGCCGAAGAAGACGTAGGCCTTGGTGTCGTTGCATTGCCGCGACATCCACACCAGCCCGTCCAGCCCGGCGCCGTGCGCGGCTTCGGCCCAACGCACCGTGGTGTCGTAGCTCGACGCCGGGCTCGCCGTGAGCTCGCCGGCGGTGACCTTGAGGCGCCGCAGCCCGGTGCCGTGCAGCACGCCCAGGCGCGCGGGCCGGGTCACCTCCAGCCGGACGAGCACTTTGTCCGCGTATTGGTCGTAGGGGAGCAGGCCGCCCTCGACGGGAATGTCGTGCAGCAGCGTCTCGGCGATGGCCGCGTCCTCGGTGTCGGCCGCGTACATGATCGGCACGACCGGGTCGCCGAAGAAACCGAAGCGGGTGCGCGCGCCGATGCCGGGGTTGAAGTCGGTGGCGGTGCGCGTCGCCGACAGCACGCGGTAGAGCGGGTGTCCCGCCGGCAGGGTGGCCGTGGCCGGGTCGAACGGGTCCGGGGGTCGCCTCACCACGAGACGGCCAGGGCCTCCGCAGCGACCGCAACGACGCGATCCGGATCGGTGGCGAGGCGGTCCACGGGCCGCTTCCCGTCCAGGTAGGTGGTGGGCGAGCACAGCCACTGCACCAGCCCGGCCTCCGAGAAGCCGTTGTCCTCCGCGATCTCGCGCAGCCGGGCGATGACCGCCAGCGGTTTCCCGTCCGGGCCGAACTGGAACCCGGGGTACGCGAGGTAATTGCCGCGCCGCACGGCTACCAGCGCCTTGTTGCGGTGGGCGGTGGTGGCCAGGTTGCGCGGTGCGCTCGACCGCGAGCCCATCCGCTTACCGGCGTCGGTGCTGCTCAGCATCCCGAACTCGGCCTCGATGCGGCCGTACAGGTTCTGCTCGGCCTGCACCGCCCGCGCCACCGCGGGTTCGGTATAGACGGCGACCGACGACAGCGCGACGCCCACCGCGCGCGCGCTTTCGCGGAGGCGCTCGTGCGCGGTGGCCAGCTCGGCGACGGTGGTCATGGGGATCGCTCCAACGTTCGGTTCGTGCAGTTCATTCTACTGCACGAACCGAACGCACGGGAGCTACCGGTAGTTGACGAACTGCAGCGCGACGTCGAGGTCGGCCTGCTTGAGCATCGAGATGACGGCTTGCAGGTCGTCGCGCTTTTTGCTGCTGACCCGGATCTCGTCGCCCTGGATCTGCGTCTTGACGCCCTTGGGCCCGTCGTCGCGGATCAACTTGGTGATCTTTTTGGCGTGCTCGCTGTCGATGCCCTGCTTGAGGGTGCCGCTGACCTTGTAAGTCTTTCCCGACGCCTGCGGTTCGCCGGCGTCGAAGGCCTTCATCGAGATGTCGCGGCGGATCAGCTTCTCCTTGAAGACGTCGACGGCCGCCTTGACGCGTTCCTCGGTGGACGACGTCAGCTCGATAGCCTCGTCGCCCTTCCACGCGATGGTGGTGTCGGTGCCGCGGAAGTCGAAGCGGGTGGCCAGCTCCTTGGCTGCCTGGTTGAGTGCGTTGTCGACCTCTTGGCGCTCGACTTTGCTGACAATGTCGAACGATGAGTCCGCCATTCGATCCGTCCCTTCATCCGGTGATGGCCGTTTGTGCTTTGTCTACCCCCTCGTTGTAACCTGTCTGGCGGCAGGTTGCCCGAGCGGCCAATGGGAGCGGACTGTAAATCCGTCGCGAAAGCTTCACAGGTTCGAATCCTGTACCTGCCACCAACGTTCGTGAGAGAACTAGGTTGTCCCGCCTACGGCCGGCTTAGATGCAGGCTGAGTAGGCACTAGCTGGTGGGCGTCGCCGGGGGCAAGCACTCCGTCCACCCGGCACGCTAGTCGGACAACATTGCCGACTCGACGGCGGCGGTGCGCCCCAACGGGGGACAGGGCTATGCGGGAAGAACTGAAATCCGGGTGGCGGAATTTCGGACCCAGAAATCACCCACAGATTTGGCCCAGCTGCCCGTCAATGGGGCTCGCGCCCTCGCAATCGCCTAGTTGGTATCTGCGCACGGGGTTATCGTGCGGGAGGTTGTCGATGCAAGCCTGACGGGCGGCGGCACCGGAGATGCCGGCACAGGGATTGTCGGCTCGTGCCGGTGCTGCTGGAATGCAGATGAGCCCCAATGCTACGGCTGTTGCCGCCGCCACGCCTATTACCACCGTTCTCATTGGTTCGTCCTTTCCCGACCCCCGATGGCCACTGATTATCGGATAGATCGGGGTGGACGGCGACTCGAGCGACACGTGGTAGGCGCCTACAACCCATCCAGCAAATTAGTTGATCAATCAGGCGACGAGAACTGCATGGATAGGCACATTGTCGACACGCCTAACCGCTGTCCTCGAACCTTGCTTGGCTCAATTGAATGCATTGCAGCACAACGTATTTGGGCGGGATAGGACGACACATGTGCACGGGCGAACCCGGCGTGGTGCGCCTTTGTCTCATCCGCCTGACGGGGGTCGGCGCATGATGTGGCCGAAGATGGGCGGTCCGTAGCCCTTCTCGTCGGGCTTGTCCCGCTGGGCTTTACGCGCCCCCGGCGGCATCGGTGGGATGAACATCGGGGTGAGAGGCGCGCCCTCGGCCGTCGTTGCCATCAATGGGCCCTGTGCGGCGGACAGCTGGATCGGAGAGGTGACCGCCGAAGGCGGGACCACGAGATTGCCAACGTACATGCCCTTGCCCAGAGAAGCGGTGGCGGAACTCTCGATTGCGCCGGCCGTACTGGCCGTAGCGGCTGGCGGGGCATAGATATTGGGGGCCCCGCCCACAGCCTCGGGGCCGGTGATGTTGTAGGCGATGGCCAGGTTGCGGGGCGTCGCGGACAGGACGTCTGGGAACTGACCGGGGAAGTAATCGTGGCCGCTCGTAATCAAGCCTATGAAGGACTGGGGGTTGCCGATACCGCTGCTGACCAGGTTTTGCAGATAACCGTTGACGGTCTGAACGAACGGATTGGCGAAGAATTGCGTCGGGTCGACTGCTGCCGGGGCTAGCGGGGCGCCTACCACCGGCGCGGCCGCTGCCGCCCTGCTCACTGCAGCCGTTTGAACGGTACTGGCGGTCGGAGCGGTCATCGGGGACGGCGGGTTGAACGTCGGCATCGCCATGGTCTGGAGGCTGCTGGCCTGATAGCCGAGCATGGCGGTCGTGTTACCCGCCCACATCTGCAGGTACTGGGCCTCGTTGGCAGCGATGGCGGGAAAGTTGATGCCGAAAACGTTGGTCGCGATCAGATGGGCCAGCTGCGCGCGGTTGGCGGCGACCACGCTGGGATGCACCACAGCCGCCTGGGTGGCGGCGAACGAGCTGGCCATCGTGTCAGCCGCCATCGACATATGAGCGGCCTGGAGCGAGGTGGTTTGCAGCCAGGCGACGTAGGGCAGGGTGGATGCGGTCATCGCCGTCGCTGACGGCCCCTGCCAGGGAATCTCCGCCACGACGGAGGCGTAGCCGGCGGCGGTCTGTCCCAGCTCGATTGCCAGCTGGCGCCAGGCGTCGGCGGCGGTGAGCCATGATCCGGGCCCCGGCCCTGAATGAATCAGTGCCGATGTGATCTCGGGAGGAGCCCAGAAGTCCATCGCCGACCCCCCGTCAGAGCTTGGAGTCGATAATCCTGAAGCCGCGCATGCGGGCCTGCGCGGCCAAGCGTCCGCCGAGGGACCGATTCTCACTCCCCACGCGTTGTCCCTTTCGGTGACGTTCCTGTCCGGTACGTGGCCCGATTCGTCGATTGACAGCGTATGCGCCCGCGGGGTTGCTCACTCCGGGAATCGTGAGATCCATTTGGTCAGCTCGCCGCGCCTCTCGATTCGCCACTCGCGCGGAAAGCCGGGGCAGTGCGCTCTGATTCCGACTTCGGACCTCCCCACGAAGCGCGTATTGGATGCCCGCGCGGGGGCAGGCCGCCCGAGTCGTGATTGGCCGAAAACTCCTGCCTGGGATGTGACAGTTGACGGCAAGAGGCGCGGTCCCTGGCACACGAAAAGGCCTCAGTGTTGAACGCATCTCCCCCCCGTTCGTCAGCGCCCTTCCCGTTACAGCGTTCTCAACGCACCGGGGGCGCCCCCGGCTGTGATCCTCTCCGCTGAGCCACGCGCTGCGGTGTGCGGCGGAGGCTTTCGAATCCAGGCATTGCGACAAACTTGCCCCAGTTGTCCGTAGTCGGGGCTGGCCTGGCAATTGCCCATTCGGGGCCCGTGCATGGGGTCATCGGTCGAGGAGCTGTCGGTGCAAGCCTGGTAGGCCGTGGGATCGGTGATGCCGGCACAGGGGTCGTCGGCGCGCGCTTGTGCCGGTGGAATGCAGAGGGGTGCCAGCGCTATCAGGGCCGCCACGGACGCCCCGATTGCCCTCCTCATCGGTTCTTCCTCCTGACCACTAGCCCACTAACTCAGTGTGGCACTTGTGATGAGGGCAGTCGAGCATCGCGCAAACAGACTGAAGGGCTTACCCGCTCAGGCGTTGCGGCGACGGCGGTTTCGGCTCGTCGGCGGTCCGCACGTCGCGGCCGGCGCCGGCCGACACGGTCGCGGCCTCGCCGCGAGCCAGCCCCACCGTCGCGACGATCACCAGCACCGCCGCCACCGCCAGCACGACCCAATCGAAGCCCTGGGCGTCCAACGTCTCGCCGAGCACGGTGATCCCGAGGACCGCGCCGACAATGGGCTTGGCGGCGATGATCGTCGGCAGTGAGGCCGTCAAAGCCCCTGCGCGGTATGCCGATTGGTGGATCACCATCCCGGCCGCGCCGCAGAACACCCAGCCGTAGACCTCGGGTCTGCTCCACAACTGTTCGGGGTTGTGTTCGAGGATGTCGACGACGCCCTTCATCAGCACCGCGAACACCGCCAGCAACGAGCCGGCGACCGCCGCGAGCGATACCGCGGCCAGCGGGCGATCCGACCAGATGCGCGCGCCCAGCATCGCCAACAGCAGCGGTGGGGCCATCGCGAGGGCCACGATCAGCCACACGTGTGCCGCCGCGCGCTGCTGGCCGCCGGTCGGATCGCCGACCGCGATGACAACCACCAACGCCGCGGTCAGCAACACCGCCCACACCCACTCCGCGCGGGTGACCGGATGGCGGCTCATCCGCGCGTAGATCGGTAGTGCGAACAGCAGCGCGGTCACCTGCAGCGACATCACCAACAGCACCGAGCCCTTGTCCAGGGCCGCAGCCAGCAAGATGTAACTGGCGATGTCTCCGAGACCGCCCATCCACCACCGCGTATCGCGCAACAGCATGCCGAAGAGCGCCAGGTGGCCGACGGGTTTGTCGGTGACCTCCTGGGCGGATCGCTGACGGACGACGTTGCCGATCGCCGACGCCAGCGCGGCGCACAGGGCGAGAATCGCCGCCATATCAGCCCTCGACATGCCACTAATCTAGCCGGGCCCCGGCAAACCGCCCGCCGAGCGCGGTTCAGAGCGGGAACGCGGTACCCGTGAGCTCTTCGGACAGGTCCCACAGCGCCACGGCGGTGCCGGCTCGCTTGGCCGGCCAGTTACGCCACGTCGGCTGGGTGCGCCCGTACAGGCCGAAGCGCGGGCCGACGAAGGTGTCGCCCGGCAGATCCTGCGACACCGCGTACAGGGTCTGGCGGGCGCCGAAGTCGGCATCGGTGGACACAATGCGGTCGACCGCCAACACCGCCGCGTCGCCCAGCTTTCGGCCGGAGTTGCCTTGCAGGTTCGTATGCGACCAGCCGGGGTGGGCGGCCAGCGCGCGCAGAGAAGAACCGGCGGTGTCCAGACGTCGCTGCAGCTCGCTGGTGAACAGCAGGTTGGCGAGCTTTGACTGGCTGTAGGCCAGCCACGCCGAATACGGGCGAGACTGGAAGTTCAGGTCTTTGAGGCTGATGTAGCCGAAGTGGTGCATCAGTGAGGACACCGTCACCACCCGGTCGATCAGCTTGGGCAGCAGCAGGTTGGTCAACGCGAAGTGGCCGAGGTGGTTGGTGCCAATCTGGCCCTCGAAGCCGTCGACGGTCACCGCATGTTTGGTGGCCATGATGCCGGCGTTGTTGACCAGCACGTCCAGCGCGGCCATCTCGTCGGCGAAGCGCCGCACCGAGCCCAGGTCCTGCAGGTCGAGTTGGCGCACCTCGACGTCGCCGGCCATCCGCTCGGCGGCGGCCTTGCCCTTCTCCGTGTCCCGCACCGCCAGAACGACGCGGGCCCCGGCCCGCGCCAGCTCCCGCGCGGTGACCTCGCCGAGACCGGCGTTGGCCCCGGTGATCACGACGGTGCGTCCGGCGAACGAAGGCAGGTCTGCAGCGGTCCAACCAGGCATGCAGCCCACCCTAACTACGTGATCTCACCCGCCAAGCCGCCGCAGGTATCGTGCGTGGGATGGCCGGCGGAACCTCACCTGGACGGCGCTGATGTACCTAGGGGTCATCGTCAATCCGCTCGCGCGCAGGAATCGCCGCGGGCGGGGCGACCGCGTCGCCGAGTTGCGCCGCATCGTCGGTCCGTTCGGCGAGGTGCACGAAACCGCCTCGATCGAGGACCTCGGCAAGACCCTGGACCAGCTCCATCCGCGGGTCACGCACCTCGTCGGGGACGGCGGCGACGGCGCGCTGCACTGGCTGATCAACGAGATCGAGCGTTGCGAGAGCGACCCGGAGCGCTGGCCGACATTCGTGCCCACCAACGGGGGCAGCGTCAACGCCGTCGCCCGCAAGGCACACGTGCGCGGCCGGCCCGATGCCATCATCCGCGCGCTGGCGGCCGCCGCCAAGGCGGATCGGCCCCCGCCCGAGATGCCCCTTGACACCTTGCAACTCGACGGTGAAACCGCCGAGGGCGCCGCGTTCCATCGTCTGTGCTTCGGACTGGCCGCCGGGGGTGTCGGAAATCGGTTCTACGACATGTATTACGGGAAACCCGATCATGGCCGAGGCGAAGTCGTTCGAGTGATCGGTCGCTCGTTCCGCGACTACCTCGGTACGAAAGTCGGCCGTTCGCAGGACTCCAATTACGCGTCCGTGCTGTTCGCCCCGACGCGCGCCCGGGTCGTCATCGACGGTGAGGAGGTTCCGACCCGGATGCACCGCGTGCTGCACGCCGGCGCCATCGACCTGCGGATCGGCGGGCCGTTCCGGCTTTTCCCGAAGGCCGAGAAGCCCGGCGCGTTGCACTTCCAGGCCGGCGAGGTGCGGCCCTCGCGCATCGTCGCGCAACTGCCCGCGGCGCTCACCAATGGCACGCTCCGGGGTCGCGGAGTGCGCGACGTCAATGGCCACGAAATGATCATCGAGGCCGACGGGGAGCCGCTCTCACCGATCATCGACGGCGAACGGTTCGTCGGTATCACCCGGCTGGTGGCCCGCGCCGGTCCGCTCATCCGCGTCGCTCAAACCGGCTGACTCCGCATCTCAGTAGATCCGCAACGCGGGCCGCTAGAACCGTGGTGGAAATCACTTGCCCACGTCGTCGGCAGGCGCGAGATTTCGAATCGTTTGGACGCGGCTATGCCCTTTGCGTTGGCGATACGAAACGGCGGGGCAATTGCCTACGGATTCAAACGCAAGAATTCAGCATTAGCGCAAATACGCATCTCAGTATTCGCGGGCTTGCTGAACGCTGTACCGACGAAAGCCCCTGGTAAAAGCGGAAACTGAAATACTGAAGTCCGTAGTTAAGGACGCGGCTCGCCGCACAATGTTGTCGCTGGATAAGCCGATCCTGTGAGATCAATGTGCAGTATAGGAAAAGCCTCTGCACGCTTTGCCTGACGCCCATTAGCGGCGTTACATTGGGCTTTATCGATTGATCCCAAAGTTCTTATCGCTCATAGTTGACCCGGAAGGGGGTGGCTCCTGCGATGGAGACGCTCATTGATCACCTGCACATGCGGGAAGCGCTGACTCCGGACAAGACCCTCTTCCGGTTCGTCGACGACGAAGGCCGCGAGCAGGAGCACTACACCTACCAAAGTTTCGCCGAGCGGACGCGTGAGCTGGCCGCCTACCTGTCGGCGGAGGCCGGGCTGCGCCCGGGAGACCGCGCCCTGCTGGTCTACCCACCCGGTCTGGAGATGGTCGCTGCGTTCTACGCGTGCGCCCGCCTCGGGGTGATCGCTGTGCCGGTCAGCCCCCCGCTGCCGATGTCGTTCGAGTCGGGGCTGGCCAAACTCAGCTTCATCGCCCGCGACTGCCAGGCGAAGGCGGTGCTGTCGACCAAGCAGTTCGAATACGACTACCGCCTGCTGCTCAACCACCTCGACGATGGGTCGCCCTGGCCGGACGCCCAACGGCCCCCGGAACTGCCCTGGTACGGCACCGACGGCACGCAGGACTTCGGCGGCACGCCCGTGCCCGACACGCCTGGACCGGTGCTCTTCCTGCAGTACACCTCCGGCTCCACCAGCGACCCCAAGGGCGTGGTGGTCAGCCACGCCAACGTCATCGCCAACGCCTCGGCCTTCACCAAAGACGAGGTGCTGGTCAGCTGGCTCCCGCAACACCACGACATGGGCCTGATCTCCGCCTACCTGTTCATCCCGCTGATCGGCGGGACGACACACGCGATGTCCCCGCTGGACTTCCTCAAGCGACCGTCGGCCTGGCTGCGGCTCATCAGCGACGTGCGCGCGACCCACACGCCGGTGCCCAACTTCGCGCTCGAGTTGTGCCTGCGCGAGGACAAGCTGCCCACGTCCGAGCTCGCCGGGATCGACCTGAGCAGCCTGGAGAGCATCGTCGTCGGTGCAGAACCGCTGCGCGCCAGCACGTTCACCCGCTTCCGGCAGCGTTTCGCCCCCTACGGCCTGGAGCCCAACGCGCTCACCGGCGCGTACGGCATGGCCGAAAACACCCTGATCGTCTCGCTTCGCGGGCGCCAGACGCTGGCGCTGAACAAGCGCGCGCTGGAGAACAACCTGGCGCGCGTCGAAAAGGCCCAGCCGGAGAACAGCAACCAGGCGCCGGTGGTGAGCTGCGGCAAGCCCATCGACGGCAACGTCGTCCGAATCGTCGATCCGGAATCCGGGCGGGCCCTCGGCGAGGGCCGGGTCGGTGAGGTCTGGCTGGACGGGCCGTCCAAGGGCGGCGGCTACTGGAACCGCCCGGAGCTGAGCGCGGAGGCCTTCGCGGCCCGCATCCCCGGCGACACCGAGCACACCTACCTGCGAACCGGCGACCTCGGCTTCGTGTACGAGGGCGAGCTGTTCGTCTGCGGCCGCAGCAAGGACCTGATCATCGTGCGCGGCGTCAACTGCTACCCCTCCGACATCGAGGGCATCGTGGAGCGGTCGGCCCCGGAGGTCCGCGGCGGCTGCGTCGCCGCCTTCTCGGTGGAACACGACGAGCAGGAAGTGCTGACCGTGGTGGCCGAGGTGCGCGGCGAGCACGCGCTACCGGATGGCAAGGCCCTGGCGCGGGCCATCCGGCGGCACGGCCACATCGACCCGCACACCATCGCGTTCGTGCCGCCACACAGCATTCCCAAGACCACGTCGGGCAAGATCAGGCGCTCCTCGACGCGCCAGCTCTGGCTGGACGGCGAGCTGCCCGTCCTGGCGGCCTACACCCATCAGCCGCACGACCGGGCCGACGCGAACCCCGGGCCGCTGGACAGGTTCCGGAATCTGATCGAGAGCTACGACCTCACCGGCGAGGAGGACTGCTCCTTCGCGGACCTGGGCATCGATTCGCTGGCGCTAGCCGAGCTGCGCGCCGACCTGCAGGCCCTGCTGGAAGAGCACGGCGCGGGTGGGCTGGCCGAGGAGGTCAACACGCGCCTGCTGCAGCGACTCACGGTGGCCGAATTCTTCCGCCTGATGCGGCAATTCGGTGAGGAGTCCGGCCAGCCGCTCGATGCGCTGCGTCAGGCGCTGGACCAGATTGCGACGGAGTACGAGGCCTACGAGGTCGCCCGGATGCGTGCGGACGCGCAGCTTCCGCTGCCGGCGCTGCCGCCGGCACGCTCGGGCGCGCCCAGCGACATCCTGTTGACGGGCGCGACCGGATTCCTGGGGCCGTTCCTTGTCAGCAGCCTGCTCGGCCGGACGTCGTGCACCGTCCACGCGCTGGTTCGCGCCACGGACTCGGCACACGGCCTGGACCGGATCGTCGCGTCGCTGCGCAAGGCGCGCCTGTGGTCGCCGGCCCTGGAAGCCGAGGTCCGCCAGCGGGTGCGCGTGGTCTGCGGCGACCTCGCCGCGCCGCAGCTGGGCATCGGTGAGCAGGGGTTCCAGAGGCTGGCCGAGAGCGTCGACGCCATCGTCCACAACGGCGCCCTGGTCAACTACGTCAGGACCTACGACGCCCTGCGGCCCGCCAACGTGATCGGGACGCACGAGCTGTTGCGGCTGGCCATGACCGCGCACCGCAAGACCTTCCACCTGGTCTCCAGCACCTTCATCTACGGGTGGAGCGTCAAGCCGGTGGTCGGGGAGTCCGACGCGAACCTGGAGATGAACGCCCTGGACTTCGGCTACTCGCAGACCAAATGGGTCGCCGAGCAGCTGGCGTTCGCCGCCCAGCGGCAGGGGCTCGACGTGCGCATCTTCCGGCCCTCGTTGATCTCACCGACCAGCGCGGGGTTCGGCAGCCAGGACGACATCCTGGTGCGCACCATGGCGTTCATGATCGAGCACGGCGTCGCCGCCAACGCGCTCAACCAGCTCAGCCTGCTGCCCGCGGACCTGATCGCCGATCACATCGTCGCGTTGATGGAGCTGCCGGCCGACGCGGGCACGGTCTTCAACATGACCGCTGACGATTACTACAACATGACCGACATCACCCGGGTCTTGACCGAGCGCTATGGCTACCGCTTCGATTACCGCGACATCCCGTCGTTTGCCGCCGAGATGAACCGTCGGTGCACGCCGCGCGATCCGATCTACCCGCTGGTGGATTTCCTCACCCGCTCGGCGGACAAGATCGCGGCGATGCGGGACAAGCGCTACGGCAACAGCCAATACCAACGTGCGCGCGCGCTGGCCGCGGTCCGCCTGCGTGAGCCGGCGCTGGCGGAGACGGTCGAGAATCTCGTCCGGTTCTTGCGCAGTGAGCGCCTGATCACCGAGGCTGAGGCCGAGGCGCAACGCAGCGCCTAGCCGTAAGGGGGTCTTCTATGTTCACCGTCGACGATCAGGCGACGGGTCCGCATGACGCGTCGCTCGACCACGAGCGGATCGTTCTGCAGGCACGTGACGTCGACTTCGACTGGGCGTCGCTGCCGTTCTACTACGTGCCCAACGAGCCCTTCACCACCCACTTCTGCAACGTGCTGCACCTGCTGCTGCCCGCCGGCGAGGAGTTCATCGTCGACGCGTTCAAGAACACGTTGCCGATGATCAAAGACGATCAACTGCGGCTGGACGTGCAGGGTTTCATCAGCCAGGAGGCCATGCACTCCCAGGCGCATTCGGGGGTGCTGGACCATTTCGCGGCCAACGGCGTCGACGTCACGCCGTTCACCGACCAGATGGCCTGGCTGTTCTCCCAACTCATCGGGGACCGGCCCGGATGGGGCCGGCGGCGACGCCAGAGCTGGCTGCTCGAGCGGGTGTCGATGGTGGCGGCCCTCGAGCACTACACCGCCATCCTGGGTGAATGGATCCTCGACACCCCGCAACACGACGCCCTCGGCACCGACCCGGTGATGCTGGACCTGCTGCGCTGGCACGGAGCGGAAGAGGTCGAGCACAAAGCGGTGGCGTTCGACACGATGAAGCACCTGCGCGCCGGCTACTGGCGCCAGGTGCGCACCCAGCTGCTGGTGACACCGGCGCTGCTGTGGTTGTTCATTCGCGGGGTGCGGTTCATGTACTCGGTCGACCCGTACTTGCCGCCGGGCACCAAACCGCGCTGGCGCGACTACTTCAGCGCGGCACGGCGTGGCCTGGTGCCCGGCCCCTTCCAGTTCCTGCGGGTGATCGGCGCCTATTACACGCCGAGTTTCCACCCCTCCAAACTTGGCGGAGTCGGGCGCGCGGTCGACTACCTGGCCCGATCACCAGCCGCCCGCGCGGCGCATTGAGCTTCCGGAGTTCGCGCGAATGACCCAGTGCAGCAACGTAATCGCTTCCGACGGCGTATCCCTTGCGGTCCACGCCCACTCGGAGATCGACCGTGGGCGCCCGACGATCTTGGCGATCCACGGCTACCCGGATAACCACCACGTGTGGGATGGGGTCGCCGAGGAGCTCGGCGGGCGCTTCAACTTCGTGGCTTTCGACGTGCGCGGCGTCGGTGCCTCGTCCAAGCCGGCGCGGCGCTCGGGATACCGCCTGCCCCAACTGGTTTCCGATATCGGCGCGGTGATCGACAGCCTCGGCGTGGACCAGGTGCACCTGGTGGCCCACGACTGGGGTTCCATCCAGGCCTGGTCGGCGGTAACCGACGACACGGTGATGCGCAAGGTCGCCTCGTTCACGTCGATCTCCGGCCCGCACCTGAACTACGCGGGCAAATTCCTGCGGTCCGCACGCACGCCCCGGGGGGTGTTCGACGTGCTCAAGCAGGCGCTGGCCTCGACGTACATCTGGTTCTTCCTGTGTCCGGGGGTGCCCGAGCTGGCGATCTGGTCCCGGGCGACCGTGGCGGTCTTCGCCGGGGTCGAACTGATCGGCCGCCCACGTGGCACCCGCCGGCAGCGCGCGGCGACCACCCGGTCGATCCGCGACTACCTCAACGGGCTCAACCTGTACCGCGCCAACATGCCGGGACCTTTCCTGGCTCCGGGAAAGCAGGTGCCGGAGACCAGCGTCCCCGTGCAGGTGCTGGTGGCGCGCAAGGACTATTTCGTGTCCCCGCCCCTGCAGCGGTTCACCGGCTCGATACCGGCCCGCGGCAGGGTGATCCCGATCGAGGGCGGGCACTGGGTGGTGTCCTCCGATCCCGACGTCATCGCGCGGCTGACGGCCGAATGGGTCAACCAGGTCATCGACATCCGACAGGCATAGGAAATTCGCAGTGGCACATGCGATTTGGAGTAACAGACCCGCCGACCTGTACGGTCGCCGCAAGCGCGATCGTCTCTACACGGCATTGTGGGGAGTCGGCACCCTCTTCGGCGGGTTGGCATCGGCGTCGCGGTGGGACCCGTCGCGGATCGTGCCGGTGCCGCGTACCAACACAGCGCTGGTCACCAAGCGCGAACTTCTCACGCCCGACGTGGTCGCGTTGACGCTCGCCGACGCGCAAGGCGGTCTGCTGCCTTCGTGGACTCCCGGCGCGCACATCGATATCCGGCTCGCTTCGGGCCGCCGCCGCCAGTACTCACTGTGCGGTCCGCCCGGTCGGCGCACCGACTACCGCATCGCGGTGCGCCGGATCGCCGACGGCGGCGGTGGCTCGATCGAGATGCACGACGCCTTCGACGTGGGCGACACGGTCGAGTTCGAGGGCCCCCGCAATGCGTTCTATCTCGTCACCGACGAGCGTGAGGTGTTGTTCGTGATCGGCGGCATCGGCGTGACACCCATCCTGCCCATGGTCCGGCTCGCCCAGCAGCACGGAATCGACTGGCGCGCGGTGTATGCCGGGCGCAGCCGCGAGTACATGCCGCTGCTCGACGAGCTCGTGGCGATCGCGCCCGACCGGGTAACGGTATGGGTCGACGACGAGCGCGGCCGCATAGCCACCGCCGGCGAACTGCTGGCCGACGCCGGGCCCACGACGGCCGTCTACGTGTGCGGCCCGACCGCCATGCTCGAAGCGGTGCGTGCGGAGCGCGACCAGCACGCGAACGCGCCGCTGCACTACGAACGCTTCGGGCCGCCGCCCGTCGTCGACGGTGTGCCGTTCGAGCTGGAGCTCGCCCGCTCGCGGCGCGTGCTCAGCGTCCCGGGAAACCGCTCGGCGCTCGACGTGATGCTCGACGGCGACCCGAGGACCGCATACTCGTGCCAGCAAGGCTTCTGCGGCACCTGCAAGGTGAAAGTGCTTGCGGGGCAGGTTGATCGCCGCGGCCGCACCGTGGAGGGCGACGGCGAGATGCTGGTGTGCGTCTCCCGGGCCAAGGGCGATCGCCTCGTGATCGACGCCTGACCCGGCTGGGCATTAAGTCTCGTCCCTTGCGCATGCTCCGGTAACGTACTCTCGCTCTCGGAGAGGGCAGATCGCAGATTTGAGAATGCCGCTCTTCAGGCGAAACTGCAGCGGTTAGGTGAGGCTTAGTTATCATCGGCAGTCGGGCCGCTTGAACGCAGTCGTGTGAAGGAATGGGGCAAGGGTGACCGATACCACCACGCCAGTGGCGGAGGAATTCGACGGCCCGCCGTCGGTGTCGCTGCGGGCGCGCGGCCGCTGGCTGCGGTGGGGGCTGCTGGCGGTCTGGGGCCCCGGGCTGGTGGTGATGCTGGCCGACACCGATGCGGGCTCCTTGATCACCGCGTCGCAGTCCGGCGCCCAGTGGGGCTACCGGATGGTGCTGCCGCAGCTCATGTTGATGCCGATCCTCTATTGCGTGCAGGAGATGACGGTGCGGCTCGGCATCGTCACCAAACGCGGTCACGGCGCGCTGATCCGGGAGCGGTTCGGTCGCGGCTGGGCGTGGCTGTCGGCCTTCACGCTGTTCGCCTCGGCGATCGGGGCGTTGCTGACGGAGTTCGCCGGGGTCGCCGGGGTGGGGGAACTTTTCGGTGTTTCGCGGTGGTTCAGCATCCCGGTCGCGACCGGCGCGCTGTTGGCGTTGGCGTTCACCGGCAGCTACCGGCGCGTCGAACGCATCGGCCTGATCGTCGGCGCGGCCGAGCTGGCGTTCCTGGTCGCCATGGTGTTGGCGCGGCCGCGGCTGGACGCGCTGCTGGACGGTCTGTCCTCGATGCCGCTGGGCAACTCGTCATACCTGCTGCTGGTCGCGGCCAACGTCGGCGCCGTCATCATGCCGTGGATGGTCTTCTACCAGCAGGGCGCGGTGGTGGATAAGCGGTTGTCGGAGGCCACGATTCGGCAGGCCCGCTACGACACGGCCACCGGCGCGGTGCTGACCCAGCTCATCATGATCGCGGTGGTCGTCACCATGGCCTCGACGGTTGGCGCGCACGACGGCGGAGCTTCCCTGAACACCGTCGGCGAGATCGCCAATTCGCTGACCCCCTACCTGGGCCGCACCGGCGGGACGGTCCTCTTCGGGTTGGGAATGCTCGGCGCGGCGCTGGTCGCCGCGATCGTCGCATCGCTCGCCGGAGCATGGGGGCTTGCGGAGGTCTTCGGGTGGCGGCACACGCTCAACGAGCGGCCCAACCGTGAGACCGCCAAGTTCTACATCACCTACGGGCTCGCCCACGTCGTCGGCGCCGTGCTCGTCCTGGCCAGCGTCGACCTGGTGAACCTCGCCGTGGACGTCGAAGTGATGAACGCCCTGCTGCTGCCGATCGTGCTGGGATTGCTGTTGGCGCTGGAGGCCAAGGCGCTGCCCGAGCAGTGGCGCATGCGCGGGCCGCACAAATACATCACCTGGGTTCTGTGCCTCGTTGTCATGGGCTTCGGGCTCTACATGGTTCCGCAGGCGCTGGGCTTGACCTAAGACGTCCTATTCGTCGTGGTGCGCCGGGTAGGCGTGCACAAGTGCGCTGTTGAGCTTGGGCACCGCGTGAGTCAGCTCGTGTTCGGCGTCATGAGCGATGCGGTGGGCGTCCTCGAGGCTGGTGTTGGGATCGATGTCGAGTTCCGCGTCGGCGTGCAGTTGGTGACCTATCCAGCGCATCCGGATGCTGCGCACGCTGCGGACACCCGGCCGGGCGGCAAGGCACGCCTCGGCGGTGTCGACGAGGCTCGGGTCCACCGCATCCATGAGCCGGCGGAAGATGTCGCGCACGGCGCGGTACAGCACGGCCACGATCGCCACCGTGATGATCATGCCGACGACCGGGTCCGCAATCGGGTAGCCCAGAGCGACGCCGATCGCCCCGAAAAGCACTGCCAGCGAGGTGAATCCGTCGGTCCGCGCGTGTAGGCCGTCGGCGACGAGGGCGGCCGAGCCGATCCGGCGGCCGACCCGGATCCGGTAGCTCGCGACGCCCTCGTTGCCGAGGAAGCCCACGATGCCGGCCACCGCGACCCAGGCGACGTGCTCGACGGCGACGGGGTGGATGAGCCGCAGGACGGCCTCGTAGCCGGCGATGATCGCCGACAGGGCGATCATGCCGATGACGAACAAGCCCGCGATGTCCTCGGCGCGCCCGTAGCCGTAGGTGTATCGGCGGGTTGGCGCACGTCGGCCCAACGAGAACGCGATCCAGAGCGGGACCGCGGTCAGCGCGTCCGAGAAGTTGTGAATGGTGTCGGCGGCCAGGGCGATCGACCCGGACACGACGGCGATGACCACCTGCATGGTGGCGGTCGCGGCCAGGCCGATCAGGCTGATCTTGACCGCCCGGATGCCGACGGAACTGGATTCCAGCGCGGTGTCGACGCTGTCGGCGGCGTCGTGGCTGTGCGGGACGAAAAGGTGGGCCACCACGCCGCGAATCCCCCCTGGGTGGTCATGGTCATGACCATGGTCGTGGTGATGTTGGTGAACGTTCTCGCCGGTCATCGCCGTCCAGCTCTATCTGCATCCATACGTAGATAATAGATTAATTGCGGCGCTTCAGGCGAGTTGTCATTCAGTTTCCGCGGGCGGTGCAGCGGCAGGCAACGTGACAATCACTTCCGCGCCGCCCGCGGCGTGATTTCCGGCGGTGACGGTGCCATGGTTGCGCCGGGTGAGGGTGTCGACGATGGCCAGACCAAGTCCGGTGCCGCCGGTGGTTCGTGCCGTGTCGGCGCGGGTGAATCGGCCGAAGGCATGTGGGAGGAAGGTGGGCGGGAATCCCGGACCGTGGTCGCCGATGCGGATCTCCACTCCCTCGGCGGATGCCTGCGGCACGCGGATGGTGATCGGCGGAGCGCCGTGTTGGGTGGCGTTGTCGATCAGGTTGCCAATGATCCGATCGAGGTCGACCGGATCGACGCTGACGTATCGCCCCGCGGGGCAGTCGATCTCGAGTTGTTCGTCGAGGCCGTGGCGGTAACGCTCGCCGATTGCATCTAGGTGGGTTCGTAGGTCAACGGTTTCCCGCTTGGCGGAGCCGCCGGTGTCTGCGACTGTGAGCAGGTCCCGGGCCAGGCGGGAAAGTCGGATGGTTTCGTCGAGGGCCGAGCGCATTGCGGAGACCAGTTCGGGGTTGCTTCGTGGGCGTCGCAGGGCAAGTTCGAGTTCGGTGGTCAGCAGGCTGAGCGGGGTGCGAAGTTCGTGGCCCGCATCGCTGACAAACTGTCGTTCCCGCTCCAGCGCGTCGCGCAGCCGTTGCAAGAGCTCATTGAATGTTATTCCGAGCGACTGGATTTCATCGCGGGCGGCCGAGACGGGCAGGCGGGCGTGCGCGTCGGTGGCGCTGATGCCCGCGGCACGGGCGCGCATGCGTTCGACGGGTCCAAGGGCGGCGGCCGCCAGCAGATACGCTCCGATGGCGGCGACGAACAACACCAACGGGAAACCGACGGCCAACTCGTTGCGCAGATCCGCCACCGCTGCGTCGCAGTCGGCCATGCTCTGGGCCGCCACAACGACGCGTCCCCCCGCGACCGGGCCTGCCGCCACCCGAACCGGGCTCTCCAGGTTGCCCAGCCGAGAGTGATCCGCAACCAGCCGGCCGCGTCGGGCGCTGTCCAGCTCGGACGGCGTCAGCGCGGTCTGCCCGACGAGATTCGAGGTGGCAGCAAGCACCCTGCCGTCGCCCGCGATGACTTGTTGGGCGGTATCGGCATCGCCGCCGGCGAGCAAGGGATCATCGTCCTCTGCGATCGGCCGCAAATTGGTCAGTTGGTTTAGCAGTGACTCGGTGATCGCCGTGTCCAGCGATTCCTTCGTGTGGCCAACGGTCAGGCTTGCAACGGCCAACAGCAAGAGCGCCATCACGGCGGTGAAGGCGGCGGTGAGTCTGATCCGGATCGGCCAGCGCCGGATCATCGGCCCGGTTTCTCGGGCACGCCGCCGTCGGTGCGCATCCGGTAGCCGATACCCCGCACGGTTTCGATGGAGCGCATCCCAAACGGCCGGTCGATCTTGTCGCGCAGCGCGCGGATGTGGACGTCGACGACGTTGGAGCGCGATTCGTAGGCGAAGTCCCAGCAATGTTCCACCAGGAGCTCTCTGGTCAAGACCGTGCCGGGCCGCCGCATCAGCAGTTCGAGCAGACCGAATTCCTTAGTGGTCAGGTCGATTTCGACATCTCCGCGCCAGCATTTGCGACTCGCAGGGTCGGCGCGCAGCTCCCCGGCCGTCAACACGGTGGGCCGTGGTGTGGGTCCGCGCCGGATCAGCGACCGCAGCCGGGCGAAGAGCTCATCGAGGTGGAACGGCTTGGTGAGGTAGTCGTCGGCCCCCCCGTCAAGCCCGGCGACTCGGTCGATGACGGCGCCGCGCGCGGTGAGCATCAGCACCGGGACCCAGTTCTGCCTGCTGCGCCATTTTCGGCAAATTTCGAAACCCGACATGCCTGGCAGCATCACGTCCAGCACCACCGCGTCGTAGTCGTATACGGTCGCGGCGTGGTAGCCGCTGGCGCCATCGGCAACGATATCGACCGCGTAGCCGTCTTCGGTCAGACCCCGGCGCAGCAGGTCGGCCATCTTGGGCTCGTCCTCGACGACCAGCACGCGCACGGTAGTCACCACCCTTTCCGTGCTCGGTGCCTGTGACGGCACCGGGCCTACACCATCATCGCCCTTGTCGACGTATGTCGGGTGTAGTCGGCGTTGATGAAGCCACGATGAGGACACGCCCGCCGTGTCGGGCACGCTCCGGTCAAGCTTCATCGTGGCTTCATGAAGAAGCGGTAGACCCACGGCCATGGCGGGTGTCGAGCATGGTGTGGCGAGAATTGCCGCGATCACCGCCGTGGCGGCGGTAGTGCTGGCAGGGTGTGGTTCTGGCTCCAAGGGCGGCGGGGGTAGCGGCACCGGGCAACCGGCCAACCCCCGTTCAGCGGTGAGCACCAGCGATGCCGACTGGAAGCCGGTGGCCGACGCTATCGGACGGACCGGAAAGCTCGGCGACAACAACACCGCCTATCGGATCAATCTGCCGCGCAACGATCTTCACATCACCTCCTACGGTGTGGACATCAAACCGGGGTTGTCCTTGGGCGGGTATGTGGCATTCGCCCGCTACGGCGACAACGCGGCGCTGATGATGGGCGACCTCGTGGTCACCGAGGAAGAGTTGCCCGCGGTCACCGATGCGCTGCAGGCGCATGGCATCGCCCAGACCGGGCTGCACAAGCACCTGCTGCAACAGAATCCGCCAGTGTGGTGGACCCACATCCATGGCATGGGTGATGCTGTGCAGCTGGCAAAGGGGCTTAGAGCGGCGCTGGACGCGACATCGATCGGCCCGGCCATCCCGCCGCCGGCGCAGCAGCCGCCGGTCGACATCGACGTTGCCGGGGTCCAACAAACTTTGGGCCGCAAGGGAACCCAAGATGGCGGGTTATTGAAGTACAGCATCCCCCGCAAAGACACCATCGTCGAGGACGGACGCGTGCTGCCCGCAGCATCGCTGAACCTGACGACCGTGGTCAATTTTCAGCCGATCGGCGGCGGTCGCACAGCGATCAACGGTGATTTCATCCTGATCGCCCCCGAGGTGCAGAAGGTCATCCAGGCGTTGCGCGGCGGCAACATCCAGATTGTCGAGTTGCACAATCACGGCCTCACCGAGGAGCCCCGGCTGTTTTACATGCATTATTGGGCGGTCGACGATGCGGTCACCCTGGCGAAGGGGCTGCGCCCGGCCCTCGACTCCACCAACCTGCAGTCGGGGTAGTGCCGATGCTCAGCACGAAGCCTCCGTCGAGGAAATCCTGACGATCGATCCATTGGTGCTCCACCGAACCCGATTGCGCCCAGCTTCAAGAAGTACGCGAGGAGCCGGCCGAAGCCGACGGCGCCGGCGGGTGGGTAAGGGTCGGCCTGACTCATATCGAGTATGTAATCAACGTTGCCTCTGACGATCGACGCCTGAATCCGGTGTGAGACGAATCGGCGAACCAGACGGCCGAGAAGTGTTGCACGCCAGGGAACTACGCGGCGTCTTTCAAATGGTGACGACGTTGACGAACAGCGATATTACGACGGCAATCGTGCGGATTTGGCCATAACGCCGTGGATCACTAGGTGACCGGAGATCGGTGTATGCCGAGAGGAAGAAATAGGTCATTACGGGTGCCAGCCAATCGTTCGCGGAAAAGCCTGGCAGCCCGTCGCTGTTGAGTTGTGGCATGTTGGCGGACATTCGCCACAAGAACACCGCGGCCGCGCTCAGGGCGCCGAGGGCGACGACGTCGCTCCAAGCACTCCGCGGCAGCCGCCATGCCGCAGCGGCCAGTGTGAGCACGCCGGTCAGCCCTGCCGTGAGCGCGATGCGTGGCGCGCCGAACCGTTCGGCCGCCCCGGCGAGATAGGTTGCCGTTTCAACGGTTTGGCTCACTTCGAAACCCCCGTCTTTCGCCGCAGCTCCGACTGAAGTTGCGCCATCCCGTCGATCTGGGTCCGCCGACGCCCGCCGGAGTAGGGATCGGCATCGCGACCCATGCGAATCGAGATTCCGGGGTCAATCGTTATCCGGAGCTTCGGTACCCAGGAAATGGAAGCCCTGATCCAGGTGGACTTCCACCTGAGTGCCGTCGGTTTTGGTAACGAGTACCCCGTAATATGCGGCGCCCTCGTTGGTCTCCTTTTCGACCTTCCCGGCTTTGCCCGGTATTGCTTGTACCGCCGCGGCGCGGGCCTGGTCGGCGGCCGGCCCGGTGATCTCCTGGTCGTCCGCGGCGGCGACGCCGATGCCGATGGCCGTTAGGGTGGCGGCGCTGGCCACACCGATACCGATCTTCGTTCTGACCCTCATGGATCCATCCCTTTCCGTCCGTGACCTGGTTGCGAAAGCGACGCTAGCGCCGGCACATGAAGCCAGGATGAAAGTGACCGAATTCGTTCGCGCGGCCGTACTCAATGGTGATCGTTCGGCGGCTGTGTCCCGAGAAGTGCTGCGCGCCAGACGAAGAGCGTGTTCCCCGTAACACGGGGCTAGCCAGTTCCCGCCCGGCCCGCTCTGCCCGCGGTCGGGCGGTCCAGATCGAGGCGCTCCGGCCGGTGACGCAGAGCAGGAGATGGGTGAGGGTTCAGCGACGGAGGTGCACCTCGGCACGGACTTCGATGTATTTGGCATCTTGCCCGCCGGCCATGACAAGGACGATGATCGTGACTGACGGCTAAGGAGGCTCAGATCATGATGCTCAACAGATTCGCCGCCTGGACCGGGCTCATGTCCACACTGCTCGCGTTCGCCGCGCTGCCGATGGCCCTCTTCGCGGCCGGTTCCGGCCACCCGGGCTGGGCGATGGTGGCGGCCGCCGCGTTGCTGTCCTGCGTCGGTCTCGGCGCCGGTGTGGTCGCGGCGGTCGTGCACTACGACCACCGACATCACCGAAGCACCCCCCACCTCTTCTAGCGACTACGCGTCACCGCCCGGATGTGTTCGGGCACAACCACATCTGTTCGCATTCGCGACGGTGTCGATGACCTAACAGTTGATATGGGGAATACATCCGGTGTCGCCATGTGGACCGTCGAAGTCCCGCGTGGGCTGACTCGTTGCGGGCGCTCCCGGACCGTCTTTGGCCGGGGGTGCCGGCGCAACGGTGGAGGTCGGGGTTGCCATCGGTGTGGTGGTGTTGCTGAGCACTTCGCCGCCGCCGAAACCTGCCGCCAAAGTCAGCACCGTCGCACCGCTGAACAGCACGATCGCCTTTCTCGCTCGAGATTTCATCAGAGTCTCCGTTCTCTGTTGCGCGTAACCCTCAGTGTGCGAGCTCATACCCCAAGGGGGTAGGGGCTTAAGTCCTCTGCGCCCACGAGTGTCAAGGGGCACGCCGGATCGAGACCACCCAGGGCGGCCCGCATCAGGGTCTGGCTGGCGGCGAATCGCTTTGATGGGCTTGCAGCCGAGAGAGACCGTCGTGCATTCCGCGGGCGATTTGACCGGGAACATCAGCACTGGGATCCGGTGGCGACGGGCAATGACAGCTCAGGTTGCTGAACGGGCCGGGGTCACCGCTGGTCGCTGGCGCTAGCTCGACCCCGGCGCCGAGGACGACGCTGATGCTGATAAAGAGTCTCGTAATCACCTGGTAATGACTCACTTACAGCCTGAGTCCGCGAATCTGCGGCAAGATTCGGCCGCTTCCATGCCGGCAACCATACCCCCGTAGGGTAATGACGTCAACGTTGTGGCCGCAAGCATCGATAAACCAGTCAAGGCCTCGACGCGGGGTCGAGGCCTTGAACTGAAGGTGACTAATCGTTACACGTGCACGCGGGGTGACCGCAGGTGCAGCCGCCCGCCCGGGTGCAGGCGGAGTCCCCACAGGTGCAACCGGTGGATTTGCAGTGGCAGGTATCTGTCTCGTTCATACCGAGGACTATACCCCCGTAGGGTATCAAACGCAAGAGCATTTTTGCGCGGCCGATGTTATTGAGTTGTGCTGTCGCAGCTGAGGACTCGGGAGCACGGTCAGTGGGGTGTGCCACCGCTCGGCGGGGTATCTCGCTGCCCGAGTGCACCCAGGGTCCGCACCGCTCCCACGGCGAGCACTGTCTGCCGCGAACCCCGAAGCTCCGCCGCGAGGTCGTGTTCGAGCGCCGGAACCTCTAATTCCCGACGGCGCAACCGCCGATCCAGCGCAGCGATGAACAAGCCCTCACCCTCGCGACGGCACCCGAGAACGGCACGTTCGGTCATCACGTCCCGCGTCAGGGCGGCGGCCGGACACGACGCGACAACCTCCAGCGAGGCCCGCATGTCCAGCGTCGTGGTCAACCCGCACGACGGCGAGGCACCGATCCCGACGATGCCGGCCACCGTGATCCCGGAACGCTGGTAGTCGGCAACGTCGCGGGCGACCTGCCGCGCCAAGCGCCGATAGACGAGGCGGGTCCACAGCACGAAGGCATGCAGCAGTGGGCCGCGCAGTGGATACAGCCATCCGCCCTTGGAGTGGTGCAGGTGCAGGCTGTGGGGCTTCAATACCCCGCCCCAGGCCAGCCGCTCCGGGCACGGCAGCTGATGAATTCCGTAACCCGCGTTCATCAGCTCCTCGACCACCTCCGGCACGGCACCAGGTCGGGTGGCGCCGCCGGCGTAACGGGTGTTTTCGTTCAGCAGGCAGTGCGAGACCAGCACAACCCGTCGGCCGCGTTCGTCGTGGAGTTGGTCGAGCAGCAACTGCGGTCGTCTGCCACGCATACCGAGAGCATCGACATCCGCTTGACCGTTCAGTAGGGGCCAAGGTCACCGAAGGGTGGTCCTCTTGGTTCTGGTGGGGCGGCGCGGCCACGGGCAGATTGAGACCACGTTGTACCGACTCAGAGCGGAACCGGTGTGTCAGCGTTTGAGGAAGTGTCCTTCGAGTCCGGCGGGGTGCGGTGCGCGGCCGACCTCTACCGGCCCGCCCAAGCGGGCGACAGGCTCGCCTGTGTGGTGATGGGACACGGCGGCAGCGCCACCAAGCGCCTCGGTCTGCCCGCGTACGCGGAGAAGTTCACCGCGGCGGGCCTTGCGGTGCTGGCGTTCGATTACCGGCATTTCGGAGCCAGCGGCGGCGAGCCTCGGCAAGTCATCGACGTCGCCGAACAACGAGACGACTACCGGGCGGCGGTGCGATACGCACGCGGCCGTGACGACCTCGATCCGCGTCGAATCGGCTTGTGGGGGACGTCCCTCAGCGGTGGTCACGTGCTGGCGGTCGCCGCCACGGATCCCGAAATCACCGCCGTGGTGACGCAGGTCCCGCTGATCGACGGCTGGCACCGCGGCCGCGGGCTGCGCGAGCGGCTCAGCTGGGACGTCACGCGGCGGACGCTGCAATTCACCGTCGCAGCGGTGCGCGACGCTGTTGGCGCGAAGTGGGGCCGGCCGCCGTATCTGGTTCCGGTGGTTGCCGATCCCGGCGAGACCGCGGTGTTCACGGAGCCCGAGGCGAAAGCCGCGTTCGAGGCGCTGGGCGGCGAAGCCGTCGGCTGGCGCAATGCGCTGGCTCCCCGCATGCTGTTCGCGTTGCCGCGTTACCGCAGCGGAACCGCGGAGAAACTGCACATGCCCGTCCTGATGTGCGTGGGGGACCACGACCTGCAAGCGTCGCCCAGGTTCGCCGTACGCATCGCGTCAGCAATGAATAACGTTGAACTGCACCGCTATCCGGTCGGGCACTTCGACGTCTACACGGGCACTCTCTTCGAGGCGATCAGCTCGGTCGAGACGGAGTTTCTGCGCCGCCACCTGACACGGGACCCCTGACGAGGTCAGGACCAGGGCCCAGGGAAATGGCCGTCCTGGTCTTGCACCATCACGATGTCCTTGCAGTCCCCGTTCAAGGCCGCGGCATTCTCACCGCGGCACACCAGCGTCCAGCCCGATATTCGCGTGAAGGGCCGAACGGACCAAGTGGTCGCAATCGGATCGGTGGCGGGCAGGGCGAGCACGGCAAACGTATTGCCGGTGTTGGTGATGTAGAGGTGGTCTTCGAAGAACGCCACCTTGGCAATCGACATCTTCTTCGCGTCGTCCCGCGTCTTCAGATAATCCCACTGCTGGCTGCGCAGGTTCCACACCCCGAAGCCGAACGCGGAGTTGCCCGAATCATGGCCATCGACAAACAATTTCCCGCCGGACAACGTCGCTGATAGCCCGCCACCGGGAATGCGGTCGGAGTCACCGATCTTGATGACGGCTTTGGCGTTCAGGTCATAGAACATCGTCGACAGCACCGGGGGATTGTAAGAATCCCAGTGCGTGATCTGGACCAGTTTGTTTGGGCCATCCGTCAATTCGGCATCCACACTGCGGATGTCGTTGTCCTGATAGATCGCCTCCCCGCTGGGCCGGCGCAGCTCGGCGCCCGACGTCTTGGCGGCGTCGGTGTTGCGTTGAAATGCGAGGACGTCCTGCCAGGCACGCCCGGATTGGGGGTCGCTCCATGGCATCGACAGGTCGGCGCCGGAGAGGAGCACGGTCCGGGGCGGTGACGTGGCGCCGTGCCCGTCGGTGAAGGCGTTGGTCCACGCCACACCCGCCGCGGTCGAGGCGAGCCCCCAGTCCTTCGCCGCGGTGAACTTGAGGTCGGGGGTCGGCGGCTGCAGTTCTTTTGTCGCCAACGGTTGACCCGCCTTGAAGTCGTAGGCGTACGCGGTCGCCTTGGTGACTGCGGGTTGTTGCGCCTGGGCGGGTTTGACGGTCGTGACGATGTAGACGACCCTCATGTCGTCCGCCGTGCCCGTCAGCGCACAGACGGCGCCGGTGAGGTTCTCGCCGGCGGCTAGCGTCGGAACGGCCGGCGCGATGTATTGACCGGTTTTCGGATCGAAGATTTTCGGTCGGATGTCCTCGATCGCGGATTTGCTCGTCGAAAGTCTGTCGGGGCAACCGAAGTACGCCGTTCCGCCATAGCTTTTCCAATCCTTCTCCAGCGGACCCGTTATCGCGGCCGGCGATGGGGCCGCGCTGGTGGCGGTTTTCGACGGAGAAGTCGAGGTGGTCGGGGTCGCCGCGGGCGGGGACGCGGTTTCCGAACAGGACACGGCGGCCAGGCAGATGACCGATGCGACGAGGGCAAGCCCGCATTTGGGCGCAGTTTGCCCCGTGAAAGCCCGCATCGGAAAACCCCCGTTAAGTTCGTGTAACCAACGAGCGTAAGGCGGGCCGGGACTAACCGCGACTTGTGTCAGGCGGTCTTCGTCACACCAGGCCCGCGACCGGCTACCGGTCGAACTCGATGGGCAGGCGCTTCGGTCCGCTGAGGCTCACCATCGGTTTCCACGGGACCGGTCCCGCGGTGCGGGGGTTGAGCAGGCGGCCCGCGATGACGTTGAGCGCCTCGGCGATCTCGCGGCGGGCCAGGTTGGCGCCCAGGCAGTAATGCACGCCGCCGCCGAAGGTCAGGATGGGCGGCGCCCCCTCACGCGTGATGTCGACCCGGTCTGGCTCGTCGTACACCGCCGGGTCGCGGTTGGCCGCGGCCGTGTTCACCAGGACCATCGTGCCGGCGGGAAAGAGGTAGCCGTCCAGCTCGGCGTCCTCGACCACCAGGCGAAGGGTCCCGCACGCGATCGGCGAGTGGCGCATGGTCTCCTCGACCGCGCGCATCGCCAGTTCGGGGTGCTCCTTGAGCAGGCCCCATTGCTCCGGGTGCTCGCAGAGGACGTGTACCGAGGCGGCCACCTGGTTCCGAGTGGTGTCCGTGCCCGCCAGCAGGAGGCCGCCCGCGAGCATCCGCAGCTCGGCGGTGTTCAGCCGGTCGCCTGAAAAAGTAGGGTCCTCGGCGCGAATCAGGTCGGAGAGCAGGTCATCGGTCAAGCTGTGCCGCCGCCGCGCGACCATGTCCTCGACGTAGGCGTCGAGCTGGTGCCAGGCGTTCATGACGACGGGTTCGACCGCGCGCAGGTCGACGCTGAAGCTGAAGGCCTTGAAGACGTCGTCCGCCCACAACGAGAACTGCTGCCAGTCCTCGCGCGGAGCGCCGAGCAATGCGCAGATGATCGGGACGGGGTAGGGGCGGGCGAGGTCGGTGACGACGTCGCAGCTGCCCGCGTCGATGACCGTGTCCACCAGTCCGTTCATCACCTCGACCATGGTGTCGTGCAGCCGCATGGTCGCGCGGGGCGTGAACGCCTTGGACGTCAGGCTGCGCAGCCGATGGTGTGCGTCGCCTTCCAGGCACAGCAGGCTGTTGATCACCTTGTCCCACAAGGGGCCCGACGTGACGCCCTGGACGAGCAGGTTGATCCCCGGCGGGATGTGGAATCGGGCGTCGCGAAGGACGGAGCGGACGAGGTGGTAGGAGAGGACTTCGGGTCCGTGCGGTCCGATGGCGACGGGAGCCTGCCGTTGCGCCGCCTGGAGGCGGGGATAGACGTCGGCGGGGGTTTCTTCGGCGCCATAGGTCAGCGTCGGCAGATCGGCATCGAAAACGCTTGTGGGAGCGGTACCGACGGTCATGACGGTCTCCTCGAGGCCGCGCGAGCGATCCGTTCGCGACAACTTTCACACAATGTATGGCCGTACCGATTGGGTGTCAACGATCTCGCGCCTTCTCGGGCTAACGGGCCATACAAATTAAAAGGCGTGTGTGGCCGTGTGGTTCGACGCCTACCCGTGTCTCATGCCGCGAACCAGTTGGCTGCCGATCAGCCCGGCCGCGAACACCCCGCCGGTGACTCCCGAAATGAGCAGCGGCAGTTGACCATTCGCACCCCAGAGGAAGCCCGCCCACAACCCCGCCACCAGGACGGCCAGTCCGATGCCGCCCTGGAACAAGCCCTGCGCGCTGGCCTGGTGCTCCGGGTCGACCAGCCCCGAAATCCAGGCCTTCCCGACGCCGTCGGTGCACCCGGTGAACAGCCCGTAGGCGCCGATCAGCAGCCACGCCGTCACGATGTCGGTGGTCAGTCCCAGCCCGATGTAGCCGATCGCGAAGAATGCCAGGCCGAGGCCGAACAACGCCGGCCTGCCGATGCGGTCGGCGAGCGATCCGGCCGGGTAGCTGGCCAGGGCATACACCGCGTTGTACCCGACGTATGCCAGGATCACCCCCACCACCGAGAAACCAATCTCGTTCAGCCGCAACAACAGCAGGGCGTCGGGAAAATTCGCCACGCTGAACAGCACGAGGACTGCGGTCACCCGCCAATACGGCCGCGGCAACGAGCGCACGCCGGCCCACATCGATTGCTGCGCTCGCGGGGCGCGACTGCTGCGCTCGCGCACGAGGAAGACGAGCGCCACGGACAGGACGGCGGGCACGATGGCGACATACAGCAACGGCGCGATCCGGTGGTCGAGCAGCTCATAACCCACCAACCCGAGCAGCGGACCAAAGACGGCGCCGAAGGTGTCCATCGCGCGGTGGAAGCCGAAAACCCGGCCGCGCAGGGCGTCGTCCACATCGTCGACCAGCAGCGCGTCCCGCGGCGCACCGCGCACGCCCTTACCGAGCCGGTCGACGACGCGACCCGCGAGCACGCCCGGCCACGCCCCGGCCACCGCGATGATCACCTTGCCCAGCGCCGCCATGCCGTACCCGGTGGCGATCAACGGGCGCCGCGCGAACCTGTCGCCGAGCGGACCCGAGGCGAGCTTTGTCAGCGAGGCGGCGCCCTCGGCCGCGCCCTCGACGGCTCCCACCACCGACGGCGGCGCACCCAGCACCGCGGTCAGGTAGATCGGCAACAGCGGATACAACAGCTCACTGGCCGTGTCCTGCAGAAACGAGACCCCGGAGAGCACCCGGACGTTGCGAGTGAGCCAGCGGGGCCCCACGTCGGGTTCACTCTGTGGCACGAAGCCGGACCATCCGTGTCGTCGACGTCTCGTCCAATTCGACGGCATCGGACCGCGAACGCAGGAAATCGCTGAATGACCGGAATCCCAAGGACCTTTCGCTGAACGACGGGTCCATCCGCTTCATCTGTGCCTTCACTGCCGAATTGTGCAGCCAGTCGACGTCGTCCTTCTCCAGGCCGATCTGCAGCGCACGCGTCAGCAGCGCGGTGGCGGCGGCCTGCGGATCGGGTGGCTCCGGCTCGTCGGGCTGCTCCGGCTTGGCGCGCCCCGCACGCTGCTTGGACGGCTTTGCGTCCGCCTCGGCGCCCGCGGCCTGCGGTTCGAGCGCCGGCACCCCTGGCAGCGAGTCATAGATGACGAACTCGTCGCAGGCCGCCGCCAGCGCCCGGCTCGATGCGCCGGCCACCCCGATGCCCACGACGTAGCGGCCGAGCCTCTTGCAGCGCTGGGCCAGCGGGATGTAGTCGGAGTCACCGGCCACGACCACCACGTGGGTGAGGTCGGGCAGGCGGAACATGTCCTCGACGGTGTCGACGGCCAGCCGGATGTCGGCGCCGTTCTTGCCGTAGGCCGCGGCGGGGAACAACTGCACCAGGTCGACCGCGCGGGCCACCAGCTGCCCGCGGTACCCGGCGTTGATATCCGCCGACCAGTCCGCATAGGCGCGGGTGAGCACCAGGGTCCCGAACGACGACGCGAAGTCTAGAATCGCGCCGACGTCGACGGTGGCCCGGTCCAGCCGCTCGGAATACTGCTCGAGGCCCTTGGCTTTGTCGCGCTGAAACGAGCTTCGGCCGTTGACCTGGTCGTATCGGGAGATCACGATGTTGTCGAAGTCGAGGTAGACGGCCACGCGGGCCGCAACCGGTTCGGTCATGGACTAAATCATTGCTGAGGCGCCGGGCACTGGACGGGCCGGATGCGTTTTCCGTCACGATTCGCCCGATTGCGGCCGTAACCGAGGCGAGAGCGGGTATCCCGGTGCAATGAACGAGTTGAAGTATCTGGAGCTGCACGGCGATCGCGTCGCTTACCGCGACGAAGGCGACGGCGAGGTGCTCCTACTCATCCACGGGATGGCCGGAAGCTCGGAGACGTGGCGATCGGTGATACCGATGCTGTCGAAGAAGTTCCGGGTCATCGCCCCCGACCTGCTCGGCCATGGGGAGTCGGCAAAGCCGCGCACGGACTATTCGCTGGGCGCCTTCGCGGTGTGGCTTCGTGACCTGCTCGACGAACTCGGCGTCAGCCAGGCCAGCCTGGTCGGTCAGTCGCTCGGCGGCGGGGTCGCGATGCAGTTCGTCTACCAGCACCCCGACTACGCCAAGCGGTTGATTCTGATCAGCAGCGGCGGCCTGGGCCCCGACGTCGGCTGGGTGTTGCGGCTGCTCTCGGCGCCCGGCGCGGAGCTGGTGCTGCCGATCATCGCCCCGAAACCCGTCCTCGCCGTCGGCAATCGGCTCAGGTCGTGGTTGCGGGGCGCCGGCATTCAATCGCCGCGCGGCGCCGAGATGTGGAGCGCTTACTCGTCGTTGTCCGACGGCGAGACCCGGCAGTCGTTCCTGCGCACGCTGCGATCGGTGGTCGATTACCGGGGCCAGGCGGTCAGCGCGCTCAGCAGGCTGCGGCTGCGCGAGGACTTGCCGGTCATGGCGATCTGGGGCGAGCGTGACGCCATCATTCCCGTCGATCACGCGTACGCCGCACACGAGGCACGTACCGATGCCAGGCTCGAAATCCTGCCCGACGTCGGCCACTTCGCGCAGGTCGAGACGCCGAACCAGGTGGTGGAGCTGATCGAGGACTTCATCGCGACCGGCGACCGCCGTCAAACGGAGAGCACTCAGCTGCAGAGTTAAGCGTCGCTTCGGTGCGCACTCCGGTCGTAAAATTGCGGTGATGCGCACTGCCCCGCCTACCGCGCTTCCGCCGGGGCCCCGGCTGCCCCGGGCGGTACAGGCCGCGTTGATGCTGCACCGTGGGTCGCACTTCGTCGCCGCCTGCCGCCGTCGTTATGGGAGCGTGTTCACGCTGCGGGTAGCGGGCATGGGCACGCTGGTGTATCTGGCCGACCCGGCAGACATCAAGACGGTGTTTGCCGGTGACCCGCACGTCTTCCATGCCGGCGAAGCGAATTCGATTCTGAGCGGGTTGCTCGGCGATACCTCTCTTCTGGTCGTCGACGAGGACGTCCATCGGGATCGCCGCCGTCTGATGCTGCCGCCGTTCCATCGCGACGCCGTCGCACGCCAGGCAGGACTGATGGCCGAGATCGCGGCGGCGAACATCGCGGGGTGGCCGGTGGGGGAGACCTTCGCGGCCGCGCCCAAGATGTCGGAGATCACCCTCGAGGTGATCCTGCGAACGGTCATCGGCGCCACGGACCCGGCTCGGCTCACCGCGCTGCGTGAAATCATGCCGCAGCTGCTCACCGTGGGTTCGTGGGCGACGCTGGCACTGGCGAAGCCGGAGCTGCAGCGCTACCTCCCATGGCGGGGACTGCGCAGGCGAATGGCCGAAGCCGACCGCCTGCTCTACGCCGAGATCGCCGAGCGCCGCGCCGACCCCGACCTGGCCGGGCGCACCGACGTGCTGGCCATGCTGGTACGCGCCGACGACGGCGGGCGCACGATGTCCGATCGCGAGCTGCGGGACCAGCTGATGACGTTGCTGGTGGCCGGGCACGACACCACCGCCAACGGGTTGTCCTGGGCGCTCGAGCGGTTGACCCGCCACCCGGCCATATTGGCCAAGGCAGTGCTGGCGGCCGAGGCCAGCGCCGCGGGCGATCCGGCCGGCGACGAGTATCTCGACGCGCTGGTGAAGGAGACGTTGCGGATCCGTCCGGTGGTGTTCGACGTGGGGCGGGTGCTCACCCAACCAGCCGACGTCGCCGGCTACCGGCTGCCGGCCGGGGTCATGGTGGCGCCGGGAATCGGGCTGGTGCACACCAGCGCCACGGTGTATCCGGACCCGGACCGGTTCGATCCGGATCGCATGCTGGGCGCCACCCTGACACCGACGACGTGGTTCCCCTTCGGCGGCGGCAACCGCCGCTGTCTGGGCGCCGGCTTCGCCATGGTCGAGATGCGCGTGGTTTTGCGCGAGATTCTGCGCCGGGCCGAGTTGCGCACCACCACCGCGGCCGGCGAACGGCAGAAGCTGAAATTCGTTGTCCTGATACCGCATCGCGGCGCGCGCATCCGGCTCCGTGCGCTCAGGGTCGTCCCCGCCGCGGCGCCGTCGGCGACGGAGACACCGGCGCGGTAGCTATATGCCGTAGTCGGGCAGCTCGAAATCGTCGCGCACGCCGCCCGCGAAAACCGTTGCCAGCGGGGCGAAGTTCATGGTGTGCAGGGCCATGTTGCGCAACCACAGTCCGAGTCGGGTGCGGGTGGCGAAGAACCCGGTGTAGCGGACAGCGCCCGCTTGCTTGTTCGCGATGAAGGGACGCAGGCGCGTCTCGTAGGCGTCGAAGGCGCGGAGGTGGTCGCCTCCGGCGCGCACCAGCTCACCGGCCAGGATGTAGGCCTCGGTGATCGCCAGGCCGGTGCCCTCGCCGCCGAGCAGCGAAATGCACCCGGCCGCATCGCCGATCAACAACACCCGGCCACTCGACCAGCGGTCCATCCGAATCTGGCTGACGACGTCGGAGTACAAATCGTCGGCACCGTCGAGCGCGGCCAGCATGTCGTGGGCTTCCCAGCCGCAGTCGCCAAAGGTGTTGCGCAGCTCCTCTATTGGGTCCACACCGGCGACGCCGTGTTCGGCGCGGAAGATGAACAGGAATGTCGTACGGTCGCCGCGCAGCGCGAAACGCGCCAGCTGGCGCCCGGGGGCGGCGTAGGTGACGTAGACCAGTTCGTCGCGCGGCCGGTAGCCGTCGACCACGCAGGCCGCGACCTTGCATCCCAGATAGTGCTCGAACTGCCCCTCGGGCCCGAAGACCAGACGGCGCACGTTGGAATGCAGTCCGTCGGCGCCGATCAGCAGGTCGAATTCGCGTGTGCCGCCGCTGTCGAGGGTGAGTCGGACACCGTCACCGTGCTCGTCGACGGCGGCGATGCTGTCGCCGAACATCGTTTCGACCTTGTCCTCGATGGTGGCGTACATGGCCGCGGCCAGGTCGCCGCGGGGCAGGCTCGTGTAATCGGCGCCTAGGAGCCGGCGAAACACGTCCACCTTCACGTCCGCCTTGACCTCGCCGCGCGAGCCGACCGAACGCAGCCGTTCCATCTCGTACCCCGCTTCGCGGATCGGCTCCTCGATGCCCATGCGCTTGGCCACTTGGTAGCCGACACCCCAGAAGTCGATCATGTAGCCGCCGGTGCGGAAGTGCGGTGCCTGCTCGATCAGCGTCGGCGTGTGGCCGGTGCGATGCAGCCAGTGGGCGAGCGCCGCCCCCGCGACGCCGGCACCGCTGATGGCGATTCTCATGGTTGTCTCTACGCTCGCACCCATTGCCATGCGGCGTCTAGCCGCTCACGGTCGAAGGTTCGCGACTCGCCGCGCGTCAGCAATGCGGCGGCGACGTCGACGCACGCCGGCGACCATGTCCATTCGACGGCCGGTGAGTGCGACGCCGGGTTCAGTGGGCGACGGGGGTACGCGCGCCCCGGTAGTCGACCTGCCAGTGCTTGATGCCGTTGATGAACGACGACCGCAGCCGCTCGGGGTTCGCCAGCGGAGTCAGGTCGGGCAGGTGATCGGCGAGGGCGTTGAACATCAGGTCGATCGTCATGCGCGCCAGGTTTGCGCCGATGCAGTAGTGCGCTCCGGTGCCGCCGAATCCGACGTGCGGGTTCGGGCTGCGCAAGACGTTGAAGGCGTAGGGGTCGTCGAAGACTTCTTCATCGAAATTGGCCGACCGGTAGAACAGCACCACGCGCTGGCCCTTGCCGATCCGGACACCACCGAGCTCGGTGTCCTGGCACGCGGTGCGCTGAAAGGCCGTGATCGGTGTGGCCCAACGGATTATCTCGTCGGCGGCCGTCTTGGGCCGGCGTGCCTTGAACAACTCCCACTGTTCCGGATAGTCGGTGAAGGCCATCATCCCCTGCGTGATGGAGTTGCGGGTGGTCTCGTTTCCGGCGACGGCCAGGGTGACCACGAACATTCCGAATTCCGCCTCGGACAGGTGCTGGCCCTCGGCATCGGCATGTATCAGGGTGGTGACAATGTCGTCACCGGGATCCTCGCGCTTGCGTGCGGCCAATTGCATTGCATACCACATCAATTCGCCCGCTGAGGTAAGCGCGTCGTTACCGGCGAACTCCGGGTCGTCGCTGCCGATCATGTTGTTGGTCCAGTCGAACAGCTTGTCGTAATCCTCCTGCGGAACCCCGAGTAGCCCGGAAATGGCCTGCAGCGGCAATTCGCAGGCGACCTGACGGACGAAGTCGCCCGACCCGGCCGCCGCGGCTTCGGTCACGATGCGCCGCGCCCGCTCCGATAGCTCGGCCCGCAACCGCTCGACCGCGCGGGGCGTGAAGGCCCGCGAGACGATCTTGCGCAACCGGCTGTGCTCGGGGTCGTCCATCATGATCATCGACGCCCGTCCGGCCTCAATCTGGCCGGCCGCCAAGTCGTCCCGGTAACGCGGGACGATCGACTTGGTCGCGGACGAGAAGACCTCGCTGCGCAGCGAGACATCGCGGATGTCGCGGTGCTTGGTGACCACCCAGTAGCCCCCGTCGCCGAACCCGCCGGCGTCGGGCGCCTGCTCGTTCCACCAGATCGGCTCCGTCGCGCGCAGTTCGGCGAACTCCTGCACCGGCAGCCGCTGGGCATAGATATCGGGATCGGTGAAATCGAAGCCCGGCGGGAGGTTCGGTGTGGCCATCGGACTTCTCCAGAGACGTGCCTCTTGGGATCGGTAGCAAACTCGACATGTCTTACTGCCAGCACCATAAAGCCGAGCCTGGAAGAAAAGAAGCCTTCATGAAGATCATTGTGATCGTGGCGGCCGGCCTCGCCGCCGGCGCGGTGGTGGCGGCCGGTTGCGCGCAGGCCGAGATCGCCGCGGCGCCCGTCCCGAGCCAGTTCTACCCCTTGGCACCGGGCGGGCAGTCCGATCCGGAAGCCGATGTCGACGAGCTGCAGCGGCAGGTGGCTGAGCTGCACGACAACTGGGACAACCTCACCCCGCCGCAGCGACAGCAACGGCTGACGCAGCTGCAGCGGCAGGCCACCACGGTGTCCAACGAGGTGCAAAACCTCCCGCCGGCGCAACGGCCCGGGGTGGAAATGCGACTGTTGCAAACCACGTTCACGTTGTTCGACCTGGTGCGAAAGGCCCAGGGGCCCAATCAGCCCTGCTACTTTCCCGCGTGCCTGCCCGGCCTTTGACCGCCCTCAGCCCCGAATCGGGCTGGGCGCCTTGGCCGTTTCGCGCCCGCCCAGGTTGGTCGCCGCGGTCACGACGGCTCGCTCGATCTGGCGCAACGCGTGCACCGCGGTGAGGAATCGCCGGGTATCTGGCCCCGGTTGGCCCGACGATCCCGTCTCGCCGTCTCGCTGCCGGGCCAGGGTTTCGGCGGCGTCGAGGTCGTCGGCGGCCGAGACGATGGTCGGCGCGCGGCCACTGCCGATCGCGGCGGCCAGCGCGTCGATGTTGCGCCGCGTCTGGGCCGCGGCGGCCGAGAACGTGTCGGCAAGGGGCTGCGACCCC
The DNA here is from genome assembly GCF_001667155.1 of Mycobacterium sp. 852002-53434_SCH5985345. Taxonomy (NCBI): domain Bacteria; kingdom Bacillati; phylum Actinomycetota; class Actinomycetes; order Mycobacteriales; family Mycobacteriaceae; genus Mycobacterium; species Mycobacterium sp. 852002-53434_SCH5985345. The sequence continues at coordinate 137,120 of NZ_LZIE01000076.1, forward strand.
ACCGGGTCCTGATACTGCTCGCTGCTGCGGGCCAGGCTGCGGCCGTACCGGTCGCAGGCCGCGAAGATGCGCAACGCCCGGCGAATGCTGCGCCGGCCCGCGAGGCCGGCGACCCCCGCCAGCAGCGGCTTGGCGGTGACGCGGAACTGCTGCAGGTCCCGGTCGAGCTGGCGTGCCTGCTCCGACGGGCTGACGCTCTCGTCCTCACCGAACATGGTCGCGGCGGACACCTCGATCAGGGCCGACAGGCTAGCCAGAAAGGTGCGGGTGTCGTCACGGATCGCGGCCCTGGTGTGCGTGGGCAGCACGACGATGGCCACGGTCACTCCGATGACCGCACCGAGCGCGGTCTCTTCGATCCGCAACATCAGTACGCCGAACGAGAATTGGCCGAGCAAGCCGTACAGCAACGCCAGCATCGTGGTGATCCAGAAGGTCATCAAGCTGTAGGTGACCGTCATGAAATAGAAGGCGCAGAACAGGCACACGAAGATACCGGCGAGCGCGGCCGTTCTGTCGCCGGCCAGCAACGTGGCCACCAGCACACCGCAGGGCACGCCGAGCAAGGTGCCGAGCAGGCGTTGCCAGCCTTTCGTCAGGGTTTCGCCCCACGAGTTGGTGCCGGCGAAGATGACGAACGCGGCGATCACCGCCCAATACCAGCGCGCCGGCGACACCAATTCGCCGGCGACGATCGCCAGCGACGCGGCGACGGCGACCTGGATGGCCTGCCGCGTGGTCGGTAACAGGCCCGCCGGCTGCGACGGTTCGGCGGCCTCGTCCGGGGGCGCGTCCTCGGCGGCCGGCGGCCGCTCGCTACCCCCGGTTTCCACGCCGCCGGTACCCCCGGCGGCCGCGCGGTCGACGATGGTCCGCACGTCGGAAGTCGCTGTCGCGGCGTTGATTACAGCCAGGGCGAGGCGGCGCACGGCGGTGCTGTCCGGGTCGGCGTCGGCGGGGCCGCACTGCTCGTTCAGCAGCCGCTGCGCTTGGGCGGCGGCCTGTCGAAGGCCGCCCGGTTCGGGGAGGCGGATGGCGCGCGCGAGCCGCGCGAGCGCGTCGACGAGCTCGGCCCGCGTTTGGCTTGGTATGGCGTCCGGGTTCTCCGCGGTCAGCGCCGCCGCCCGGCGCCCGGCCGTGGCCACCCATTCGATGGCGAGCTCGGCGTCCAGCAGCCACGGCGCCAACTGTTCGGCGGTGACACCCGGCCACAGCATGGCGGGGTCGGCATTGTCCTCGATCTGGCTCTGCACCATCAGGGCGGTCTCGTTGAGCCGGAGGGTGCGCGCACGCATGCGACGCCGGCGCCGATCGTCGAGGCGGCCGGTACGCACGGCTTCGGCCGTGGTGTCGACCACGATCGCCATCCGGGCCCGCAGCGCCCGGACGGTGTCCCGCAGCACGCGCTCCGGTCGATCGGGCATGACGTAGGTGGTCATCACGAATGTGCAGACCGTGCCCACCGCGACCGCCCCGATCATCCACGGCAGCTCCGAGATGCGCGCTCGCAGATACAAGGTGAAGAAGTAGGACATGAATGCGACCATGCCCAGCGCCCGGCCGCGCGCCCCGAAGCGGCGAATGTACGCGGCGGTGAACACCACCATCACGAACACCACGTCGCTGACCACCTGGTGGGACGCGAGCACCGCGGCGGCCGTGATGGAGACCGCCGCGGGCAGGGGCAGCAGGGCCATGGTGATCCGCTGCTGGTGCGGGTCAGGCTCGTTGACGGACCGCGACGCGACCATCGTGATGACGACGCCCAACAAGGCGACGGTCAGCGGCTGTCCCGTCGCCCGGGTCAGGACGTACAGCGCCAGCAGCGAACAACCGAGCGCGGCCGTTGTCCGCGTCGCCATCCGCAGCCGGAGCAGACCGGGATCGGAGCCGATCACCCAGTTGCCGGCTTGTTCGTAGAAAACGCTGATCGCCGTGCCCCCCTTCTCGCCTGTTGAACGCATCATGGTTACCCGAACTTCGGCACAAGCTAGTCTTCGACATCGTGACAGCGCCGACGCGGGCGAAGCTGGCCGATGGCCGTGACCTGCTGTTCTTCGCGCTGCCGGGGCACCGTCCGGCGCCGGTCGAAGACCGTAGGCCGCTGCCGGCGCGCGACGGGCAGCAGACCGAGTTGCGGTTCGACCAGACGATGGGGCAGTGGGTGATCGTCGCGGCGCTACGCCAAGACCGCACATACAAGCCGCCCCCCGACCAGTGCCCGCTGTGCCCCGGTCCGACGGGGCTGACCAGCGAGGTGCCCGCACCGGACTACGACGTCGTCGTCTTCGAAAACCGGTTCCCCAGCCTGTCCGGCACCGGACCGGCACTCGCGCCCGCCGGTGACGGCTTCGTGTCCGCCCCGGGGCAGGGGCGCTGCGAGGTGATCTGCTTTTCCAGCGACCACACCGGCTCGTTCGCGGGGCTCGAACCCGCGCACGCCCGGCTGGTCCTCGACGCGTGGCGGCACCGCACCGGCGACCTGATGGCCACGCCGGGCATCGAGCAGGTGTTCTGCTTCGAGAACCGCGGCGAGGAGATCGGGGTGACGTTGACGCACCCGCACGGTCAAATCTACGGCTATCCCTATCTCACGCCGCGGACCGCCGCGATGCTGGAACAGGCGCGCCGGCATCGAATGCACCACGGCACCAATCTCTTTGCCGACCTACTGGCCGGCGAGGTCGCGGACGGCAGCCGAATCGTCGCGCGCGACGACCTGTTCACCGCGTTCGTGCCGTTCGCCGCGCGCTGGCCGGTCGAGGTGCACATCTATCCGAACAGGTTCGTGCGCAACATCATCGAGCTCGACGAGGACGAGCTGGACGGGTTCGCGCGGGTCTACCTCGATGTGCTGAGGCGATTCGACCGGATGTATTCCTCCCCGCTGCCCTATATTTCGGCGTTGCACCAGTACTCCGACACCGACGCGCAGGCCGACGGGTACTTCCACGTCGAGTTGATGTCGATCCGGCGCAGCGCCACCAAGCTCAAGTACCTGGCGGGCTCCGAGTCGGGTATGGACGCGTTCATCAGCGATGTGACGCCCGAGAGCGTGGCCCAGCGCCTGCGGGAGCTCGCGTGACCGTCCGGTACTCCGCGCCCGGGCGGATCAACCTGATCGGGGAGCACACCGACTACAACCTGGGGTTCGCGCTGCCGATCGCATTGCCGCAACGCACGGTGGTGACGTTCACGCCCGACCGCGGCGATGCGATCACCGTGGCCAGCGACCGCGCGGACGGGCGGGTGCGCATTCCGCTGGACACCGCTCCCGGCGGCGTGACCGGCTGGGCCGCCTACGTGGCCGGCGTGATGTGGGCGCTGCATCAGGCCGGTCACCCGGTGACCGGCGGCGCGATGCGGATCACCAGCGATGTGGCGATGGGCGCGGGGTTGTCGTCGTCGGCGGCGCTGGAGTGTGCTGCGCTGGGCGCCATCGCGGCGGGCGCCGGGGTGCGCATCGACCCGAAGGAGCAGGCGCGGCTCGCCCAGCGCGCCGAGAACGACTACGTCGGCGCCCCGACGGGTTTGCTCGACCAGCTGGCCTCGCTGTACGGCCGGCCGGTGACCGCGCTGCTGATCGATTTCCGCGATGTCACGGTCGCGCCGGTGGCCTTCGACCCGGACGCCGCCGGCGTCGCGCTGCTGGTGATCGACTCCCGCGCCCCCCACAGTCACGCCGACGGCGACTATGCCGCGCGCCGCGCGTCGTGCGAGCGGGCGGCCGCGGATCTCGGGGTGGCGTCGCTGCGCGAGATCCAGGACCGCGGTCCGTCCCTCGCCGCCGCGGTGCGCGATCCGGTCGACGCCCGCCGGGCCCGCCACGTGCTGAGCGAGAATCAGCGTGTGCTCGATTGTGTTGCGGCGCTCAATGTTTCGGACTTCGCCGAGGTGGGACGAATCTTCAGCGCCTCGCACGCGTCCATGCGTGATGATTTCGAGATCACCACCGAACACATCGATCTGATCGCTGACACCGCGGTGCGGGCGGGCGCCCTCGGCGCGCGGATGACGGGCGGGGGGTTCGGCGGCTGTGTGATCGCGCTGGTGCCGACCGACCGCACCCGCGCGATCGATGAGGCGGTGCGACGCGCGGTGGGCGACGCCGGTTTCGAGCAACCGGTCATCGCCCGAACCCGTGCCGCCGCCGGCGCGGGGCCGGGTGGGTAACCGAGCCGACCGGCGACGTCGAAGTCACGGCCCCTGCTCACCGCGCATCTGCGGGCGGCCGGCTCCGAGTAACGGCTATTCGGCCGGAGTCAGGCGCACCGCTCCCAGGTGCATGCGGTCGACCGCCTCGGCGAACTCCTCGCGCGTCGGTATGCGTTGATCGCGAAACTTCAGCCCGATCATCCGCTGGGCGCGCCGAACGCCGTAGGACTCGGCGCAGCGCAGGAAGAGATCGCAGACCACGGCGCGGTCACGGATGAGCTCGCCGCGCATCGCGGTCTGCTTCCCGTCGTAGACGACCCGCGCGGGCGCGCCGCCGCGGAAATTCTGTTTCCACGGGGCGCCCGTCAGCGCGTACAGCTGATTGTCAATCATGTGGGCGCTCACCGGAAGTGAGAACGGCCGGCCCGTTTTTCGCCCGGTGAAGTTCAGCACCATGAGCTCCTTGCGGGCGGCGCCGGCGAGCGGGGTGCGCAGCAAGAAGCCCAGCATCGGGTTGACGATGCGCAGTAGCGCCGACGGTGGGTGCCCGGCGTCTATCGCATGGGACTGCTCTGGCATGCGCTTACCGTAAAGCCAATGGGGTTCCGTGGCCTAGCGATGGGGTGGCGGGGGGGGGGGGGGGGGGGGCCCGCCCCCCCCCCCCCCCCCCCCCCGCGGGGGGGGGGGGGGGGGGGGGGGGGGGGGGGGGGGGGGGGGGGGGGGGGGGGGG
>NZ_LZIE01000077.1:0-536 GCF_001667155.1 Mycobacterium sp. 852002-53434_SCH5985345
GCGGTGTGTGTGTTGACGTGTGGCGCCGACACTTTGGTCGGGGCGGGCGCGCGCCCGGTGTTGCGTGTCGACGAACTGGACCTGTCGGGGCGGTGCGCGAAGCCCATCACCGACGCCGACCGGCACTCGCCACTGAAGGTCGAGAACACCGCCTATGTGATGTTCACCTCGGGGTCCACCGGTACCCCCAAGGGCGTAGTGGTTAGCCACGCCGGCCTGGTCGGATTGGCCGCGTCGCAATGCAAGGTGTACGGGCTGGGCGCGCAGTCGCGCGTGCTGATGGTGGCCGCGCCGACCTTCGATGCGTCGATCTTCGATCTGTTGTGGGCGGTCGGGTCCGGCGCGACGTTGGTGATGGCCCCGCCCCAGGCCTACGCGGGAGAGGCGCTGACCGAGTTGCTGCAGGACCAGCGGGTCAGCGCGGCGGTGGTGACCCCGACGGTGTTGGCGTCGCTGGACCGGGCCCGGCTGGACGGACTCGACACGCTGGTTACCACGGGAGAGGCGTGCCCGGCGGAGTTGGTCGGCGCCTGGGC
>NZ_LZIE01000078.1:0-644 GCF_001667155.1 Mycobacterium sp. 852002-53434_SCH5985345
CCAGCGGTTCCCGCGTCGAGGTGGCTGGAGGCGAAGGCGACGCCCTTGTCGATCATGGCGCCGTCGTCGGCGTAGGTGTTGTGGGCGGCGAAGTTCATGCCGTCGGAGCAGACCGGGTCTTCGGTGGCGCAGACCTTGACGGTCTTGTCCTGGTAGGCCGGGCCGATGACGACGGGGGGTTCGCCGAGGAAGTTCATGGCGCGCACGTTGGGCATGCCGAAGAGCACGACCGAGGAGACGTGGCTGGCCACCGAGGGGTCCAGGGGTTTGGGCACGGTGTTGGGGTCGACGCCGTCGGGGACCGAGGGTGAGGTGACAAAGCCCATCACGGCCGCGCCCTGGGAGTAGCCGCCGAGCACCATTCTGGTGTTGGGGCAGTCGTGGGCCATCGAATTGATATGGCCCGCGGCGTCTCTGATGCCGTCGACGCCGGTGTCCCATTGGTCGCTGGCGGGGTAGTTGACCGGGTAGACGTCGAAGGACTTGGCGCCGACGCGTGAGTGCAGGGCGTCGACGAAGGCCTGTCCGGTGGGGCCGACGCCGGGGGCTTCACCGGTGCCGCGGGCAAACACCACCTGCACGTCCGGACACTGGGCGGCGGCGGAGGGGATGACCGAACCGGCGAGCGCCGACGCGCCGAGGCC
>NZ_LZIE01000079.1:0-14722 GCF_001667155.1 Mycobacterium sp. 852002-53434_SCH5985345
GCCGCGGGCCCCGCCCCCCCCCCCCCCCCCCCCCCCCCCCCCCCCCCCCCGCCCCCCCCCCCCCCCCCCCCCCCGCGCCCCCCCCCCCCCCCCCCCCCCCCGGGGCCCGCCACTCGGTATCCGGGTGTTACTTCAGATCGAACCGGTCGTTGTTCATGACCTTGACCCAGGCCGCGACGAAGTCCTCCACGAACTTCCCCTGGCTGTCGTCCTGGGCATAGACCTCGGCCAACCCGCGCAGCACCGAGTTCGATCCGAACACAAGGTCATTCGCGGTCGCGGTCCACTTGGTCGCGCCCGAGGCCCGGTCGCGGCCCTCATAGACGTTCTCCGCGGTCTCCGACGGCTTCCACTCGGTACCCATGTCGAGCAGATTGACGAAGAAGTCGTTGGTCAACGCGCCGGGCCGGTCGGTGAACACCCCGTGCTTGGTGCCGCCGTGATTGGCGCCGAGCGCACGCAGGCCGCCGACGAGCACCGTCGTCTCCGGGGCGGTCACACCGAGTAGGTATGCCCGCTCCATCAGCAGGTGCTCCAGGGGAGCCTTCTCGCCGGGCCGGATGTAGTTGCGGAAGCCGTCGGCCCGCGGTTCGAGCACCGCGAACGACTCCACATCCGTGTTCTCCTGGGAGGCGTCGGTGCGCCCCGGCGCGAAGTGCACCGAGATCTCGTAGCCGGCGTCCTTCGCCGCCTTCTCGACCGCCGCGGAGCCCGCCAGCACGATCAGGTCGGCCAGCGAGATCTTCTTGCCGCCCGATGCCGCGTCGTTGAAGTCCCGCTGGATTTTCTCCAGCACGGGCAACACCTTGTCGAGTTCGGAGGGCTCGTTGCACTCCCAGTTCCGTTGCGGCTCCAGGCGCAACCGCGCCCCGTTGGCGCCACCGCGCTTGTCGGTGTTGCGGTAGCTCCCGGCCGCCGACCAAGCGGTCTTCACCAGCTGGGGAACCGACAGGCCCGCCCCGAGGACCTTGCTCTTCAGCTCCGCGACGTCCTTTTCGTCCACCAGCTCGTGGTCGACGGCCGGTACCGGGTCCTGCCAGAGCTGCGGCTCGGGAATCCACGGCCCGAGGTAGCGGCTGATCGGTCCCATGTCGCGATGCAGCAGCTTGTACCAGGCCTTGGCGAAGGCCTCGGTCAACTCCTCGGGGTGGTCCAGCCAGCGCCTGGTGATGTCCCGATAAATCGGGGACTCGCGCATCGAGATGTCGGTGACCAGCATCGTCGGCGCCCGACCCGGCCCGCCGAACGGATCGGGAATGGTTCCGGCACCGGCGCCGTCCTTGGCGACGAACTGCCAAGCATCGCCGGGGCTCTTGGTGAGCTCCCACTCGTAGCCGTACAGCGTCTCCAGGAAAGTGTTGTCCCACTGAGTCGGGGTCGGCGTCCAGACCACCTCCAGGCCGCTGGTGATGGCGTCCTTCCCAACGCCGGTGCCATACGAGCTCTTCCAGCCCAGCCCCTGCTGTTCGATCGGAGCGGCCTCGGGCTCGGGTCCGACCAGATCGCCACTGCCGGCGCCGTGGGTCTTGCCGAAGCTGTGCCCGCCGACGATGAGTGCGGCGGTCTCCTCGTCGTTCATCGCCATGCGGCCGAACGTCTCGCGGATGTCGATCGCTGCGGCGATGGGATCCGGCTTGCCTTCGGGCCCTTCCGGATTGACGTAGATCAGACCCATCGTCGTGGCCCCGTAGGGCTGGGCGAGGTCGCGCTCGCCGGAGTACCGCTTGTCGGTGCCCAGCCAGGTGTCCTCCTCGCCCCAGAGGGTCTCCTCGGGCTCGAAGACGTCTTCGCGGCCGAACGCGAACCCAAAGGTCTTGAATCCCATCGATTCCAGGGCGCAGTTACCGGCGAAGATGATCAGGTCCGCCCAGGAGATCTTGTTGCCGTACTTCTTCTTGACCGGCCACAGCAGCCGGCGGGCTTTGTCCAGGCTCACGTTGTCCGGCCAGCTGTTGAGCGGGGCGAACCGCTGCATACCCTGGCCGCCGCCGCCTCTGCCGTCGAAGATGCGGTAGGTGCCGGCCGCGTGCCAGCTCATCCGGATGAACAGGCCGCCGTAGTGGCCGTAGTCGGCAGGCCACCAGTCCTGGGAGGTGGTCATCACCGAGATCACGTCGGCCTTGAGCGCGTTGACGTCGAGTTTGGCGAACTCGGCGGCGTAGTCGAAGTCGTCGCCCAGCGGGTTGGACCGGGGGTTGTGCGGCTGCAGCATCGACGGGTCGACCTGGTCGGGCCACCAGTCCCGGTTCGTCAGGGGTGCGTTCGATTTCGGCTTGGGGGAGGCGATTGCGGGGTTTTCGCTTTCGCTGGTGCTAGCCGTCTTGCTGTCGTCATGGGGCGGCCGACCTTCGGAGATATCGGATGGCACAGCATTCCTTTCTTAGGGGTGATTGGGCTGCGGTCTAGGAACCTGCAGTCGAACAGTCGGGGCACACGCCCCAGTAGATGACCTCGGCCTCGTCCAAGACGAAGCCATCCAGAATGTCGTTGTCGTCAGATGGTGTGAGGCAGGGCGCCTCACCCACCGCACAGTCGATGTCGGCGATGACGCCGCAGGCCCGGCACACGACATGGTGGTGGTTGTCGCCGACTCGCGACTCATAGCGGGCGACCGACCCCGAGGGCTGGATCCGGCGGACCAAACCCACCGTGCTCAGCGCGTTGAGAACGTCGTACACGGCCTGGCGGGAGACGTCTGGCAGGCCTACGCGCACCGCCGAGAAGATGGTCTCGGTGTCGGAGTGCGGGTGGGCGTCGACTGCCTCCAGCACGGCGACCCTGGGGCGGGTCACCCGGAGATCGGCCATCCGCAGTCGTTCCGCGTAATCGGCCGTCGATGACACCGCACCAATATGACGCACTTATCTGGAACGAGTCAAGAGTTTACTGTGAAGTGGGGCACAACTGCCGGTGACGAATGAGCCACATCACGCTGATCTCAGGTTGGCTTCAGCGCGCTGCCTTTGCGCCAGTCGTCCCAGCTGATCGTCCAGTCGCCGTTCTGCGCCAATGTCAACGGCGGGCCGCCGCTGTTGCGGACCTCTACCACATCACCGGGCACGGAGAAGTCGTAGAACCATTTCGCGTTGTCCGCGTTCAGGTTCAAGCATCCGTGCGAGGTGTCCTGATGCCCCTGCGCCCACACCGTGGCGTCGAGCTCGTGCAGATAGATGCCGTCGGTGCTGATCTTGGTGGCGTAGTTGATCGTTTCGCGGTAGCCCAGGCGGGAGTTCTTGGGCAGCCCGAACGTCGAGGAGTCCATGACCACCGGGTTGCCCTTGTCGAGCACGGTGTAGACGCCGGACGGGGTCCACAACGAAATCTTTCTGCCGCCGACGTCTTCGGTGCCCCCCATCCCCATCGAGGTGGGCATGGTGCGGACCAGGGCGCCGTTGTTGAAGACGCTGACCTGATGGGTCGCGTCGTCGGCGATGGAAACGTGCGCATCGCCGATCCGGAACGACACCTTGGTGTCGTCCTGCCCGAACAGTCCGCCGCCCAAGGCGACTCCGTAGATCTTGGCTTCGGCGGTGACGGAAGTGCCCGGCGCGTAGTAATGCTCGGGGCGCCAGTGGGCGGTTTGGTCGTCGACCCAGAACCACGACCCCTCCACCTTGGGATCGGTGGTCACCGCCAGATGCCGCTCGGCTTCGGCGCGGTCGGCAATCTGCTCGTCGAAGTGTGCCACGACCACCATCCCGACGCCGTAGGTCCCGCCGTCTTTCAGGGCGGCCTCCGACGTGGTGGTGAACGAGACCTTGGTCTGGTTGGACGGCTTCAGCGTCGAAAAGGACGAAACTTGCGTCGACGCAACGCCATTGGGGCCCCGGCTGGTGACCGTCAGGGTGTAGGTGCGGCCATAGCCCAGCGGGACGGTGGGCTTCCATACGGTGTTATCCGGCGTCATGACGCCCTGCACCGACTTGCCGCTCTCGTTGACCATGCGGACGTCGGTCAGCGTTCCCGCGTCGGCCTTGACCATCACGTGTGCGAGCGGATCGACGTCGTGCGCATCGGGCCCCGGCGTGACCGTGACTTGCGCCGGCCCGGAGGTTTTCGACGAGGCGCTGCGGTGACCGCAGCCACCGCTGAAGCAGTCCAGCGACGCCGCGACGACGACGGCGCCCACCACCGCGACCACCACCAGCGCGGCGATCAGCAATCGGCGGGCCTTGCGATCCGCGAGGATCCGGCGGACGGACCGGTCACTGGTCTTGGACATCATTGAGCTGTCGGATCCTTGCGTTCTGTTGGGTGCCGGGTCGAATCGCTGCCCAGCAGGACGAGGTTGTCCATCAGGTGCCACGGACGTGCGGTTTTTAAACCGGCCGGCGCCGGGGCGGGGATCATGGCGTCATGGCCGACGACGAACTGGACAGTCTGTATGCGGCGCCGCCGAAGGATTTCACGGCGCAGCGCACCAAGTTAGCCGCAGCGGCCAAGCGCCGGGGGGACGACGCCGGCGCCAAGCGGATTTCCGCGGCCAACAAACCGACCACCGCGGCGTGGATCGTCAACCGGCTCGCGCTGCGCGATGCCGACACCAAACGGCGCCTGACCGACTTGGGCGACCGGCTGCGCGCCGCGCACGCCGCGATGGACGGCGCGCGTATCCGGGACTTGTCCGCCGAGCAGCACCGGCTCGTCGGTGAGCTCACCCGAGCCGCACTGCGGGCCGCCGACGTCAGCAACCCATCCGCGGCGGTGCGCGACGACATCGTCAGCACGCTGCAAGCGGCCATCGCCGACCCCGAGGTGAGGGAGCGCCTCGGCCGGCTGGCCCGGCCCGAGCAGTGGTCGGGTTTCGGCGAATTCGGCGCCGCGGCGCCCGTGACGGCTGAGCGGGCCGGGAAGGCGAACCAGCGGTCCGCGCCGTCGCGGGCACAGCCGGCGAAGCAGCCCGCGCACGACGCGGCCGCGCGGCGCCGACTCGAGAAACTGACTGCGGCCGTGACAGCCGCCGAGCGCGAGCAGGCCGGCGCCGAGGCCAGGCTCTCGGAGCGCCGGGCGGAGCGCGCTGCGGCCCGGCACCGCCGTGATGACGCGCTCGCGGCTCTGCGAACCGCCGAGCGCGAACTCGAACACGCCGAAGCGCACTACGAGCGGGCCGAGCAAGCCAGCCGCGCCGCGGGGGAATCAGTCAAGGAGGCGAAAGCGCAGTTGAAGCGGGGCTGACAGCATCCGTCGGGCCGCGGCGGTGTTTCCCTGAGTCCAGCCGGGGTATTAAGCCCCCCGTGACGTCTTTATGGTTGGCCGATCGGGCCGAACAGCCTTGGGCCGCAAGCAAGCTTGACGAGGGTTCCCGGTCGGCCGATGTCATCGTGGTGGGCGCCGGCATCACCGGGCTGATGACCGCGGTTCTGCTGGCCCGCGCCGGCAAGGACGTACTGGTGCTCGAAGCGCGCACGGTGGGAGCCTGCGCGACCGGGAACACCACCGCGAAGATCAGCCTGCTGCAGAGCACCCACCTGTCGAAGATCCTGCCCAGGCATGGCAGGGAATTGGCCCGCGCCTACGTCGACGGGAATCGCGAAGGCCAGGACTGGGTGCTCGAATACTGCGAGTCGCACGGTATACCGGTGCAGCGCGAGGACGCCTACACCTATGCCCAATCCCCCAAAGGGGTGCCGTCCGCGCGCCTGGAGCTCAAAGCGTGCCAGGCAGTGAGGCTGCCCGCCGTCTGGGACGACGACGCCGGCGTGCCGTTCCCGTATCACGGCGGGGTGCGGCTTCCCGACCAGGCGCAGTTCGACCCCATGCCGTTCCTGGACGCGCTGGCCACCGAGCTGCTCAACCGCGGCGGGCGGCTGGTCGAGCACACGCGGGTCCGGCGGGTGTCGAGCCGCGGCGAACGCGTGCGCGTACACGTCAACGACGCCGCCCAGCGCGACGTCGAGCTCCTAGCCGGGCAACTGATTCTCGCCACCGGCATCCCGATCCTGGATCGCGGCGGATATTTCGCGCGCGTCAAGCCGAGCCGGTCCTACTGCATGGCCTTCAAGGTCCCCGGCAACATCACGCGGCCGATGATGATCTCGACCGACTCGCCGACCCGCTCGGTACGCTACGCGCCCGTCGCGGACGGCGAACGGCTGATCGTTGGCGGGGCCGGCCACACCGTGGGACGCAAGAAGAGCCCGTCGAAGGCGCTCGAGGAACTGGCGTCGTGGGCCCGCAAGCACTATCCGGGCGCCGAGCAGACGCACTTCTGGTCGGCGCAGGATTACACGCCCATCGACCAGCTGCCCTACGTCGGGCCCATCCTGCCCAGGAGCGAAACCATTTTCGTGGCAACGGGATTCAACAAGTGGGGAATGACGAACGGCGCCGCCGCGGCGCTGGCGCTGTCCAGCCGCATCCTGGGTGGACGGATGGACTGGGCCAACGCGTTCGCCAGCTGGAGCCCGCACGAGTTGTCCGGCCTGCCGACCGCCATGCAGGCCAACCTGGAGGTGGGCTTCGACCTGGCCAAGGGCTGGGTCACCCCGCTGCTGCGCACCGGTCGGCGCAGCCCCGGGACCGACGAGGGCGGTGTGGTCAGCGGGCCGCCGTGGCACCTGGAAGCACGCTGCCGCGTCAACGGCACCGAGCATCGAGTGTCGCCGGTGTGCCCCCACCTCGGGGGAATCGTGAACTGGAACGACGCCGACCAGGCGTGGGAATGCCCGCTGCACGGGTCGCGCTTCGCCCCGGACGGCACCCTCCTCGAGGGGCCGGCCACCCGCGATCTGACCGCCTAGATCCCGCGCCGAGCGTGCACTCGACGCGGAAAATCGGCCGAACTCTCGCTGTCAACGCACGTTCGGCACGAAGGGCTCACTCCGTCTTCCGGTAGACCAGCCAGCGCAACTCGACCGGCGAATGCTCACGGTCGACGTCGAACACGTCGAGGCCGTTGGCCCACCCCTCGAACCAGCCCGTTGGCGGCCAGGCGTCCTGGGGCAGGTGAGCCTTCTCGTATTCGTAGGCGGAATCGTCGGCAACCAGCTCGAGGGACAGCCCCGCGGCCGCGGTCGCCATCTGATCGCGCGTGTAGATCATCGTGTTGCACTGCTGACCGAGTTGCAGCGCAGCGTCGTCGGGGACGTAGCCTTCGCGGGGCAAGAACGCGTTGAACAACAAACGCCCGCCGGGAGCCAGGCATTCGGCGGCGAGCTCGAACACGCCGCGCAACTCGCGGGTCGTTCGGAAGTCGGGGACCACCTCGGAGAGCACCATCAGCTGGTATTCCTCGTGCACGCTTTCCATCGCGGTGAAGACATCGCTCTGAATCACGTGCACACCCAGCGATTCGCTCTCCGCCTCCGAGCGCATGACGTCGGCGAGCTTGGCCGCCATCTCCACCGCGTCCACCGGGTGGCCGCGGCGGGCCAGGGCCAGGGCGTTGCGCCCGGTTCCCGCTCCGACATCCAGCACGCGGTAGGTCGTCGGGTCGGCCGCTTCGGCGGCCAGCGCCAACACCCGCGCGTCGGGCTCGGTGCCGAACAGCGGCGCCGGGCGCACGGCCACCCATTCGTCGTAGTCCGCCTCGAGCGTCCGCCACTCGGCCTTGACGCGGATGTTGACGCTCGTCCCGAAGTACGCGTTGAACGAGATGAGGATGTCCGAGCGGGGAGAGGCCTTGAAGCCCTTCGCCAGCTCGGTCTCGAGCGAGATCCGCAGCTGCGCGGACTGTTCGGGCGTGTGCCAGACACCCAGCGTGGCGCAGAGGTTGCCGCACAACTGTACGTATTCGTCGATCAGGCTCGGGACGGCCGGCACCCTGATGTGCCCCTCGGCCGACGTCCGGCGATACCACCGCCTAACCATCGCTTCGTAGAGCATCGGCGGGTCGAAAGGGCCAGGAGGCGGATCTTGCACCAGAACCTTCTACACGACCCGGCCGCTTTGCACCACTGATCGGACCAATGCGTCGATCAGTCCGAGCGGGCGGCGTCTTCCAGGAGGTCGGCGGCCTTGGCGACGCTCTCGGCGGGCTTGCTCATCTGTGCGGCGACCTCGCGGGCGCGGGCGGCGCATTCCGGAGTCAGGATGGAACGCAGGTCCGCGACCAACGAGTCCAAGGTGCTGTCCAAAAAGCGCCGTCCCGCACCGAGTTTCAGACGGTCGACGGCCTCCGCCCACATCGGCTGATCCCATACCGTCCAGAGGATGAGCGTGGGAACTCCTGCGCGCAGGCCCGCCGCGGTGGTGCCCGAGCCACCATGGTGGACCACAGCGCGGCAGGCGGGGAAGACGGCCGCGTAATTCAGCGCATCCACCACCTTGACATGGTCGAACCGTGGAACGCCGCCGAAGTCGTTCGCGCCGGCGCAGATCAACGCCCGCTCACCCAACCGCGCGCAGGCGGCGCTGATGACGGCGACGGTCTCGGCGGGAGAGTCGATCGGTGTGCTGCCGAACCCGAAGTAGATCGGCGGCGTGCCGGCCGCAATCCAGGACAAGACGTCATCGTCGGCATCCGTCGGCAACTCCAAGGTCAGCGACCCGACAAAGGGACGTCGACCGCCCGGCTCCACCCATTCGGCGGCCGGCCCGGGCAAGCAGATCTCGTCGTAAGTCTGGAGTTCGAGCGATCCGTCTTCGTGCCCCGCCGATGCGGCCACCTCGGGCAGGCCAAGCGCACGGCGTTGGGCGGCTCCGGCCTCCCTGGTGATGCCCGAATACAACTCGCTCGACGGCATGATCCGCGCCGGGAAGACGTGCAGCGCGGCGAGCGGAATCCCGTGATATTCGGCGACATTGGCCGCGAGCGCCTGGTCGTTCATGTGCGCCAGGAGCAGGTCGGCCTCCTTGGCCAGCGATGTCAGCGTCGCGCTCTTCTCCGCCCAGATCCGGCTAACACGCTCGGTGGCTTGAGAAAGCGCGCCGAGCCCGTTTTGAAAGCGGCCAAGAAATTCCGAGGCCGCATTCATCGAGCGTTGCGTATCCGGCCCGTAGGCGACCGCGGGCAGCCCCGCCGACTCGACGAAGCCGACCTTGTCCGGCGGGACTGCCAGGCGCACGTCGTGACCCCGGCGCGACAACTCCCGGCCGAGGGCGGCGCAGGGCTCGATGTCGCCCCGCCCCCCGTAGCTTGCCAGTACGAATTTCATCCACTCCGACCTAACTCGCGGTGACGGTATCGATCCAAGCAGACCTGCCAGGTCGGGACCGCCGGGCGGGACCCCGCCGGCACCGCGCGATTCAGGCATGGCGCGTCCGGTGCGGTTGACGGGTTTCGCCGTGATGCGGAGGTAACTTATCGGTGCTCTGGGACATCCCTATGTCGTTGAATCCCTGGTCACCGCCGATGCTCGAGCGCCTGCCGCGAAAGCTCCGCGGCCAGGGGGCAGGGCTCGGTTGTCGGTCGTCGCGGTACCTGTACTACTTAAAGGATCGAGATTTGTTTGCTGTCCGTTGGGCAATCCCACTACGGCCAGCAACGAGCCGTTAACACTGTGGCCACCGTTGAACCGTCCGAGGAGACGACTCATGGATTTCGCAGCACTACCTCCGGAGATCAACTCCGGGCGGATGTATACCGGGCCAGGGGCGGCGCCGATGCTGGCCGCCGCGATGGCCTGGGACGCGCTGGCCGTCGCGTTGCATTCAGCGGCGGACTCGTATCAGGCGGAGGTGACGGCGTTGACGGGCGGGCCCTGGCTGGGGCCATCGGCGGCGGCGATGTCGGCCGCGGCCGCCGAGTACGTCGCGTGGACACGGACCGCCGCCGCGCAGGCCGAACAGACCGCCGGCCAGGCCAAAGCCGCGGCCGCAGCCTACGAGGCGGCGTTCGCGGAGTCCGTACCGCCGCCCGTCATCGCGGCCAACCGCAGCCTCCTGATGTCCCTGATCGCGACGAACATCCTGGGGCAGAACACGCCGGCGATCGCGACCACCGAGGCGCAGTACTCGGAGATGTGGGCCCAGGATGCCGGGGCCATGTACGGCTACGCGGCGTCGTCGGCGGCGGCGGCACGGCTGACACCGTTCGCCTCGCCGCAAGAGAGCAGTGATTCGGGCGGGTCGGTACGGCAAGCGGCCGCCCTGAACCAGGCCGCCACCACCTCGGCCGGCAAGGTGCAAAGCGCCCTCTCGCCGACCCAGCAGGCCTTCAACGCGACGCCCGACGCGCTGCTCAACCTCGCAAGCCCCCTCGACCTTGGCTTCGGCGGACGCGACCTGCTGGGCCTGGCCGCCGACCTGAGCGCGGTGTTCGTCGACCCAGAAGTCGGGACGGCGGGGCTCGCCGCCGCCGTCGTTGCGCTGCCCTACGACGTTTCCGGCGCCCTGACCGGTTTCCACACCGATGACATTGTCAGCGGTTGGGCGGGCATCCAGGCCTGGCCCGGGTCGGCGCCCGTGCCCCCCACGCCCTTCCCGGTGATCACCAACCTGGCGGGCGGGTCGGCCGCGACGGCGAGCCTGGGCCAGGCGAACACGGTCGGCGGTTTGTCGGTTCCGCCTGGCTGGGCGGCGGCCGCCCCTGCGGTACGCCCCGCCGCCCTGGCCTTGCCCGCCACCACGGTCGGCGCCGCCGCGCAGGCCTCGTCCAGCGGCTCCGGAAGCCTGTTCGGGGAAATGGCCGCGGCGAGCATGGCCGGGCGCGCCATGGCCGGTACGGCAGGCGCGGGCGTTGCCGGCCGCGCGGAACGGCTCAGGGCCGCAACGCAAAAGGCGACGCAGGATGGCACCGCGGCGCCGCAGGTTCCGGCGGGTGGCCCGATCACCAGCATCGCCGCCGAGCTGCGCGAGCTGGCATCCCTGCGCGACGCGGGAATCATCACTGAGGACGAATTCAACGAGCAAAAGCAACGCCTGCTCCCACACTGACTCCCAGAAAATGGAGATAGCTGATCGCATTCCGTTCACTGGCGCTCTCAGAAAGGCGTCCAATATCGACAGATGTCGCAGGCAATTGTTTCGTATGATTTTTGTATGTTGGGGCGACATTTCGCGATTGATATCGACCGAAACCTTTGAATTGCTGAGTACGTAGCGGCGCGGCATTAGTCGCCTATAAGGGCGAGCGGAAGTGTTACCGTTTGCACGCTGCCAAGCTTTTTTGATCGAACTTCGCGAGCGCCCATGTTCACTTCCACGACGGCGTCCATGCCCCGGGCCGCACTGGTGGCCGCATGCGTCGGCGTCGTCGGTGTTTGCCTGGTTTCATCGTGCCGCCCGGCGCCGCCGTCGGCGCCGCAGGCGAACGCGTCGTCGGCAATCGTCAGCAGCGCCCCCAGCAACCCCACGCCGACGCAGGCGGCCGGCGCGCATCCGCCGATCGAAGACGGCATCTACGGCGATCCCGTCGCGGCCGCAAAGTATTGGCAGCCACAGTCCCTGGAGGACAACTGCGGGCTGATCTCGGTGGCCGACGTGGTCGGCGAGATCACCGGCCACGCACCTACGGAACAGCAGATGATCAAGCTGGCGGAGTCGACGCCCTCACAAACCAATCCGGGGCCCATCTACGCACCGCGCGACGACCCGAGCCACGCCAACGGCGACGGCGGCATCGAAATGGCCGATGCGGTAGTGCTACTCGACCACTACGGCATCAAATCGGAGGTGACTTACGCGGCCCATCCGGAACAGACCGGTATGCCTGCATTGGAGCGGTACCTCGCCGGTAATCGCAAAGTGATCGCCTGGGTCAACTCCGCCGTCATCTGGAACACCAGCGATCAGCGGACCAAGGCCGATCACTTCCTGGTCGTCACCGGTATCGATACCAATAGGGAGATCGTCCACCTCAACGACCCCGGCGCCGATCACCCCGACGAACAGGTCACCATCCCGACCTTCGTGACCGGCTGGCAAACCGGACAGGAATCGATTGTGGTCACCGCGAGTCCTGGCTGAGTGCCGGCTTTCCCGGGCAGACGGGCCGGCCCTGCGGGTGCGATCAATACTCACATCGACCTCGCGGAAATGGATCCCCGCCGCCGATTACCACAGACCGCAGCAATTTTCCTAGTTTTAATATTCGCGGCATCGCTCACTCATATACTGGCCCCACCTCGACACCGACAAGAAAAGAAGGGCACGAAATGCTTGCACCGCGTTGGCTGGCCAAACTGACAATTCCCGTCATGGTTGGCGCTGCCCTCACCGCAACCACCGCGATTGCCTCGGCCGACAGCACGGACGACGCGTACATCGCAAAACTGCACAACCTGGGATTCAGCTGGCCGTCGGGGAGTGACTCCGACATGATCGCAATGGGACACGCGGTCTGCGCCGACCGGATGGCGGGAAAAACTCCCGATGCGATCGCCGCCGATTTGCACTCCAGCATGAGCTCGAAGGGCTTCTCGTTCGCGGATATGACCGGCTGGGTCAGTGCGGCGGAGTCGACCTACTGCCCGGGCTGACCGCTCCCTGACCCACCATCGGTTTTCGCGCCCCTCCCGCATACGCTTTGCGGGATAGTTGGTGCGGTCTCGCCGAGTGGGGATGAGCAGTGGAGGAATCGACGGCCTTTTCAGATTTCGCCGCGGTGGACATGCAGGTGCACAGCCTGCTCCGCTACCCGGTGAAGTCGATGCTCGGGGAAGCCGTGCCCAGCATGTTCGTCGACGAGCACGGCGCCGAAAGCGACCGGCGGCTGGCGTTGCTCGACGCCACGACCGGGCATGTAGCCAGTGCCAAGAACGCCCGGTTGTGGCGAGGTCTGCTGAAGTGCACCGCGAATGCAGACGCCGGTCGGGTGAGCATCGGGCTGCCCGACGGCACCAGTGTGACGGCCGACGACCCGGGCATCGACGATCTGCTTTCGCGGCTGATGGGGCGACCGGTTCGATTGATCGCCCAGCGCCCAGAGGGTGCCACGCTGGTTCGCCCGGACCCGGAGAAGTTGCTCGAGCTGGGCTTGGACGCCGAGGTCAGCGGCCGCATTCTCGAGATCGCAAAGGCGACCCCGGGCGACGCGTTCACCGACGAGGCGCCACTGCACGCGATCACCACCGCCACGCTCGAGCACATCGGCGTCGAGGCGCTACGGTACCGGCCCAACCTGGTGATCACGACGCCGCCGGGCTACCCGCCCTACGGCGAAAACGATTGGGTCGGCGGGGAAATCGCCGTCGGCGACGCGCGTCTGCGGGTGCTGACCGCCACATCACGGTGCGTCGTGCCGACGCTCGAACACGGCCCACTGCCGCGGGCTCCGCAGGCGCTCCGCACCCCCGCAGCCGAGAACCGTTGGGACACAGGCGGTCACGGTGCTCAGCCGTGCGCGGGCGCTTATCTCGCGGTGGTGACAGAAGGCGTCATTCGCGTGGGTGACCGCGTCACCCTCGGTCGGTGAGGGCTCAATCGGCGATCGCCGCGAAATCCACCCAGAGATGGCGCGGCCCGCGGAACACCTGATTGTGCCGGTAGGGCGGCGGGTCGACCACCAACTCCGGAGAATCGACGCGCCGTAGGAACGTCTCGAGGGCCAGGTTGACCTCCAGGCGGGCCAACGGCCCACCCATGCAGGTGTGGATGCCGCTGCCCCAACCGAAGTGCTCGTTGTCGTCGCGGAGCGGGTCGAAGCGATCGGGACTCTCGAACCGGCGCGGGTCCCGGTTGGCCGCCGCGTAAACGAGGTGCACCGCCGACCCCGCCGGGATCACGGTTCCGCCGACCTCGATGTCAGCGGTGGCGCTGCGGCTGGGGAAGAACTGCACCGCTGACTGCAGCCGCTGCACTTCCTCGATAGTGCGCGGGATCAACTCGGGTCGGTCGCGCATCAGATCCCATGAGCCGGGGTTGCGCAGCAGTGTCATCACGCAGTTGGTGATGGTGTTGACGGTGGAGTCGTGGCCCGCGACCAGCAAGAGCATGGCGTTGGACGTGGCCTGCTTGATCGACATGGGCCCGTCGGGTCCGTCGTCATGCAGCAGCTTGGACAGCAGCCCGTCGCCGGGGGCCTTCGCGTACCCGTCCACGAGGCCACCGAGGTAGTCAAGCAACGCCGCGGTGCTTGCGCGGCCCTTCTCGGCCAGGGCGCGCCCCTCGTCGGTATCACCCTCGGGCCCCAGGTCCGTGCCCATCATGAAGTCGAAGATCCATGCGTGGAACATCTGCTCGTGTTCGACTGGCACGCCCAGGATCTTGCAGATGACCGCCACGGGGATCGGGTACGCGAAGTCCTCCACGACGTCCAGGCGGGTGCCGCCGCGGGCCCTGACCCTGTCAAGCAGGTCACCGGCCAGTCGCACGACGAACGGCTCCATGCTCGGGATTAGGTCGGGGGAGTGCGGCGGGCCGAAGTGGCGCATCACCTGGCGGCGGGCGCGGTCGTGGTCGGGCGGGTCGGTGACGATGATGCTGGCCTCGCGCCCGTAGGCCTGCATGTGCTCGCCGCCGGGTTCGGGCTCGCTTTTGCCGCCGCCGAGGCCTGCTGGGCTTCGGCTGATGTCGGAGCTGATCCGCGGGTCGTGGGCCAGCGCAAGCAACTCCGGATAGCCGGTGACGACGTAGGTGTTGTCGGCGACCTTGGCCACCGGCGTCCTGCGCAGCTCCTCGAAATACGGGTAGGGGTTCGGGCGGTTCCCGAACTTCATCGCTTCGGCCCAAGCGGTTGCGGCGTCCATCGTCGTCTCCTACCGTCAGCGGACCCGGGGCCGGAATTCGGCGCCACGTGAGGTCGGGTCGTGTCCGGTCAGCACCACGTCGGGCATGGCGGTCGGTTCGCGGGGATCGGGGAACCGGGCCGGCATCGGCTCGAAGATGACCGGACGGGCGTAAA
>NZ_LZIE01000080.1:0-87554 GCF_001667155.1 Mycobacterium sp. 852002-53434_SCH5985345
ACCTACGCCGACGACGGCGCCATGATCGACAAGGGCGTCGCCTTCGCCTCCAGCCACCTCGACGCGGGAACCGCTGGGGCGCCTGCGGTCCGGGGCTTCTCTGGCGGCTGAGCGACCGCTCGGCTACTGTTGGCCGGCTTTGGCGTTCAGGTAGCCGACGATCCCCTGCGTGACCGCGGCGGCATACCTCGCCCGGCCGTCGGGGCTTTGCATCCGCGCGGCGTCGTCGGCGTTCTTCATGTTGCCGAGTTCGACGAGCACAGCCGGGTACTGGGCGAGGTTCAGGCCCGCGAGGTCGTCCCGCCCGTACAGTCCGCCCGAGCCGATGTAGTTGGCCGGCTGGAAACCGGCCTGCACCAAGGCGTCCCGCATCGCGTTGGCCAGCTGGACGGCGGGACCGGCCTGCACCTCGTTCAGCGGCGGGCTCGAATAGTTGACGTGGAATCCGCTGCCGGACGCGGGTCCGCCGTCGGCGTGGATGCTCACGATCGCGTCGGGGCGCATCGCGTTGGCCGCCGCGGCGCGCTGGTCTACACAGGGGCCGACCGAACTGTCGTCGCCCCGCGACAGTTGGGTGCGGACGCCCATTCCGTTGAGCGAATCGTTGATCAGCGCCACGACCGCCCAGGTGAAGGCGTGCTCGGCATAGCCGTCGTTGGTGGCGGCGCCCGACGTCTGGCACGCCTTGGTTCCGCCGCGGCCGTTGGGCACCTGCTGGCTGATGGACGCGTCGTTCACGGCGTTGTGGCCCGGGTCGAGGAAGACGGCCGACCCGGCGACGCCGGCGGCGGCGCGGGGAGCGGTCATGAGCCCGGCGCCGAGCAGCGCCGGCGCCAATCTCAGCACGTCGCGCCGTGAGACGAATCCCGGGTCACTCACCGCGCGATGGTAACAATCAGACGTCGGTCAACGCCCGGGCCGCTTCGCGGAACATGGTCTGCTTGATCGCACCGAGGGTGCCGGGGTCCTTGCCGCCCAGCGGGCGCAGCAGGTCGGTCGCCGCCGCGGTCACCTCGCCCTCGGCGGCGGTCGCATCGACGATGCCGAATTCGGCTGCCTCTTCCCCGCCGAACCGCCGCCCCGTCGTCATCGAGGCCACCGCGGCGCGCGGCGTGAGCTTGGCCTGAATCAGCGCGGCCATGCCGTCGGTGAACGGAATCCGGATGTCGACCTCGGGGAAGCAGAAGAATCCGCGGTCGCCGCGCATCACCCGCACGTCGTGGGCCATGGCGAGCATGGCGCCGGCGCCGAAGGCGTGCCCGGTCACCGCGGCGGCGGTCGGCATCGGGAAGGTGAGGACGCGGGCAAGCAGGGCCTGCACCCCGGCGACGTAGCTCTGGGTCTGGTCGGAGTGGGCGCCCAGCCAGTCCAGGTCCAGCCCGTTGGTGTAGAACTTGCCGACCGCGGTGGTGACCAGGCCCTGGGCGCCGGCCTGCTGGATTTCGTCGAGCTGCTCGTTGATCGCGTCGAGAAACTCCGGGGAGAACCGGTTCTCGTTCTCGCCGAGGTGGAGCACCGCGATCTTGTCGTCCCAGGTGTACGTCGGTGTCATGGCGTGTCCTTCTCTCTGGTTGTGCGCCGGGGCTCCCCGACCTCGAGCACGGCGCGGACCGCGGCGCGCAGCCGCTCCCGCGCCTCGGGATCTTTGATCCTGTTGCGGCGCAACAGGATCGCGGTCGGCAGATCGACGATGCAGGTGGTGATGACGTCGACTGCCGCGGCGTCCTTGCGGTCCCACAGGCGGCGGGCCAGCCGAATCATGGTCTCCACCAGCAGCCGGTCCAGGTCGCGCAGCTGCGTCGCGATGTCGGGCGGCGTCTCCGGGCCCAGCAGCTCGTCGCGGCGCACGGTCAGCAGTAACCGCGACGACTCCGGGTAGCTGTCGGCGAACACCACCGGCGCCTCGGCCGCCGCCACCACGGCGGCGACGCCATCCCCCGCGGGCGCCGCGTCGATCAATCCGCTTTGCGCGCTGAGGAATCGGTGCCCGGCCCGCAACCAGGCGCGCCCGACGAGTCCCGCCCGTGAACCGAACGTGTGGTACAGCGCGCCGTTGGAGACCCCGGTCGCGTCGCCGACGGCTCTGATCGTGACCGATGCCGGCCCGGACCGCACCGCCAACCGTTCGACGGCATCCAGGATCTGGTCCTGGTCGTGGACACGGGGCCGGGGCACTCCGGCATAGTAACAGAGCAGTCGCTCTGTTATAGGCGCGCGGCCAGTTCACGCGATCGCACCACCGCCTTAACGCGAAATCCGTTTGACGGCGAACGCCGATCGGGAACCCCCCGCTCATGGGTAAGGTCACGCAGGTCAACGAAGAGATGCTGTTGGCGGACATCGAGCGGCAACTGGTCGACGAGTTCCCGCAAGTCCCATCGGAGGTCGTCGACGCCCTCGTCCGCGAAGAGCATGCCCGCTTCACGCACAGCCGCGTCCGCGATTTCGTTCCGCTGTTCGTCGAGAAACACACGCGCGAGCAACTGCGGATCCGGTCCAACTGAGGAAACGCCTACCGGCAAGATTCTCGGCTTTCCGCCCCGAGCGAGCGGATCAGCGCCTAGGCTCAGCAAATGATTCGGCAGGCGCTCGTCATCGGCGCGATGGTTGCGGCGGCCACCGGTGCGCCCGCGATCGCACGCGCCGACACCCTGAACTTTCAATCTCCGTCCGGGAACATCTACTGCGTGCTGGACAGCGCCTTTGTCGCCTGCGACATCAGCGACTTCGACTACCAGCCACCGCCACCCCCGGAGTGCGGCAAACACCTCGCCTGGGGTAACCGCTTCGTCCTTACCCAGGGTCAACCGGCCGCCATCCACTGTCACGGCGACACCCTGCGCGTCGCCGGCGAGCCGACACTCGACTACGGCCAGACCAAGTCCGCCGGGACGATCAGTTGCGACAGCGAGCCGTCGGGCATGACATGCACCGACAGCAGCACCGGGCATTACTTCCGTGTGTCCCGGGATTCCTACGATCTGGGCTGAGAGCCGTTCTCCTCGAACCTCTTACGTGACCGTACAAAATAGTATGGTACGGTCGGCGCCATGTCTGCGGTCGACACTCGCCCGACGTACGGGATCACCGACGACTTCGTCGCCCGGCTCGCCGAGCGCGCCGACGAGGCCGAGCGGCTGCGCCGGCTGCCCGCGGCGACGGTCGCCGAGTTCCGGGATACCGAGCTGTTCCGGCTGTTGCTCCCCTCTCGCTTCGGGGGCATCCAGGCGTCGTTTCCCGAACTGCTGGAACCGATTCGGCGCATGGCGCACGGGTGCGCGTCCAGCGCCTGGACGCTCGGCTTCTACGCCCTGCACAACTGGATGCTGTCGCTGTTCGACATGCGGGTCCAGGAGGAGGTGTTCGCCTCCGGGCCGGTGCTCGCGCCCGCTCCCCTGGCCCCGACCGGGCGCGGTACCCCGGCCGACGGCGGGGTGCGCCTGACGGGCCGCTGGTCGTGGGCCACGGGCGCGATGGACGCGGATTGGGTGATGGTCGGGGCGCTGATCGAGCGGCCGGACCGGATCGATCCCGCACTCGTGCTGGTGCCCGCCGACCAGGTCGAGGTCGTCGACACCTGGCAGACCGCCGGGATGCGGGGCACCGGCTCCCACGACGTCGTCGTCACCGACATCTTCGTTCCGGAACATCGCACGGTCGCGGTGGCCGACATCTATGGCGGAACGGCGCCGGGGGCGAACGCGCATGGGGTGCCGACGTACCGCTGGCCGATGGTCCCCGCGCTCGCGCTGGTGGCGTCCATGCCGGTGCTCGGTGCCGCCGAGCGGGTGACCGAGCTGTTCGCCGAACGGCTGGGCGGGCGCGTCCTGGCGTACAGCGGTGCGGCGCAAAAGGATCAGCCCGCCGCCCAGATCCGGCTGGCGAGTGCGCGGGTGCGGTTGCGGGCTCTCAGGGCGCTGGTCGACGAGACGGCCGGCGGCATCGACCGGATGGTGGCCGCCGGCGAGCGGGTGCACCGATCGGCACGGGCGGAAGCGCGGCTGGCGGCGGCCCACACGGTCCACGAAAGCCGGGCTGTTATCGCCGATTTGCTGAATGCCTCCGGGGCGAGCGCCCAGTTCCTGTCGAACCCGCTGCAGCGCTTCAAGCGCGACGTGGACATCGCGGCCGGGCATGTGGTGTTCGACTACGACGTGAGCCGAGAGTTGGCCGGGGCGTTGGCGATTGGCGCCAAGATCTCCCCGATCGCGATGGTCTAGTCCTTGAGCATCAGCTCGAGGAACCGCTCCCGCTGGGCGATCTTCTGCGCCTGCTGGGCCGAGCCGGCCAGGTGCAGCAGCCCGATGCCGGCGGCGAAGGTCAGCTCGGCGCGCAGCTTGGCGTCGTCGGGGCTGAAGCCGTAGTCGCTGTAGGCCTTGGTGACGGAGCGCAGCAGGCGCCGGTCCGCCGCGCGGATGTTGGCGGCGGCGGCCGGGTCGGTGCGGGCCCATTCGCGCATCGCGCGTTCCAGCGTCCAATGCTCGGGGCTGGTCAGGGCGGTCATCATGGCGGACAGGCGTTCTCGCGGGGGCAGCGCGTCGAGTTCGGCCAGCGACTGGCGGTCCTTTTCCAGGAAGGTGTTCCACGAGTCGACCAGCGCGGCCCGGTAGCTGTCCATGTCCTGGAAGTGCCAGTAGAAGCTCCCCCGGGTGACGCCCGCCTGCTGGCAGAGCCGCTCGATCTTCAGCGCGCGCACCCCCTGCTCGGCGAGCAGCGTGTAGCCGGCCTGCAGCCAGTCCTCGACGGACAGGCGCGGGGGCTTGCGCGCGGTCACAGGTGAAGGTTACGGGGGACGCTTCCGGGCGCGAATCCGTCCGTCATGAGGCCCCTGCGTTGGCCCGGGTGAACTCCTACCCAACACATGGCAAAGCGGAGCGGTCGGCCGGACACATGGGTGTAATGTCCGGGTTTGCTAGCCGACAAATTCCTGTTAACTCTTGGCACGCTTGCTGGGGTGCCGAAGGATCAGGGGGTGCCGTGACCGAGGTGTCCGACGCGTCGGCGACGGTCGACAGCGACGAGGTCGTGGTGTCGTTCCAGGACGAATCCCTGCTGCTGGGCGGGGACCCCGCCGCCGTCGAGTCCTATCTGACGCGGCTGCGCGCGACCGCCGGCCACGCCATGCGCGTCGCCGGCATCGACAGCGCCTCGCTCGCGAACGCGGCGATCGCCGGGCTGGCTTCGTTTCTGGCCGACTCCGGCAAATACGTGCAGTTGCATCGCGACACCGTGGAGGCGTTGAAGGAAGGCAACCTCGTTCCCCTCGGCGAGGGCTTCTTCCGGCTGACGACGGGCGTCGACGCCGGGGAGCTCCTGGCGCAGCTGCAGTGGCAACCGGCGGTGCTCGGCGCGGAAGCGATGATGTCAGCGCAGATGATCGCGGTCCAGGTGGCGCTGAAGTCGGCGGTCGCTGAGGTGGAGGACGCCGTCCGCCGCGTGGAGGACAAGGTCGAAGCGGTGCTCGACGTCGCCCGCGCTCAGCGCGCCGGTGATGTCCTGGGCACGAGCCTGACGATCTCGCGGATGGTCGACTCTTTGGACAAATTCGGGTCGCTGCCCGATGCGTACTGGGATTCGGTCGCCATGCTGGGGCCGGCCCTGAACGTCACCGTCGAGCAGCTGCGCAACCACGTGAGCCGCATCCTGACGTCTTTCGATCACACCCTGGGTGTGCAGCAGCGCGCCGGGAAGCTGCGAAATGCCATCAGCGAGAACCGGCTTGGCGACACGCTGAGCCTGCTGGTGATCGCCGAAGAGGCGCTGCACAAGTGGCAGCGGCTGAATCTCGCCCGCATCGAGGCGAAGGAGCCCGAGCAGCTGTTGCGGGCGATCGACGAAGCTCGCGAGCTCGTGGACCACCACCTGCGCGAAGACCTCGACATCTACCGGAGCGCGAAGGAAGTCCTCGACCGGTTCGGCAAGACCGCGGCCATCGACGGCTTCCGCTTCTGGGCGGTGCGCGAGCTGGCCAAGCAACGCGGCGCCCTGCGCGACGAGCTCGACCGCTTCGCCGCGGCCCGTCAGCACCAGGTCGAGACCTGGGAGGACTTCCACATCCCGAGTGTTTTGGATGCTGCCGTCGCCACGTTGGGAGCCGTCGGAAGCGTTACGGGCCGGGTGTTCGTGACCGTCGGTCGTGGGGTCGTTTACTTGGGCGGGCAGGTCGTCGGGCCGTTCCGGGGACGTGGCGATGAAGGCTCTCAGGCCAGCTCTGGGCTCGAGGAACACCAGCCGGCGTGCTGATTGGGCGGTGGCGCCGCGGACTGGTTGTGGCGCAACGGAGGTCGGCGTGATCGATTTGGGACTGTCGGGCAAGCGTGCGGTGGTGTCGGGCGCGGGCTACATCCCCGAGCGCGCGGGCCACGGCTGGTTCACGTCACTTGCGCTTGCCGAAGCGGGCGCCTCGGTGGCCTGCATCGACATCGACGAGCAGCGCGCGGAGCAAATCGCCGGCGAGATCGTCGGCCGGGGCGGCACTGCCGTCCCGATCGTCGCCGATATGACCGACCCCGTGCAGGTCGGGCGGGCGATCGATGACGCCGTCGCGGCGCTTGGCGGTGTGGATGTGTGCGTCGACATCATTGGTGGGGCGACCTGGTCGAAGGTCGAGGACTTCACCACCGAATTATGGGACACGGCAATCCATTACAACCTGACCCAGGTGTTCTACCTCTTTCAGGCCGCGGCCAGGTACATGATCGGCCAGGGCAGCGGTGGATCGCTGGTGGCGATCGCGTCGGTCGACGGCATCGCGTCGGCGACCTACCACGCCGCCTACGGGGCCGCCAAGGCCGGCGTCATCTCGCTGGTCAAGACCTTCGCGGATGAACTGGGCCGGTACGGGATTCGCGCCAATGCGGTCGCGCCGGGCAATGTGGGCTCCGGCAACGAAGACCAGCCGCCGAACGAGTACAACGTCAACGGCATCAATCCACTGGCGGCGCCCCGGGCGCACGACATCGCCAACGCCGCGTTGTTCCTGTCCTCCGAGCTGGCGGCCCGCATCACCGGTCAGACGCTCGTCGTCGACGGTGGTGCCACCATCCGCCAGTTGTGGGGATTGCCCGAATCGATGATCCCCGCGGACCCGGAGGAGGCGCTGCCGGACTTCATGAAACCCGGGCCCTCGGCGGGCTAGCGCTGATGGATTAGCGGCAGGCCGGGCACTGAGCTTCTGCCCTTGAGCACGTACGGGGTGCTGATTGAGCCGATGTAGATGTCGCGCATGTCCTGACCGCCCCAGGCGATGCTGGTCGGGCTATTTAGTGACGCGCCGTCGGGGTCTTCGATCACTACCGTGGCTCGGCCGTCTGGGCTGACCGCCACGATCTTGTTGGCGAGAACCAGTGTGACCCAAAGGTTTCCCTCCGCGTCGAACGCGCACCCGTCGGCCATCCCCCAGCGACGGCTTGTTTCTGGGTCGGCCAGGAAACGGCCGTGGTCGGGGCCGAACTCGTCGGGGCGACGGCCACCCAGCGGCGGGCCGAATCGTTCTTGTGGCCCGAGTGTTTCGCCTTCGATTGGAAACCGCACCACGTCGGCGGTCAACGTGCGGACCACATAGAGGTAATCCTCGTCGCGGTCCAGCGCCATGCAGTTGGGGAAGTTCACGCCTTCGGCCACTACGTGCGCCGATTGACGATCCGGCGCGCCGCGAAAGATGAACCCGTCAGCGGTGCCGTGCGCGATGGTATTCATGAGATCGTCCGCCACCGTGCTCACCGAACACCACAGCGCGCCGACCGAATCCACGCACACAAAGTTCAGCCATCGCAGCGGACGTCCGTCGAGTTGTCCGCGCAGCACCGCCGTGATCTCGCCTGTTTCCGGGTCGAGATCCTGCAGCACACCCAAGCCCCAGTTGGCGATCAGAAAGTGGCCGTCGCGATCCAGAGCGATCCCATTCGGCTCGCCGCCGGCCTGGCCTATGTGCCGAATAGTGTGCTCATCGATGAGTTCTGCGACAGCAGAAGCCCTGTCGGAGGCGAACACCCGGCCCTCACCAGCCACCACAACATGTTCCGGGCGTTGCACACCGCGCCCGATGGCGTGCAAGCCGGTGACCTCTATCCGGGTCTCGCCCGTTGTGGCCATCGATACCCCTCGTGGATTTGTAGCAGCCAGATGTGAGGCTAGTCGAGGCGGCGTGATGCGGATCGGAGCGAGGGTTTCCATCGCACCCGCCACATGTGGGCCGCGTGGAGGCAGCAGCGCACGCGCAACGAGCTTGCGGGTGAGGCGTTGCCGCTCGCCGTGCTACTCGGATGCCGATCACACAACGATGAGGCTGTGGACGCCCTGGACGGGGTACAGCGGATGGTCGAGGCACCCGTGCTGATCTGTTGCATCGCGCAGGCAATCCTCGCCGCCCGCCAGGGGATAGAGGCCGAGCCCGTAGTGGCAATGTGGCTGGCGTCGCGCCTGGCCGCCGAGACGTTCGCGCTCGACTTGGTCCCCACTAGCTCTGGAGGCCCGATCACTGGTTACCGGTTCGATCGGGCCGCGCACGATCTGCACCTGTTGCTGCCGGATCCGTACACATTCCAGTCGAGCCTGCTCATCGAGCACGTCAACTCCGAGCTGCCGGGAACGACCGTGGTGGGCGGCGTGGTCCGCGGTGCGCGCCGACGGATTTACAGTCCGCTTTTCCCGGCGTTTGTTGGTTCCAGCCGTGTTGGGCATGTTGGGAAGGTGCTGTTCAGAAAGTTTGTTCTGTTGATCGATGAGAGTGGTTGTCAGCTCTACTGCTGACGGTCTGCGGACGGACTGCCGACTGTCGTGCGCAGAGACCGCTCGTCGCGTGGCCGAGCCTCTGACTGATCAGATTGAGGACTCTATGGGAGCCTCTGAGCTCCTACACGGCAAACGTGTCGGACTGAAAAATGATGTCCGAAAACGTCGCATGCCAGGGTTTCTGGGCTTCTACGCTGAGCCCATGGAGGAAGAGACCGGGGTGTGGTCTGAGGATGGGGCCGGGGTAATGAAACTGAACAGCTTGCGCCTCCTACCGAAGTGAGATCCGCAGCTTGGTCTGACGAGCAGCAGGAGGACCAGCCGGTTCGGGAGGGCCAGTCTTGGAAGCAGGTCGGGCTGATCGCGGCGGCGATCTTCGTCCCCCTCACCGCGCTCGTTGTAATCCTCGGTTTCTGGTTGCAGCAGCCTCGCAAGCCGCTCGTGCCAGAGCCCTCAGCGGTCCCTCATACAACGACTCCTATAGCCACGCCGCCGCCGGTCACCGTGACAGCACCTCCTCCCGCGACCATCACGCAAGCAGCCCCGCCACCAGTGACGGGGGCAGCTCCCCCTCCGGTGGCAGCTCCCCCGACTCAAGGGACATTCCTTGTCTGCCCTGATGGGCACTCGGGAGTTGCTACAGGCGTGACCTCTTGTCAGTTTGCAATGAATGTGCGCGGCAGCTACCTCAGCAACGGTGGTCCCGAAGTGATTGCATACAGCCCGATTACCGGGCAGAGCTACGACATGGAATGCGTTGCTGGTTACACAGCTCACCTAAGCACTGGCAGGACCGTTGACGCTGTTCGTTGTGTAGGTGGCAACGATGCCGTCGTCATCCTGTGGTGAGGTAGTCATTTCCAGGGCCAGCTACGCTGTCGCTTGGCCACCAAGGCAGCCTAGGTGTTCAGAGCCCAGCCCCATGCCGGCGAAGACGGCAATAGGTACACCACGCCGAGTACGCCCTGCTTCACAGACCTACGGACGGCTGCAGCTCTACGTGACCTACCAGCCTGTGAGCTCGTAGCCCTCAACAGCGGCTGTGAATGCATCAACTTCCTGCCCACGTGCTGTAGCAGAGTCTTATTGTGTCCTGACTGAGTTGCCGGGGGAGGCTCAAGTGGAGGGGACGCCGTTCGGGCGATACCGCCTGGTGGAGTTGCTGGGCCGTGGCGGCATGGGCGAGGTCTGGCGGGCCTTCGACACTGTGACCGAGCGGACTGTAGCAATCAAGGTCTTGCCGACACATCTCGCTGACGACAATGTGTTTCAGCAGAGGTTCCGGCGGGAGGCCAGGGCGGCGGCCGGGCTCGACGAGCCCCACGTAGTGCCCATCTTTGATTTCGGCGAAATCGAAGGTCGCCTGTACGTGGCTATGCGTTTGATCCAGGGACAGGACTTGCAAGGTCTGCTAAGCGAAGGTCCGTTCCAACCCGCCTATGCGGTTCGCATAATCGAGCAGATCGCAACCGCACTGCACGCCGCTCACCGAATCGGTTTGGTGCATCGCGACGTCAAGCCGTCCAACATTCTGATTACCGAAGACGACTTCGCCTACCTGATTGATTTCGGGATCGCACGGGCCGCCGGAGAGACGTCCTTGACTAGCAGCAACATCACCCTCGGCACCTGGGCCTATATGGCCCCAGAGCGTTTCAAGGGTATTGCCGATGCCCGTGCCGATGTCTATGCACTGGCGTGTGTGCTCTACCAGTCGCTTACCAGCAAACAACCCTTCCCGGGCGAGAGTCTTGAGCAACTCGCCACCGCCCACATGTTTGAGCCGCCCCCGCAACCATCCATGGTTCAAGGCGGCGTCCCTCGGGCGATGGACAAAGTCATAGCGAAAGGAATGGCCAAAGACCCCGAGCAGCGGTACCGAACGGCGAGAGACCTGGCAGAGGCTGCACGGACAACACTAACCACTGGGGAGCAATCCGAGGCTGACACCATGATGGCTGACACCCAGGCGGCCCCTACCGGCCCGACAGGAGCGCCGCCGCAAGCTGACTCAGGTGACACGAAGTCAACAAAGGCTCGTGTGATTGCCGTTGCCGTAAGCCTCGTGCTGGTCGGAGGATTAGCCTTCCTCGGCATCAAGCTTTCTCCGAAGCCTGAGAGCCCACCGACTACGGGAACAGCATCGGCCAAACCGACGTCCGCTACCACCCTTACTCCTCAGACCCCGCCTCCTTCGCCAACTGCCGCGGCCACTGTTCCGCCTCCGCCTGCGACCACGCCGACAGTCACAATGTCGTCCGCATATGCCGAACCAACCGAAACGGGAGTCAGTGGAAGTTCTTGCAGCGATCTGGGCAAACTCGCTCGTGACGTCAACACCGGTAAAGAACTGTATTGCGCGATGTTCTCCCAAGACCACTGGATGTGGTTGGAAACTCCCACGAATGTGAACGGGGTCCATATCACAAATACATCGTGTGATCCCCGAGTAGAGGTAATGGCGAGATCGCCTGACGGATACCTGATTACTTGCCAAGCCCCTTCCGGGGCGATCTCTCCTTACAAGACAACGTGGCAACACTTCATGAGCATGCTCGAATAACGAGTGCTCTTATCACCTAACTGCGGCCACCGGCCAGGCGTAGCGTCTCACTCCTGGTCGCACCCAGTGAAGCCCTTCTTGATTCGATTGAGATTAGTTTCGCTTGGTGTGCCCGCCAAGGGCCGCCGACGTTGTCTTGAAACAGACGACATCTAAGACACCGGGGCGGGCGGTCCGAACCCGCCGCTTTCGTCGAGCTCGTGCTGTCTCAAAAGTTCGTCTCGGAAATAACTTTCTCGAATCCGCGATTCCAGTACTTATGAGTCACGGCTGACATACCCGGCGAGTAGCCAGTGAGCGTAACGAAGCCCATGTCGGCTGTCGCAATAGCCGACTCAAAAACAGCATCGCAACACTGACTAAGGCCGCGCCGGCAACGCCGAGAGCCACCCATCCGAAAGCAGTTCCAACAACTGCCCATCCGGATCCCGAACCATCGCCATCGCCTCGGTCACCGTCGCGTCAACCACCGCTCCCCCGAACTCCTCGACCTTCTCCAACGCCCCGGCAAGATCGGACACCGAGAACGAAATGTGCGTCAGCCCAATCTGATCCATGACGCGTTCCGCCCCGGAGTGCACCTGGCGCTTCGAGTAGTCCATCAGTTCGAGCACAAAGCCGTCGCGCACCAAGTAGGTCGCATGCACCCCGAGCGGCTCGGGAAGCTGGACCAGCTTGGAGGTCGGGCCGTCAGGCGGATCGAGCTCCCACCAGAACTGAAACCCGAGCACATTTTCGTAGAACCGCCGCGACCGCTGCCGATCGGAGACGCACAATCCGACATGGTTGAAGGTCGTCCGGTGACTACTCATCGTGGCCTTTCTCGGCAGAACCAGGCGCGTAATAATGCAAAGATAGTGTAAAAAGCACCTCGGCCGCGGTGGAGGACCAACCAGATGGCAACACGTCCCGACGTCAGCGACGACGCCATCGTCGACTTCGACCATCACTCCGACGCGTTCAACCTCAACGAGTTGGCCATCAACGCCGAGCTGAGGCAACGCTGCCCGGTCGCCTGGAATGAGAACTACGGCGGATTCTGGTTCCTCAGCAGCTACGACGCGGTCAGCCACACGGCCAGAGACGGCGACACCTTCGCCCACAAGTACGAGCCCAACGCCGAAGACGGCGTCGACTATCAAGGAGAGATGGGCGTCCCGCGCCCCGAAGGTCAACCGGCGCTGGGCATCGGCGAAGTCGACGGCCCCTACCACCTAGCCCTACGGCACGCGCTAGCCCCGTTCCTCTCCCCCGGCGCCTTACAGAGACTCAAGCCTTTCATGGAACAAAAGGCGCATGAGTTCCTGGACCAGAAGATCGAAGACGGCCGCATGGACCTCGTTCTCGACTACGCCAGCCCGGTCCCGGCCATCCTCACCATGAAGCTGATGGGCCTGCCGCACGACAACTGGCACCTCTACGCCAACCTGTTCCACTCCGTCATGGCCGTCCCGCAGGACAGCCCGGAGTACCTCGACGCCGTCGCCAAAGTCCCCGCCATGATGCAAGAAGTCCTCGAGTACGCGGCCAGCAGACGAGCCGAACCGGAAGACGACCTGACCAGCTTCCTCATCCAGTTCGAGTTCGACGGCCAGCGCCTCACCGACGAACAGCTGCTCAACATCCTCTGGAACCTCATCGGCGGCGGTGTCGACACCACCACCTCCCAGACCGCGCTCACGCTCCAATACCTAGGCAACCACCCGGCCATGAGACAACAACTCATCGACCACCCGGAGCTCTACCGCACCGCCACCGACGAGTTTCTGCGCTACTTCTCGGTCAACCAAACCCTCAGCCGCACAGTCACTCACGACGTTGAACTCAGCGGCCAACACCTCCGCAAGAACGATAGGGTCGTGATCAGCTGGCTGTCCGCCAACCACGACGAAAAAGAATTCAAAAACCCCGACGAGATCATCATGGACCGAACGCCCAACCGTCACCTCGCCTTCGGGCTCGGCCCGCACCGCTGCATCGGCTCGCACCTGGCGCGGCTGATGGCCGAGGTGATGGTCAAGGCCGTCCTCGACCGCATCCCCGACTACGAAGTCGACGTGCAAAACGTCCAGCAATACCTGGGAAACCCGAGCATGACCGGCCTGGGCACGCTGCCGGTCACCTTCACTCCCGGAGCGAAGCGAGGCTAGATGCCCACCAACCCGATCACGCAAATGCTCGGTCCGTTCACCCGGACCGGCGGCTTCTACGCCCGCTCGTGGGGCACCTACCTGGATCGCCAGCCCGACGAGCTACCGGTGGCCCGCCCCACCGTTGCGCTCGCGGCACAGGCATTCCGCGACGAAATCCTGCTGGCCGGCTTCAGCCTGCTGCGTCGAGCTCCCGACGCGAAAACCCTCGAACGGATCGACAGCGAAGTGCTTGCTGCACAAGAGTTCTACGGAGACAAGGGCTGGCTCGACAATGCCGAGGGGTTCTTTGCCCCGCCCCCACCCCCCACCGACGTGACGGTCAAGCGCGTCAGCAGCATGGGACGCAACTACGAGCGGCTGTCCTTCGCCAGCGAGTACGAGCCCCATGAAGGCGAACCGGGCCGCGAACGGTGGTGCAGCTACACCGGCAACAACCGCGAATACGCCCTGATGTTCCGGCACCGCCGGCCGCGGCCCTGGCTGATCTGCATCCACGGCGCCGAGATGGGACGGGCCGCGCTCGACCCCATGCTGTTTCACGCCTGGCACCTGTATCGGGATTTCGGCCTCAACGTCGCGCTTCCCGTGCTTCCCATGCATGGCCCCCGAGCAAGCGGCGGCCCGAAATTCCCCAGCGAGGACGTGCTCGACGACGTCCACGGCGCCGCCCAGGCGGTCTGGGACATCAGGCGACTCACGGCCTGGATCCGCGCGCAACAGCCCGACGCGGCAATCGGGGTCAACGGCATCTCGCTCGGCGGTCTGATCTCGTCGCTGGTCGCCAGCCTCGACGACGGCCTCGCCTGCGCGATCCTGGGCGTGCCGGCCGTCGACCTGGTGAACCTGGTCGGCCGCCACGCCGGCCTCAGCGGCCACGCCGCCCTGCGCCACACGATGAACTCGGCCAAACCCCTCGGCCGGATGATCTCTCCGCTGGCACTGACCCCGCGCGTGCCGAAAAAAGGCCGCTTCATCTACGCCGGCCTCGCCGACCGCCTGGTGCACCCGCGCGACCAGGTCACCCGGCTTTGGGAGCACTGGGGCAAGCCCGAAATCCAGTGGTACCCAGGCGGTCACACCGGATTCTTCCGTTCGCGGCCGGTGCAGCGCTTCATCGACGACGCGCTCGTGCAGTCGGGGCTGGCCGACAAGAGATGACCACCTCCTACCTGCGATGGATAGCGGCGAGCGCGACCAACCCACTGGTCCATGCCTATCGGCGCACCGGTGCCGACGTGCCCTTCGGAGATCCGGTTCCCTCACACGGGACAGAAATGGAGGGCTGGTTCTGGCGCCTGACTGATGCCGCCTCGGGTCGCGTGGTCGTCGCGCTGTGCAGCGTGAACCGGAATCCGGACGGGGACTGGGCGACCGTCGCGGTCGCGCTGCATCCCGGCGACGTGGTGCGCTCGGCGGCCCTGGACGGCGCCCACGCCGAATCGTCCACCTTCTCCGTGCACGCCGGGACCGCTCCCGACTGCCGCCTGGCGGCGAGCACCGATCGGCTCACGATCGACCTCGACAGCATCCACTTCGACTTGCATTTCACCGATCCGTTCAACTGGCCCAAGGCCTTTGGCGGAGGCGGCGTCTTCTCTTCGGTCCCCTTTCTCAACCAATACTGGCATCCCTACCGACTCGGCGGAAAAGCCACCGGCACAGTCAAATTCCGTGACCGCACGTGGTCGTTCACTGACGCCCGGCTCTACACCGAACGCAACTGGGGCGCGGGCTTCCCCGAGCGCTGGTGGTGGGGTCAGGCACACGATTTCGGCGACGCCGACGTCTCGGTGGCGTTCTCAGGAGGGCTGCTCCAGCTCGGCCCGATCCGCAGGGACGTCACCGGAATCGTCGTGCGACTCGGCGACCGCGTCATCCGGGTCACCCCGCCGGCGCCCGTGCGCTCGGATGTCGGCGACGGACGCTGGACCGTGTCAGCTCGCACACCCCGCTACCGCATAGAGCTGGACGGAGACGGCACCCGCGCGGAACCGCACGTCTTGCCGGTGCCGCTGCCCGCGCAGCGGCGCAACATCGACACCGACTTCGAGCACCTCGCGGGCCGATTGCATTGCAGGGTGCGGGAGTTCGGCCGCGTAATCTTCGACGGCACCTGCGAGCTGGCCGGCCTGGAGATCGGCAGCCGGCCGGCGTGATTACGATGCCGTCGCGTACTGCAGCACCGGCTCCGACGAATCGACGTGGCTGCCGCTGATGATCCGGAGCCGATTCGGGCGCACCTCGTAGACGACGCCGTCGACCGGGTTGGTGACGTCGAACCCGTCCCCCACGCGCTCCGCGTTGGACAGCTCGATGTGCGCGCCGTCGCGGATGCGTTCGCCGCGGTAGTAGTAACTGCCGCTGAGGTTTTGGCACACCACGGCCAGCGACTTGGCGGTCCGCACCACCGCCGCCGGCGGGTTCCCCGGGTCGCAGCGGGCCGTCTCGCCGACGAACCCTAACCCGTCGGCACCTCGCACCGGAGCAGACAGCGTCGGCGTCTTCGGCGGCGGTGGGCTAGACGGCGGGGGCGAAGGCTTCGAAGCGGCCGGCGGCGGCGAGCCGCCGCTCGTCAACGCAGATACCAGCGCCACGACCAGCCCGACGATCACCAGCACCACCGCCGCCCCGATCCCCACCAGCGGCGCCCGGCCACCCAACAAGGGTCGACGCGGCGCCGGCGGCGAAGGCTCAACGGGCGGATACGGGCTGAAGCCGGTGTCCTCCGGATTCGGATAGACCGCCTCAAACGGCCGGGTGCGCAGGGGCCCGGCTTCGGCACCGACCGCGACCGGCTCGTATGCCGCGTTCACCGCCTCGCTGGCCGCCCGGGCCAATTCACCCGCGGACGCGAACCGCGCCTCACGCTGTTTCGCCATGCCGCGGGCGATGACGTCGTCGAAAGCCCGGCCGACGCCGCGCCGCATGATGCTGGGTCGCGGCGCCGGCGACAACATGTGAGCACTCTTCAGCTCGGCCGGGTCCGTGGCCTCGAACGGCGGATGCCCGGTGAGGCACTCGTAGAGCAGGCAGGCCAGCGAGTACACGTCGGTCTGCGGTCCCACCCGGCCGGTCGTGAACCGCTCGGGCGCCATATACACGCACGAACCGTCGGCATGCCCGATGCCGAAGTCGACGAGACTCGCGAAGTGATCGGGGGTCAGCAGCACGTGTTCCGGCCGGACACCCAGGTGCACCAGCCCGGCGGCGTGCGCGGCGTCCAGCGCCCGTGCCACCTGCGCCACGATCGACGCGGCGCGCGGCGCTTCCAGCGGGCCCCGCTCGCGCAGCAGGTCCTTGAGGCTGCCGCCCTCGACCAGCTGCATGTCGACGTAATAAACGCCATGAATCGAACCGAAGTCGTGCACCGGGATGACGTGGGGCTCCTGCAACCGCGCGGCAACAGCGCACTCCCGCCGAAAGCGTTGCTGGAAGCCGGGTTCGGCGGCCATCTCGGCAGGCAACAGCTTGACCGCGACCGTCCGGTCCCTGACCGTGTCGTGCGCCCGGTAGACCTCGCCCGTCGCGCCCTCACCGATCAGCGATCGCAGCTCGTAGGGCCCGAACCGGGTGCCAAGCCGCGAGGTCAATGGGCAGTCCTTTCGCTAGGTCGTAAAGGTCCAGCCGTGCGGGTTCCCGAATTGGGCGCCGACCTAACGTGCGGCGGCTCACGCGTGCGGCGGCACCGGGCACCAGAATAGGCCGCAGTTGAAGTTGGGCGGGCCGGCCGGCGCCCGCGGGGTGGCGGTGATCGGGCCGCTCGGCCACCCGTAGACGGCGCCGGTGTCGGCGTCGACGACGCCGCGGTAGTCGTAGTAATAGAGGTG
The DNA here is from genome assembly GCF_001667155.1 of Mycobacterium sp. 852002-53434_SCH5985345. NCBI lineage: Bacteria > Bacillati > Actinomycetota > Actinomycetes > Mycobacteriales > Mycobacteriaceae > Mycobacterium > Mycobacterium sp. 852002-53434_SCH5985345. The sequence continues at coordinate 17,277 of NZ_LZIE01000080.1, forward strand.
GCACACGCCCATGTCCCAGCTGATGAAGTTGTCCGGGACGCGCTCGCCCGGGCACCACCTGCCGCACGTGTGCCCGGCCGGGCAGTTCCCGCCGACGTGGCCATACGGGTCGGCCTGCGCGACGCCCACGGCCAGCCCCGCGCCGATGCCGGCGGTCAGCAGCGCGCCGGCCATCCACTTCTTCCTCATGCCGTAAGCACACAACGGCCGGCCAGCTACCGATCCCATATCGACCTCAGCCGCCGTGCCCGCCTTTGTGTTTGTTGCCCGGGTACGGCGCGGACAGCGCTGACCGCGCTAACGGTCGAACTACTGCCCGCCTTTCAGCGACTCGGCCACTTTTTCGCCGTCGGGTGTCAATTGGAACCAGACCGCCAGATCCCACAGCGTGGGCTCGTCGTAGTGGCCGACGAAAAGATCGCGAAGGCGCTTCATGGCGGCATCGATCGAGAGATCCCAGGGCACCACTCGTTCATCGGAAGCGCCGAGTATGTCTCCGATCTTCATGAGGCCGTCGTCGAGCAGGGATCGAATCGTGCGCAGCACCAAGTTTTGCTCATCCTCGACGGTATCGGCGAGGTGGTGACGTCTCATGACGGATGTGACCTGCGCCATCGGGACACACATTGCCAGCCCGTCGAGCAGCAGCTCCTTACGCAGGAACTCTTCGGCGTTAATTCCCGGCTTGTTGTGCCCTAGATGCCGGTCATCAGGCTGGATCATCATTTTCTCCGACGTAGCAGTTCTTTGGGTTGTTAGCTTCGGTCATCATTCTTGTGGGCCTTCGAATTCTTCGGGAATCTCGCCGAGAAGCGGCCATTTGTGGTCCAAAGTATGCGGAATATGGATGGGGTGCGGGCCCGTCGCAGGGGAGTTTGGGGGCAGCCCGCCGAAACCTGGCATTGCGCCCCCACCCTCTGGGGTGCCTGGGGCGGGTTTAACAGCGGGCGGAGCTTCGACGGGCGCACGGACCGGTGCCTGCGGGGTGACAGCAGGTTCTCCGGACGCAGGCGGGCCAGCAGGACGCGGCGGGGAGAGCGCTATTTCTGGTACCCCACCTCTCGGATTGATGTGAACTTTTGTATAGCCACCGTGACCGGGAATGTTGATGTCAACAACTGGTTTTCCGTTGGACTCGGCGGTCCAGCGCTGCCCGATCGTCGTGCCGTCAGGTAGCCGGTATCGAATCCCTTTGCCGGGGTCGCCGTAGCCGTTCGGCATTTCGACTCCGTGCTGTTTGGCCCATTTCCACAAGTTCTCGAGATCTTGCGGAGAACGCACTTCCCTGACGTCTGGTCGATCGCCAACAGGCAGTCTCTCAAGCACCCGACGGATATCGTCACCGCTGGGGCCGCCGGTAGGCCCGGGATTCGGTCCGCCGTTGCCGTCTTGTTTCCAGACGCGGTCGACGGCGTAGACATGGCGATTTTGGGCCGGCGGAGGAGCGATAGAGGCGGGAGGTTGCGGGAACGTGTCGCGGATTCCGGCCACCGCGGCGGTGATTTTGCTGGCGACTTGCTGATCCAGGCCAACCAGTTGCGTGGCGCTTTGGCGGATTTCGCCGGCGAACGCCTGTGCTGCGGCGCGCCGCGCGGCCCGCTCCGCGGCTGACCCGCCACCCATGCGGTCGGTGACCGAAAGGTCCTCGCCCACTTCGAATCCCGCTGAACGAGCATCATCTACCGCGTAGCGAACTCGGGATCGGGCCGCATACAAATCCGACGCCCCGCTGCGAGCGACCCGGGTTGCCGCCTGTAGCTGGTCGACTGCTGCGCTCGTGGCTTGCAGGTCGGCATGCATCGCACGACGCAACGCGTCGGCGGCTTCGCCGCGCCAATCGACCGAGGCGGCGTCTCGCCAAACCTGATGGGCGACAACATAGCTACGCTCACCAACGGCGTCCCAGTGAGCGGCCGCCTCGGTGAGATGGTCGGTGGGCCAGGCTAACAGTGCCGACAGATTAGGAGCCCCGCCAACCGCCGCCATCGCTACACGCTGGTCACCGGCGGAGCTACCGCAGCGAGGTCGGTGGCAGATTCAGCTTCATTGGCAATGTAGCGCGCATCGGCTTGACCGACGCCGATGGCGCGTGCACGCACCCGACCGGCCAGCCCTGCGGTGAACACCGCGACATCAACGTGGGCACCGTTGACGGCGGCCGCGCTGGGCTGATAGGACAACAGCCCCGTTGGCGCGGCCGTGCCGTCCAGACCATCCACCAATGCACCCCAGCGGGCCGCCATAGCCCCGACACCGGCGCTGTCCACACGCATCGTTTGCCGCACAGCGCGAGCGTAGGCTGCACGTCACGCGCCTGCCAGTCACTCAGATGCCCCTGTTGCCAGGCAAAATCAAGCCGCCCAAACGTCGGGGTTACCCCGCCGTTGAGTGAAGAGTTTTCAAGTCAGCCGCCGTGCCCGCCTTTGGGCTTTTTGCCGGGGTGACCGGGTGGGGGCGGTGGCGCCGGTTCCGCGGTGCTGCTGGGCGTGGTGGTGGCGGTGGTCGTCGGCGGCGTCGGCGTGGTGGTGGTCGTGGTCGGCGTCGGCGGTGGCGCCGAGAACGGCGGATCGATGGCCAACAGGAGCAGCGCCAACAAGAACGCGGCAACGATCGCCGCGATCCACCACTTGCGCCGCGGAGCGTCCGGCTCCGGGGTCGCACCGGCGGGTGTATAGGTCAGCACGGCGGCCGGCGGCGCCTCCATCACCCGGGTGCCAGTGGGCATCGCTGCTGGGGCAGTGCCGGCGAGCGCGGCTCGCATCGCGCCGGCGTGGTCGAACCGCCATGCCGGGTCGCGCGCCATCGCGCGTTCGATCGCGGCGGCCAGGGGCGGTGGAACGTCCGGGCGCAGCGCGACCAGCGGCGGCGGTGACGTGTGCAGGATTGCGCGTGCCAGCGCGCCCAGGTCCTCCTGCGGGAACGGGCGCCGCCCGGTCAGCGCCTCGTAACCCACCACGCCCGCGGCATACAGGTCGTCGAACGCCGTGGCCGGCTTGGACGTCAGCCGCTCGGGACTCAGATACGCCATGCTGCCGACGACTTCACCCGCCCTGGTGTAGGCGGCGCCGGACGTCTTGGCGATGCCGAAATCGGCGAGCTTGGGTTCGCCCGCTGCGTTGAACAAGATGTTGCCCGGCTTGACGTCGCGGTGCAGGATGCCGGCGCTATGCGCCTCGGCAAGGGCGTCGAGAACACCGTCGAGCACGACGTGCACGAACGCCGGTGGCAGCGGCCCGCGGGCGATGTGGTCGGCCAGCGACACGCCGGGTAGCCGCTCCATGACGATGAACGGCAACTCGTCGTGCTCGCCGATGTCGTGGACCACCACGACGTGGCGGCCGGTCAGCCGCGCCGCCGCGTGCGCCTCCGTTTCGAACCTCAACCGGCTGTCCGGCCGGTCGGCCACCCCGGGATAGAGCAGCTTGATGGCGACGGGCCGGTTCAGCTTCCGGTCCCATCCCTCACGCACCTCGGCCATCGCGCCGCGGCCCAGGACGCCGCGCAGTTCGTACCGACCGTCGCCAAGAAGCCCGCCCGGCACCAGAGGCACTCCGTTACTGCTCTGGCCGCGGTAAGACTGGGTTCCTTGGAGGTCCGTGTCGATCTCCTGTCGGAAAGCTGACTCCCTGCTGGTTCGGGATAACCACGCAATCCGAAATCGAAACCCGCTACTCGACAGGCGTTAAACAGCGGTGTTCTGCCGCGGTTTGTGGACCGCCCCCGCGTACTCGCCGACGAAGCCGCTCCCCAGCCACCACCTGGGCTCGGTGTGCTCGAAGATTTCCTCGCCGAGGGCCCGAGTGCGCACCGACCTCTTGACGGGAAACGGATTCATCCCCGACTTGTATTCGACCCCGACCATGGCGGGGACGGCCGGCCGGTCGCGCCGCGGCAGCAGCTCGAAACCGGCGTCCTGGAGCATCGCGTTCAACTCGGCCGGGCGCGGGAATCGCCGAAAGTCGTGGTTCGGCTTGTGCAGGCCGAACACGAACAGCGGCCCGATCGTGACGAAACACAGCCACGTGCACAGGTTGCGATCCGGGGCGACATAGAACATCCGGCCGCCCGGCTTCAGCGCGCGAAACACGCTGTCCATCAGGCGGCGGTGCTCGGTGCAGTGGTCAAGGACCCCGTGCAGGTAAACGAGGTCGAACCGATTGGCGCCCAACACCTCCGGGTTACGGGCGTCGCCGACGACGAAGGTCACACCGGTCTTGCCGGCAAAGCGCTTGCGGGCCGCGTCGATCGACTTGTAGTCGACGTCGATGCCGACGACGTCCCATTCACCCAGCTCCGGATATCGTTCGAGCAACCCCGCGATCGCCCCGCCGCTACCGCAGCCGACCACGGCCATCGCCGGGCGTTGACCATTCGCCGGCGGCAGGTAGTCACGGAGGAAGTCCCATGCGGCGTAGTCGATTTCGCCGACGAGATCGGCGGTGAAGCGCCACTGCTCGCTCACTTCGGCGTTGGAGAAGTAACGGACCCCGCGCTCGATCGTGCCGTTACTGATCCGCATCAGCGCGCGATCGATGATCGAATAGTGGTATTCGGGCTCACCCGCCGCGTCGTTGGCCCGTTCACGGTCCAGGAATTCGAAGTAGCTCCGCTCCTCGGGTTCGACTGGTGCCTGCCATGATTGGGCCCCGCCGAGCACACGCTGCCGAATCCACGAGTCGATCACGCGGCTGTAGACGCCGGTGTCGAACAACATGAGCTGATGGCCCCCACCGGGCATCACGAAGAAGTCCTTGGTCCCGCCGATCCGCTCGAAGCAGGCTCGGCAGTGCTCGACACCGACAATCTCATCGTGCTCGCCGCAGGCGATCAGGACGGGTTTCGTGTTGGCGGCGGCGGGTTTCGGCGGCACATAGTTGAACACCGAGTGGTAGCTCTTGAACCCGTACGACCAGACGTAAAGCGGGTCGTTCTTCTTGGTGTCCAGCAGTCCGGGGTCTTCTTGGTAGGCGGCCTTGAAGTCGATGAACCGCCGCAGCGGGACGCGCAGCCGATCGCCCACCTTCTCCGCCGCGAATTTCGCCAGCGGCGACCGGAAGAGCCGGATCGGCAGGCTCATTGGCGCCTCGTGGTTCAACAGGATGTTCATGCACACACCGGCCGTCACGGCCGGGCACGCGTCGAGCGCGTGGAAGGCGACCTCCCCGCCTTGGCTGGCGCCGTGCACGACGACGGGCAGGGACGTGCGTCGTGCGGCGTAATCGGTGACCGCCCTGGTGTCTTCGAGGAAGGCTTCGAAACTGAACACACCCGGCTTGCCCTCGGTGCGGCCATGCCCGGTCAGGTCGAAGGAATAGACCGCCGCACGGTAGTGGCGGCGCATGTGCTCGGCGAACGCGTCGTAACTCTCGCTGTTGCCCGCGGTGCCATGCACCAGCACCAAGACATAGTCGGCCTTGTCGTTGTCGTAGCGGCGCACGAAGATTCGTTTGCCGCCGGATCCGGTCACTGCGTCTTCGACCATCGGCGGCACTGCCTGAATGGTGGTGTTCATCAGCTCGTCGAATCCAATCTCTCGGTGAAGCGGGCGGCGATCATCTCGGCGAAGGCGTCGAAGTCGGCGCGGAAGCCTGAAGTGTCGGCGACGAACGGGCGCTGCATCGACATGCCGAGCAGCACGATTTCGCAGAGACGCACCGCCTCGTCGATCGACCGCTGCGGCGCCTGGTCACCGGCGATGGTGCGCAGCAGCTCACCCAACTGCCGCCGCTGGGTATCGCGATAGTCGACATACGCGGTCCGCAGGAACTCGTTGTGGTTGGCCGCCGCGGCGAACTCGACCATGAACGTGACCGCGTCGATGTCGTCGATGAACAGCGTGTACAGCAGGCCGGCCGCCTCGCCGAGGCCATCCCGCACGGGCGGTCCCTGCGACAACCGGGCCGCCGCCGCGGCGAACATATTCTTGGCCATGTCGTCGATGGCCGCCTGGAAGAGCTTTTCCTTGGTCTCGAAGTGGTAGTGCAGCAGGGTCTGCGAAACGCCGGCCTTCGCCGAGATCAGCTTCATCGAGGACTTCTCGTAGCCGTACGCACAGAAGCAGCGCATCGTCGTCTGCAGGATGCGCTGCCGGGTGTCACCGGCGGTTTCCCCAGTCTTCGAAATCGCTTCGGTCAACCTCGACTCGTCTCGTCGCTTCCGAATAAAGTTACTGCCTGATCGATCAGTCAGGCAAGGACCAGCGCGATACTCTTTGAAGTGATGCGACCAAAAATCACGTTGACCTTCGACAACGGCCCGACCCCCGGTGTCACGGATCGGGTCCTCGATGCCCTCGCTCAGCGTCAGATGTCCGCCATCTTCTTCGTCGTCGGTGAGAGGGTTTGCTCGCCGACGGGACGCCGGCTGATCGAGCGCGCGGTGAGCGAGGGCCACCGGATCGGCAATCACTCCTTCACCCACGGCCGACCCCTTGGCGAGCTCTCCGCGGCGGAGACCCTTCACGAAATCGGCAGCACGCAAGAGATTTTGGACGAGTTCAACGATGCCGATCGCTACTTCAGGCCGTGGGGAACCGAGGGCGCGCTCGAACGACGCTGCCTGAACCAGACGGCGGTCGACTACCTCATCGCGGAGAAGTACACCTGCGTCCTGTGGAACAGCGTCCCGCGCGACTGGGACGACCCCAGCGGATGGGTCGACCGGGCGCTCGCCGATACCCGTAACCATGAGCACACCGCGGTCGTACTGCACGACCTGCCCACCGGCGCGATGGAGCGACTACCGAGATTCCTCGATGAGCTCGGCGATTCCGGCGTAGAGGTCACCACCGACCTCCCCGACGGCTGCGTGCCGATCGTGCGCGGCCGGATGCGAACCCCCATCGATCACCTCACGGCGGCGATAAGGTGAACCGGAGGGAGGCCCAATGAGCGACATGACGGCGCGGTTCTCCGAGATCGTCGGCGAGCACAACCTGCTGACCGGCGACGCGATCCCCGAGGACTACTGGCACGACGAGGTGTTGACCAAGCCGCCGCAACGGCCGGCATATGTGGCCAAACCCGCTTCAGCGGAAGCAGTTTCGCAATTGTTGAAGGCCGCCTCGGACAACGGCGTTCCGGTGACGGCCCGCGGATCCGGCACCGGCCTGTCGGGCGCGGCCATCCCCCGCGCCGACGGACTGGTGATCTCCTTCGAGCGCATGAACGCCGTCCTCGAGGTCGACACCACCAACCAGGTCGCCGTCGTCCAACCCGGCGTCACGCTGACCGAACTGGACGTCGCGACCGCCGACAGCGGCCTGCGCTACATGGTCCACCCGGGCGAGCTGTCGTCCAGCGTCGGCGGAAACGTCGGCACCAACGCCGGCGGCATGAACGCGGTGAAGTACGGGATCGCGCGGAACAACGTGGTCGGGTTGCAGGCGGCGCTGCCGACCGGCGGACTCATCCGCACCGGCGGCAAGATCGCCAAGATCTCCACCGGCTACGACCTGACCCAGCTCATCGTCGGATCCGAGGGCACCCTGGCCCTGGCCACCGAGGTGACCGTCAAGCTGCATCCGCGGCTCGACCACAACGCCGCCGTGCTCGCCCCGTTCGCCGACTTTGACCAGATCATGGCCGCGGTGCCCAAGGTGGTGGGAAGCGGCCTCGCGCCCTACATCCTGGAGTACATCGACAACGTGACGATGGCGGCGCTCGTCCACACCCAGAACCTGGAGCTTGGTGTCCCCGACAACGTCCGCGACAGCTGCGACGCCTACCTCGTTGTGGCCCTTGAGAACCGGACCGCCGGGCGGCTGGACGAGGACGTCGAGACGGCCGGCGAGCTGCTGGCCGAGCTGGGCGCCGTGGATGCCTATGTGCTGGAAGGGGGTTCGGCGCGCAAGCTGATCGAGGCGCGGGAGAAGGCGTTCTGGACGCTGAAGGCCGTCGGGGCCGACGACCTCATCGACACCGTGGTGCCCCGCAGCGCGATGCCGAAGTTCCTGTCCGCCGCGCGCGGCATGGCGGTGGCCGCCGGCGGCGCCGCGGCGGGCTGCGGGCACGCCGGTGACGGCAACGTGCACCTGGCGATCTTCTGTAAGGACCCCGACACGCGCAAGCAACTCATGACCGACATCTTCGCGCTCGCAATGGAATTGGGTGGCGCCATCTCCGGCGAACACGGCCTGGGCCGCGCCAAGACCCCGTACTTCCTCGAACTGGAAGACCCGGTCAAGGTCGACCTGATGCGCCGCATCAAGCACAGCTTCGACCCCGCGGGCATTCTCAATCCGGACGTGGTCTTCGCCACTGAAGCGCTCAGCCGACAACCGGAAAGTGGCGTTGAGCGGCAAGAGCTTTGAGCCCCTTCTGCATCACCCCGCGCACATGCGCGTCGAGCCTGTTGATGTCGGACGCATCAGCGAATTTGGCAATGTCGATGGGAGACAACACCTCGGTGACGATCTTGGTGGGCAGCGGCAAGTTCACCGGCGCGACCACGCTGAGCCCGAACGGGAAACCGATGGTGATCGGCAAGATGTCCGTTCGGAACAGCTTGCGCTCCAGCTTGGTGAGCCGAAGCGCTCGTACCAGCCATCTGCCACGGCTCAAGAAGAACTGGCTTTCCTGTCCGCCGATGGAGACGGCGGGAACGATCGGGACATTCGCCTCGATGGCCGTGGTGACGTAACCGGTTCGTCCGTCGAAGTCGATGGTGTTCTTCCGCAGCGTCGGCCGGTAGACATCGAAGTCGCCGCCCGGATAGACCAACACGATGGCACCGGCGGCCAATGCCTCGGCGGCGTTCTCCCGCGTCGCCCGGATCACCCCGGTGCGCCGCAGAAAGTCACCGGCCGGTCCGGCGAAGATGGTGTCGAAACCAAGAGAGTAGAGCGGGCGGTCGTAGCCGTACTTGTCGTAATAGTCGACGGCGAACACCGGCAGGTCGAACGTCGTGAGCCCGCCGGAATGGTTGCCCACCACGAGCGCCGGTCCCGACGGGATGTTGTCCAGGCCGCGCACTTCGGAACGGAAATACCGTTTGACGATCGGGCGGGTCAGCGCGACGACGTGCTCGGTCAGACCGGGGTCCCATTTATCGACGTCGGTCGAGGCGTTGGGGTTGTGACTCATGTCTATGGCCTCAGATGAGCTGATGCTACGCCCGCCGATCTGAGCCGACATCGTTTCGCCGCCCGGCTCTCCGCCGCCGAATTGCGGGGATATGCCGATGTGCCCGCCTCTAAGCGACAACGGCGGGGCTCGGCGCCCAGCGCCGCGAGTTGTCGCTATGAGGCGGGCCCTTCGGGTGCCGCTTTTTCCAGAGGCGCCTGTGGCTCCTGTGACTTAGGTGCCCACGGAAAGCGCCTGTCAGCGTTCAAGTGTGAATACGACGTCGTAGAGGAGCGATTGGGAAGCGACGCAAGCCTCGTCGACCACAAGCCGGCGATTCAGAAGGATATGCCAATGTGCCCGCCTCTAAGCGACAACGGCGGCCTCGGCGCCCAGCGCCGCGAGTTGTCGCTATGAGGCGGGCACTTTGGGTGCCGCTTTTTCCAGAGGCGCCTGTGGCTCCTGTGACTTAGGCGACGGCTCACATCCCGAAGTGCGCGCACCGCACCGCCGCAACGGCTTCCGGCGGCCCGGTCACTTCGACGTCCGCCGCGCCTTGCCTGCCAAAGAGATACAGCAGCAGCTCCCCCGGTTCGCCGCGAAGCAGCGCCACCGCCGAACCAGGCCGCACCGTCACTCGCGAGCCGGCCCACTCCACGGCGAGCCCGCTACCAGAAAGCCGCCGACTCAGAAAACGCCCGCCGCGGCATACGTTGCGCCACAACGCCGCGTCCATGTCGGACGCCAAACAACGCGGCCCCAATCCCTGAGCCCTGCGCACGTCCTCGTGGTGCACGAAGAACTCGTTGAGATTGGCCAGCGCGCGTACCCATCCGATGCGGAAGAGCCCGACGGGCGGGCCGGACCGGATCCGCGCGACGAGCCACCCGAAATCGTGGCGGGCCATCGCGACCCGGCGCCGCTCGGCGAACCGTTGGAAGGGGCCCGACAGGACGAGGCAAGGTCCCGCCACGACATCGCGCTCTCGCAGCACCAGATGGGCGGCGAGATCGCGACACGTCCAGCCCTCGATCAGCGTGCGGGCGGACGGCCCGAGCTCGGCGAAAAGGTCACACAGCGCGGACCGCTCCCGCGCGTCCAGCGTCGGCCCAGACACCACCGCAGGCTACTGCAATCCCGCTGCGCGCCAGACCAATAAACGTGAACGGGCACACACAACCAACGGTTGTGTCCTCACAACGGCGCGACCTCTACCAGCCGCCGCCTAGCCACGGCACTATGAAGCCATGAGACGTGGGCGCAACGGAGCGCCTGCGCTCACCTCTGACTGACAACATCATCGCGTCGATGCCCTGGCCAGCAGCCCTGCAGCCCACGCACCGCGAAGGAGCACACCACATGACCACAGCACGTCCCGCCAAGACCCGCAGCGAGGGCCAGTGGGCGCTGGGTGATCGCGAACCGCTCAACGACACCGAGAAGATCAAGAATGACGACGCGCCGCTGAACGTGCGCGACCGCATCGTCAACGTCTACGCCAACCAGGGCTTCGACAGCATCGATCACTCCGATCTGCGCGGGCGCTTCCGCTGGATGGGCCTGTACACGCAACGCGAACAGGGCTACGACGGCAGCTGGACCGGCGACGACAACACCGACAAGATCGAAGCCAAGTACTTCATGATGCGGGTCCGCACCGACGGCAAACCGCTCACGGCGCACTCGATGCGCACCCTGGGTCAGATCTCGACCGAATTCGCCCGCGACACCGCCGACATCAGCGACCGGGAAAACGTGCAACTGCACTGGATCCGCATCGAGGACGTTCCCGAAATCTGGCGGCGGCTCGACTCGGTCGGCCTGCAGACCACCGAGGCGTGCGGCGACTGCCCGCGTGGCATCCACGGTTCGCCGCTGGCCGGCGACTCGCTCGACGAGGTGCTCGATCCCTCCCCCGCGATCGACGAGATCGTCCGGCGCTCCATGGGCAATCCCGAGTACGCGAACCTGCCGCGCAAGTACAAGACCGCGGTCTCGGGCCTGCAGGATGTCTCCCACGAAACTCACGACGTCGCGTTCGTCGGCGTCAACCACCCCGAGCACGGCCCCGGCCTGGATCTGTGGGTGGGCGGCGGATTGTCGACCAACCCGATGCTGGCCCAGCGGGTCGGAGTGTGGATTCCCCTCGACGAGGTGCCCGACGTCTGGGAGGCCGTCACCCAGGTGTTCCGCGACTACGGCTACCGGCGGATGCGCGCCAAGGCGCGGCTGAAGTTCCTGATCAAGGATTGGGGCGTCGAAAAGTTCCGCGAGGTCCTCGAAACCGAGTACCTGAACCGTCGGCTCATCGACGGCCCGGCCCCCGCGCCGGTCAAGCAGACCATCGACCACGTCGGCGTGCAGAAGATCAAGAACGGGCTCAACGCGATTGGCGTCGCCCCGATCGCCGGACGCGTCTCCGGCGCCACCCTGTCGGCCGTCGCCGACCTGATGGAAAAGGTCGGCTCCGACCGGGCCCGACTGACCCCGTTCCAGAAACTGGTCATCCTCGACGTCCCCGACGCCTTGGTCGACGAGACCGTCGTCGCGCTCGACGCCCTGGGCCTGCCGTCGCGGCCGTCGTCGTGGCGCAAGAACACCATGGCCTGCACCGGCATCGAGTTCTGCAAGCTGTCCTTCGCCGAAACCCGCGTGCGCACACAGACTTTGGTGCCCGAACTGGAGCAGCGGCTGGCCGACGTCAACTCAGAGCTCGACGTGCCGATCAGCGTCCACCTCAACGGCTGCCCGAACTCGTGCGCGCGAATTCAGGTCGCCGACATCGGCTTCAAGGGCCAGTGGATCGACGACGGCGAAGGCAATTCCGTCGAGGGCTTCCAGGTCCACCTGGGCGGCGGCCTGGGCGAGGCCAGCGGGTTCGGCCGAAAGCTGCGCCAGCACAAGGTGACCAGCGACGAGCTCGGCGACTACATCGACCGGGTGACCCGCAAATTCCTCGAAGGCCGCGACGGCGGCGAAACTTTCGCGTCCTGGGCGCTGCGCGCCGACGAGGCCGACCTGCGATAGGAGTTGAGGACCCCGCCATGGTGGCGATGAACTTCACCAAGGAGCAGCTGCGTGAGCTGGCCGAGCGCGGTGCTTCCGAGATGGAGGGCGCCGGCGCCGTCGACATCCTGCGCTGGACCGACGAGCATTTCGGCGGCGTCGACGGTCCCCGCGGCTGGGCCAACTGCAAGTACGTGGTGGCCGCCAACATGCAAGACGCGGTGATGGTTTCGCTCGCCTCGGACGTGCGACCGGGCGTGCCGGTGCTGTTCCTGGACACCGGCTACCACTTCGCCGAAACCATCGGCACCCGCGACGCGGTCGAGTCCGTCTACGACATCCACCTGCTCAACGTCGAACCCGAACACACCGTCGCCGAGCAGGACGAGCTGCTGGGCAAGGACCTGTTCGCCCGCGACCCCAACGAATGCTGCCGGCTGCGCAAGGTCATCCCCCTGCGCCGCGCGCTGCGCGGTTACGCGGCGTGGGTCAGCGGGTTGCGCCGGGTGGAGGCCGCCACCCGCGCCACCGCCCCGCTGATCAGCTTCGACGAGTCGTTCGAACTGATCAAGGTCAACCCCATCGCGGCCTGGACCGACGACGACGTCCAGGACTACATCGAGCGGAACAACGTCCTGGTCAATCCGCTTGTCGAGGAGGGCTACCCGTCCATCGGCTGTGCCCCCTGCACCGCCAAGCCGGCCGAGGGTGACGATCCTCGCAGCGGCCGCTGGCGGGGACGAAACAAGGTCGAATGCGGGTTGCACGCATCATGAGCACACTCGTACTCACCGCCCACGGCAGCCGGGACCCACGGTCGGGCGCCAACGCGCAGGCCGTCGCCAACCGGCTGGCCGGCATGCGCCCCGACCTCGACGTGCGGCTGGCGTTCCTGGAGCTCAACGAGCCGAACTTCGCCGACGTGCTGGCCGGCCTGCCGGACAGCCGCCGCGCGGTGGTGGCCCCCTTCCTGCTGGCCAGCGCCTACCACGCGCGCCTGGACATCCCGAAGCAGATCGCGAAAGCCGGAGCCCACGGCATCCGCCAGGCCGACGTGCTCGGCGAGGACGACCGGCTGGTGTCGGTACTGCGCGAACGCCTGGCCGAGGTCGGGGTCTCCCCGGACGACGACGACCTCGGCGTGATGGTGGTCGCGATCGGCTCGTCCAACGCCGCGGCGAACGCGCGCACATCGAAGGTGGCGTCCCGGTTGGCCGTCGGAACCCGATGGGCCGCTGCGACGACGGCGTTTGCCACCCGGCCCGAGGCCTCGGTGCAACGCGCCGCCGGCCACCTGCGCCGCCGCGGCGCGCGCCGACTCGTCATCGCGCCCTGGTTCCTGGCGCCGGGGCTGCTCACCGACGGCGTCTCAACCTATGCGCGGGACAACGGTATTCCGATGGGCGCGCCGCTGGGCGCCCACCCGCTGGTGGCCGAGACCCTGCTCGACCGCTACGACGAGGCGTTGGAAGCCGACGCGGCAGCCTAGCGGCTGTTGATGTGGCTCAACAGATCTCGAACCGCCCCGGCCGGCGGCGTGCGCCCGCCCACCCAGATCGCGCGAAACTTGCGCCTTAAGTCCAGTTTCGGAATAGTGACCGCGCTCAGCCGCCCGACCACCAGGTCGTCGGCCACCGCCAACTTGCTCATGGCCGCCGGTCCCGCACCGGCGAGCACGGCCGCGCGCATCGCCGCCGCCGACGTCAGCTCCAATACCGGCGGCGCTTGCTCCATGTCGTCGCCCAGCACCTGACGCAACGCCACCGTCAGCGAATCGCGGATGCCCGAATGGGGTTCGCGGGCAACCAGCGGCGTCTCCGCGAGTTCGCGAGCGGTCACCCCCCGCGCCCGTCGCGTCCACTTATGGCCCGGCGGCACCACGATCACCAGTTCGTCCTGACCCACCACACAAGTGCCCAACCTCTTTGGTGTGCCCGGGTTTTCGACAAACCCGAGATCCGCGCTGCCGTCGCGGACCGCGGCGATCGCGTGCTCGCTATTGGTCGCGGTCAAACTCACCTGCGGGGCAACGACGCCGCGCCGCGTCGCCTCGGTCTGTAGGGACAGCAGCCAATGCGGCATCAGCTGCTCGGAGATCGTCTGGCTGGCCGCAACCCGGATCCGCTCGCGGCCCTCCTTGCGCAGCGATCCCATGCCCGCGTCAAGCTCGGTGGCGACCTCCAGCAACCGCCTCGCCCAGTCCGCGACGATCAGGCCCGCCGGCGTCAGCTGCGAGCCGCGCGTCGTTCGCACCGCCAGCGTCACACCGATCTGGGCCTCCATCGACGCGAGCCGTCGCGAGATGGCCTGCTGGGTCAGCCCGAGTTCGCGCGCGGCGCGGCCCAGGCTGCCGGTCTCGGCGATCGCCAAGAACACCTCGAACGAGGCGAGCTCGGGCATTCGCGGGCTGAGCGGCATGGCTGATCACATCACAATCAATTCGTGTGACACAACGATAGCTTGTGACTCCACAACGCCGGGACCTCTACTCGCGCCGGGTTGCGGCGAGAACCATGGGCTTATGGCCTACGTGATCGCCGAGCCCTGCGTCGACATCAAAGACAAGGCGTGCATCGAGGAATGTCCCGTCGACTGCATCTACGAGGGCACGCGGATGCTCTACATCCACCCCGACGAGTGCGTCGACTGCGGCGCGTGTGAGCCGGTGTGCCCGTTGAGTCCATCTACTACGAGGACGACCTGCCCGGCGAATACGGCGAGTACACCCAGATCAACGCCGACTTCTTCACCGAGCTCGGCTCGCCCGGCGGCGCGTCGAAGATCGGACTGACCGAGAACGATCCCGCCGCGGTCAAGAACCTCGAGAGCCGGGCAGAAGCCACGTAGGGCATTTCGTAAGGTGAGCGGATGCGGACAGCTCGAATCATCCACGTCATCCGGCAGATAGGGTCGCTGATCGTCACGGCGGTGACCGCGGTGTCCACGCTCAACGCCTACCGGCCGCTGGCGCGCAGCGGCTACCTATCGCTCTTCTCGTTTATGTTCGGGCTGGTCGTCACCGAGTTGCCGTTGCAGACCCTGGTCAGCCAGCTCGGCGGTCTGGCGTTGACCGCTCGCCGACTCACGCCCCCGGTGCGCATCGCGGCGTGGGCGGTGGCAACCGTGTCCGCGATGGGCTTGCTGAACTTCAGCCGCGCCGGGCATAAGGCCAACGTGCCGCTGACCCAGGCGTTGGACGAGGGCCTGGGCGCCGCTCGTCGCACCGAGTCGGGGGACCTGTGGCGCCGGCCGGCCGGCGGCGGGACCGCCAAGACGCCGGGGCTGCTGCGGATGATGCGGATTTATCGCGACTACGCCCATGACTCCAACATCAGCTACGGCGAATTCGGCAGCGCCAATTACCTGGACATCTGGCGCCGTCCGGATCTCGACCCGATGGGCAAGGCGCCGGTGCTCTTCCAGATCCCGGGTGGCGCCTGGACGACGGGAAACAAACGCGGACAAGCCCATCCGCTGATGAGCCACCTCGCGGAGTTGGGCTGGGTCTGTGTGGCGATCAACTACCGGCACAGCCCGCGCAACACCTGGCCCGACCACATCATCGACGTCAAGCGCGCCCTGGCGTGGGTCAAGGCGCACATCGCCGAGTACGGCGGCGACCCCGAATTCATCGCCATCACCGGCGGTTCGGCCGGCGGCCACCTGTCTTCGCTGGCCGCTCTCACTCCCAATGACCCGCAATTCCAGCCCGGCTTCGAAGACGCCGACACCCGAGTGCAGGCGGCCGTGCCGTTCTACGGCGTCTACGACTTCACGCGATTCAACGACGCGATGCACCCGATGATGCCCGCCCTGCTCGTCAAATCGGTTGTCAAGCAACGGCCTTCGACGAACATGCAGCCCTTCATCGCCGCGTCGCCGGTCAACCACGTTTCGGCGGACGCTCCCCCGTTCTTCGTCTTGCACGGCCGCAACGACTCGCTGGTTCCCGTCGAGCAGGCGCGTGGATTCGTCGAGCGGCTGCGGCAGGCGAGCAACCAGCCCGTCGTGTACGCCGAATTGCCGTTCACCCAGCACGCTTTCGACATCTTCGGTTCGGCGCGCGCGGTGCACAGCGCGGTCGCCGTCGAACAGTTCCTGGCCGAGGTCTATGCGACGCGCCGCCAGGCCAACGTGGCCTAACCGCCCAGCATTTGGGCCACCACGCCGGCGATGATGGCCTCCGGGTCCTGCTCGATGCCCACGCTGAGCAACTCGCCACCGATCGCGAGCGACGCGACGCCGTGCACCAGCGACCACAGCGGCGCGGCGAGTTCACGCGGGTCTTGACCGCCGGCGATGCCCGCCTGTTGGCACGTCACGATCGCGTCGAGCAGGTCGCCGAACGCCTGCTCGCCGGCGACGGCCAGGTCGGGATGGTCGGCCTTGGAGAGCTCGGCGCCGAACATCACCCGGTAGTGATCCGGGTGGGCGACGGCCCAGCGCACATACGCGCGGCCGAGTTCGACCACCCGGTCCTTCGGGTCGGGCGCGACGTCGGCGGCCGCGGCCAGTTCGGCGTGGAGGTCGCGAAAGCCCTGTTCGGCCACGGTCGCTAGCAGCGCGGCCTTGTCGGCGAAGTGCCGGTACGGGGCGGCGGCGCTGACGCCCGCGCGTCGTGCCGCCTCGGTCAGCGTGAAGCCCTTCGGCCCCTTCTCGGCCACCAGCGACAAAGCGGCGCTGCTCAGGGCGCGTTTGAGGTCGCCATGGTGATAGCTGTCCCGACGCGCCACAACTTTCCGCTCCCGTGCCATGTTGACGATATTAACATTAGGGACTATGTTAAAGCCATTCACATCTTTGGAAGGGGATGAAATGGACCAGCAACTCATGACCCCCCGCGCCGGCGACCGCGACCGGGAGAGGGCGGCAGAACGCCTCGGCCAGGCATTCGCGCAGGGCTACCTGCAACTGGATGAATACGAGCAACGGCTGCAGGCCGTGTTCGGCACGCACACCACCGAGAAACTCACCCAGCTCCTCGCCGACCTGCCGCTCGAGCGGATCCGGCGCGCGGACCCGCGCCGCCGCGCCGCCCGCGTCAAGGCCGCCCGCCGTGGCGTGCGCCTTCACCTCGCGGCCTACCTGGCGATGACCGTCATCGTGCTCGCCGTGTGGGCGGCCGTCGCCGCGACCACCGGCGCCACCTACTTCTGGCCGATCTGGCCCATCCTCGGCGCCGGCATCGGCCTTGTCAGCCACGCCCTGGGCATTCACCCCGCCGTCAAAACTCCTGCGAAGTAAGGGGTCAGCCATGTCATGGGCAGTCATCACCGGCGCCAGCTCCGGGCTGGGCGCAATTTTCGCCGACCAGCTGGCGCAGCGGGGCATGTCGTTACTGCTCGCCGGGCGTGACGAAGCACGGCTGAGTGCGGTGGCCCAGCGGGTCGACCAGCAAGTCGAACTGGCAGTCGGCGATCTTGGCACACAGGCCGGCGTCGATGCCCTCGTCGCCCGCCTGGACGGACGGGAGGTCGCCGTGCTGGTCAACAACGCCGGCTTCGGCACCTACGGTCCGTTCGCCGAGCTCGACGCCGAGCGTGAGCGCGAGCTGGTCGCAGTCAACGTCGACGCGCTGGTGCGGCTGAGCCACGCGGTGCTTCCCGGCATGCTGGCCCGCGGCCGGGGCGGCATCTTGAATGTCGCGTCCACCATCGCGTTTCAGCCCGGGCCGTATCAGGCCACCTATGGCGCGACCAAGGCGTTCGTGTTGTCACTGAGCCAAGCGCTGTGGGCGGAGACTCGCGGTTCGGGGGTCACCGTCACGGCGTTGTGCCCCGGACCCACCCGGACTGGGTTCGTCGATGCGCTGGGATCGGACGTCTCGCACACCGCGATCTATCGCCGACTCGCGGCGCCCGAGCCCGTCGTGGCCGCCGGGCTGCGCGCCCTGGACCGGGGCCGCGCCGTCGTCGTGCCCGGGTGGCGCTATCGGCTGATGACGACGAGCACACGATTGATGCCCGGGTGGGTCTCGTCGCTTGTCAGCGCACGGATGCTGCGGCCGGCCGCGTGACGGAAACCCTTGTGCCGCAGGCTATGTCTTGGGACGCACGCCGGCCGCGCGGTACACGAAAACCGGCTGGACCGGATAACGCAGCGTCGTCGTTGGCAGTGTCTCCAGCACCTCGTCGGGGATGGTCTTCTTGTAGTTGAGGCTCATCGACCCGCTGAAGGCGGGGTCGACACCGTGCAGGTCGATTTCCAGCTTCAGCCCTTTGCCGGTGATGGTGGCCCGGGCCGGCCCCTTGCCGCTGTCCCAGGTGCAGTCGATCGATCGCAGGTTGGCGTCCCCGCGCGCGGGAAGAGTGGCGACGATCCGGGCGGACGTGAACGCGAAGGCGCCCGTGTAGCGGGATACGCCGGAAGCCGAATAGACCCCCGGCACGTGGCCGCCGAAGTGCCGGCTCACCCCGACCTTCCCGGCGCTGAAGATGATGCCCTCGGCTTCGAGCTCGTCGCGCAGCGCCGCGGGCAGTTTGCCGATTTCGGACAAATTACGGAGAAAGCCGAACACGCACCAGACCGTAGCGCGACGTCTGACCGGTGCGCACTCGTTTGCCAGAGAGCTTTACTGCACCGTGACGTCGGCCGTATAGGTGCACGCCGGTTTGGAATCCTTTTCGACGAAGCTGGTGTAGGACGTGCCGATCGTCGTGGTCCCCGGCTTCAACGCGGTGAACTTCCACACCTCGGTGCCGGGCGCCCCCAACGCATCGGAACTCGGCGGCACGAACTCGTGGCTGGTTTGCTTGAGGATTCCCGGATCGCCGACCTTCATCTCCGGCGCCCACCGGTACGGGGTCGTGTAATTCGAGCCCAACTTCACGATCAGCGTGTTGCCGGCAGTCAAGGTCATGCTCTGCTTGATGACGTCCTGGGTGAGCACGTCGGTCATGGGCACCTGGAGCGTCTTGGTCGACGGCGGGTTTCTGGATGCGAAGTGGCAGCCCACCACCGTTGACGAAACGAGCACGGCGACTGCTATCAGCAGCCTCATCCTCACAAGATTCATCGCCTCCATTATGGCGGGAAGCCTGATGCCGAGATCGGTCCGTACGGCCGGAAGCTTGATGCCCAGGTCGGAGTGCCAAGCGAAGCCAGGCCGGCCGACTCGCGACGAGTCCGACCACTGCCTCCACGAACGTAAGAAACCACGGTCCGGCCCGAAGGGCGGAGCCGGTCAGCCGGGCAGTCATCGCGACGCTTTGCGCGGACGGTGCGGCAGGTAAGCGCGGATCGCGTCGTGGTAGGGCAATTGGCCCGCGTCGACCTGTTCTTGGAGGTACTGCTCGAAAGTGATCGCGCCAGCTTCGTGCTCCGGGGTCAGCAGGGCGCCGGCGCGCAACCCACCAAAAACCTTGCCGGGCAACCGGATCGGGACGATGCGTCGACGTTTACCCACGATCGCCAGGTAGCTGCGGGCAAGGTCTTGGAGTGCACGCGCCTGCGGGCCGCCGAAATCCGGCGCACGTCCGATCGGCTCGCCGAGCGCCAACCGGGCCAACCGCTCGCCCACGTCGCGCACGTCGACCGGTTGGAACTTCAAGTCCGACGGCAGGAGCACGACCGGCGGTTTCGCGAGCATGCGCAGTATGACGGCGATCAGATCGTGGAACTGGGTCGCCCGCTGCACCGTCCACGGCAGGCCCGACTCAGCGATCGTGCGTTCGTTGGCGAGCATCATGCGGTACAGGGCGAATGGGACGCGGTCGATTCCGACGATGGAGACGTAAACCAGATGCGGTGCGCCCGCCCGTTTCGCTGCAGCGACCAGGTGCTCGGTGGGATAGACGCAGTGCACGATCGTGTCGACGCCGTCGACGGCCGCGTCGAGCCCGTCGCCGGTTCGCACGTCGCCCACGACATGCTCGACGTCGGTGCGCTGGTGCCGCCGTCGTCCGCGGCTCAGAACGCGGACGTCCTTGCCGGCGGCCGTCAGGTGGTCGACGACGATGCGACCCACGGTGCCGGTGCCGCCTGTGATCAGTACTCGGTTGGTCATACCTTTATGAACCGGGCAGACCCGCCGGATGTGACAACTGCTCGGCGAGGAACCGCAATTTGTCGGGGTTTGCCATCGCCCGCAGGGCTGCGATCTGGTCGCCGATGATCTCGAAAGACAGCACCCCGGTCAGCGTTTCGCCGTCGAACGCCAGGATCGCCGGCTCGCCGTTGACGTCGGCGACGTCGAGGCGCAGCCCCAGCCGCGGGACGTTCCTGCCGAACCCGCGGGCCACATAGGACGCCACGCGGTCGCGGCCCGAGATCACCCGCCGCGCGGCCGCCACCTTGCCGCCCCCGTCGGCCGTCGAGGTCACGTTGTCGGTGAGGATCTCGACGAGTCCGGCGACGTCGCCGGCACTTGCGGCGCTGAAGAAGCGGTCGACCAGGCGTCGCCACTGTGCCCGATCGGGTTGGAAACGCGGCCGCGGTTCGCCGAGGCGCTGCCGCGCTCGCCGGTACAGCTGGCGTGCGTTGGCCTCCGACGTCTGCAAGATCTCGGCGATCTCGAAGTGGCTGTAGGCGAATGCTTCTCGGAGTACGAACGCCGCGCGCTCGGTAGGGCTGAGGTGCTCCATCAGGCTCAGCAGCGCGATCGAAACGGACTCGCGTTGTTCGGCGGTATCCAACGGGCCGAGTGTGCGGTCGTCGGTGAGGACCGGCTCCGGGAGCCACGGCCCCGGATAGACCTCTCGACGGGCGCGCGCCGAAGTGAGCCGGTTGAGACAGAGGTTCGTGACTGCCTTGGTGAGCCACGCCGGCAGCGACTCGATCGCCTCCGCATCCGCGGTGTGCAGTCGCAGGTAAGCATCCTGGACCGCGTCTTCGGCCTCGCTCGCCGAACCCAGCAGCCGATACGCCAACCAGAACAGGCGCGGCCGCTGAGACTCGAAGGCCTCCGCGACGTCGCTCACGCCACCAACACTGCCACGTTTCGGGGGTGCGTTTGCTGCGGGTCCGGTAGCTTCTGGGCATGTTTGGCATCATCCGGCCCTGTCGTCATCGGCTCGGCGGCGAGCTGGCGGCAGCCTGGACAGCCCAGTTGTGCGGATTGTGTCTGGCGCTTCGGGACGATTACGGCCAGACCGCGCGCATCGCCACCAACTACGACGGGTTGGTGGTTTCGTTGCTGGTCGAGGCGCAGTCGGCGGGGCCGCCGGCCCGCCGCACGGCTGGGCGCTGCCCGTTGCGCGGGATGCGCCGCGCCGACGTCGCCACCGGTGACTGTGTGCGGCTGGCGGCCGTCGTGTCGTTGGCGCTGGCCGCGGCGCGGGTCCGTGACCACGTCGACGACCGCGAGGGCCTGGTCGGCGCGGCCGGTGTGCGGCCGGCGGCGCGCCGCATCGCCGAACGCTGGGTGCGCCAGGGCACCGGCGCCGGTCACACCCTGGGCTTCGACACCGGCGTGCTCGTCGCCGCCATGGACCGGCAAGCCGACCTCGAATCTCAGGCCCGCCCGGGTAGCTCGCTGTTGCTGGTGACCGAGCCCACCGAGACCGCCGTGGCCGAAGCGTTCGCGCACACCGCCGTGCTGGCCGGCCGCCCCGACAACGGGGGGCCGCTGCGCGAGGTCGGCCGGCTGTTCGGCCGGGTCGCGCACCTGCTCGATGCGGTCGAGGACTACCACGACGACGTCGCGCGAGGAAAGTGGAACCCGTTGGCCGCCACCGCTACTCCCGTGGGGGCGGCGCGCACCCTGTGCGACGACGCGGTGTTGGGCATCGAGCTGGCGCTTGCCGACGTCTCGTTTGCCGACGGGCGGCTGGTCCATCGGCTGTTGACCGGCGAGGTGCGCCGGTCGATCAAGCGCACCTTCGCCCAGGCTGGTTTCAGCGCACAAAGCGGAACACCACACGGCCAGCAGGAGCCCATCAACTTTGGCGACCAGCCGGCCCAGCCCGCTGCCGAAGGTGAGACACCCGGACGCAAGAAGCGCGGCGGCGACGGCACCGGATGCTGGTGCTGCTGCGATGGCTGCGATTGCTGCTGTGACTGCGACGACTGCTGCTGCGACTGCTCATGAGTTCGCAAGCATCACCCGACTCTCGGTTTTGATATCGCGGGCGCTATCGAGTTCGAGAGTCGCATAGTGCCCCGGAATCGGGGCCGAAGTGACAGATGTGACGGCGCTTTCCGCCCGAGCCCCGATCGGCGCGAAGCGCGCATGTCCGGCAGGATGGGCTGGTGTTTGGCCTCGTCCTGATCGTTGCGCTCGTCTCCACCGTTATCGTCGGGACGGTCCTCGGCCGGCGCTATCGCGTTGGTCCCCCGGTACTGCTCATCGTGCTCGGCACGTTGCTGGGCCTGATCCCCAGCTTGGCTCACGTGCACGTCAACGGGGAGATCGTGCTGTTGCTGTTCCTCCCGGCGATCCTCTACTGGGAGGGACTGAACACCAGCTTCCGGGAGATCCGAGCGAACGCGCGCATCATCGTGTTCCTCAGCGTCGCCCTGGTGATCGCGACGGCGGTGGCCGTGTCGTGGACGGCGCGGGCGCTGGGCATGGACTCCCACGCGGCGGCCGTGTTGGGCGCCGTGCTGTCCCCCACCGACGCCGCCGCCGTGGCCGGCTTGGCCAAGAAGTTGCCACGCCGATCGGTCACCGTGCTCAAGGCCGAGAGTCTCATCAACGACGGCACGGCCCTGGTCCTGTTTGCCGTCACGGTCCACGTCGCGATCGGCGGAGCGCAGATCACCCCGATCGACCTGGTTGGTCGTTTCGTCGGCTCCTACCTTGGCGGCATCGCCGCCGGACTTCTGGTCGGCGGAGCGGTCACGCTGCTGCGCAAGAGGCTTGACGCGCCCCAGGAGGAAGGGGCGCTCAGCCTGCTGACGCCGTTTGCCGCGTTCTTGCTGGCGCAGAGCATGGATTGCAGCGGGGTGGTCGCGGTCATGGTCGCGGCGTTGATGCTCGCCTACGCCGGGCCGGTGGTGATCCGCGCGCGATCCCGGCTGCAGGCCTACGCGTTCTGGGACAGCGCGACCTTCTTGCTCAACGGCTCGTTGTGGGTGTTCGTCGGCGTCCAGATACCGGGGGCGCTGCGCGGCATAGCCGGCGTGGACGGCGGGATTCGCCACGCCTTGTTCATCGCGCTCGCCGTCACCGCCGTGGTGATCCTGTCGCGCATCTTCTGGGGCGAGATCACCGTGTGGCTGATCCGGCTGATCGACCGCCGGGAAGCCCAGCGGGAACGGCGCGTCGACTGGCGTCAGCGTTTCGTCACCGCCTGGGCGGGGTTCCGCGGGGCGGTGTCGCTCGCCGCGGCGCTGGCGGTCCCGACGACCACACTCAGTGGCGCGCCATTCCCCGACCGCAGCCTGCTCATCTTCATCGTGGTCGTCGTCATCCTCGTGACGGTCCTCGTCCAGGGCACCACGCTGCCCGCGGTGGTGCGCTGGGCGAAGATGCCCGAAGACGTGGCCCACGCCGAGGAATTGCAACTGGCCCGCACCCGTGGCGCTCGAGCCGCCCTCGACTCCTTGCCGACGGTTGCCGACGAGGTCGGCATCAGCGACGACCTCCGCCGGCGGCTGCAGAAGGAATACGAAGAGAAGGCCGCGCTGGCCCTCGCCACCGAAAACGACTCGACGAACAGCCACCTCGTCAAGAAGAAGGATCTCGTCCGCCGGGTTCGGCTGGGCATGCTCGAACGCAAGCGCCGCGAGATCACCGCGCTGCGCAACGAGAACCTCATCGACGACATCGTCCTGCGCGAGCTGCAGAACGAGATGGACCTCGAGGAAGTGCAGCTGCTCGACGCCGCCGACGACGAGTAGGGCCCGTCGGTCGTCGACCGTACAGTCGGCTCCATGTTGCAGACGGTCGCGATCCGCGGCTATCGCTCGCTGCGTGAGGTCATCCTGCCGCTGAGTCGGCTGTCGGTGGTCACCGGCGCCAACGGCGCCGGCAAGTCCTCGCTGTACCGCGCGTTGCGGTTGCTGGCCGATTGCGGCCGCGGCGAGGTGATCGCCTCGCTCGCCCGCGAGGGTGGGCTGCAGTCCGCGCTGTGGGCCGGGCCCGAGGAGCTGAAGGGCGCCCGCCGGACCGGCAAGGTCGAGGGCACCGTGCGCACCCGGCCGGTATCGCTCGAATTAGGCTTCGCGTCAGACGATTTCGGCTATCTGGTCGACCTCGGCATGCCGCAGATGGCCGGGCCCAAGTCGGCCTTCGGCCGCGATCCCGAGATCAAGCGGGAAGCCTTGTTCGCCGGGCCGGTGCTGCGGGCCAGCGCGACGCTCGTGCGCCGAACCCGCGATTTCGCCGAGGTGAGCGCGGATTCGGGCCGCGGGTTCGACGAGTTGTCCCGCTCGTTGCCGACGTACCGCAGCGTGCTGGCCGAGTACGCCCACCCGCACGCGCTGCCCGAGCTTGCGGCCGTGCGTGAGCGGCTGCGTGGGTGGCGGTTCTACGACGGCTTCCGCGTCGACGCCGGGGCGCCGGCCCGGCACCCGCAGGTAGGGACGCGCACCCCGGTGCTCTCCGACGACGGCGGTGATTTGGCCGCGGCGATCCAGACGATCATCGAGGCGGGCTTCGACGACCTGAGCCGCGCCGTCGCCGACGCCTTCGACGGCGCCACGGTGTCGGTAGCCGTTCATGACGGGCTTTTCGATCTGCAGCTGCGGCAGCGCGGCATGCTGCGCCCGCTGCGATCCGCCGAATTGTCCGACGGCACACTGCGATTCCTGCTGTGGGCCGCCGCGTTATTGAGCCCGCAGGCGCCGTCGCTGATGGTGCTCAACGAGCCGGAGACCTCACTGCATCCCGACCTGGTGCGTCCGCTCGCGGGCCTGATTCGCACCGCCGCCACGAGGACGCAGGTCCTGGTGGTGACCCATTCCCGCGCGCTGCTGGAAGCCACCGGCGACGACACCGTCGAGATCGAGCTCTACAAGGAGTGGGGCGAGACGCGGGTCGTCGGGCAGGACCTGCTGACGACGCCGCCGTGGGACTGGGGCAAACGCTGACGACCAACAAGCGCGTGTTTACGAATGCATCGCGGGCGCGTAAGAGATTCCGATGATCGTGCCCTCGATGGACTGCAGTCGAGCGACAGTTTGTCCCCACGGCTCGGTATGTGCGTCGTGCAGCAGAGTAAAACCCTTCTGCGTCAACTCGTTCGCCGCGGCCTGGACGGTGTCGGCGTCCGCGACCTCGAATTCGACGCTGGCCTGCGGCACAGGCCGCTCGACTGGCCAGTCAGGCGTGCCAAAGCAGGCTTGCGCAGCCTGAGCCAGCGGCCAAACCCCGAAGGACTTGCAGCCGTCGATGTCTTCACTGTGGAGATAGCCGTCGGCTTCCGCGGTCAGGGGCAGGCCAAGTGTGTCCACGTACAACCTTCGACTGACCGCCGGCTCGGGGGTGATCACTGCAACGCTCGTGACGAATTGCACTTCCATGGCTTCACCTTCCAACGCGAATTCGGCTGACCCATCCGATCGTGGCATCCGGTGCCCACACCCCGCTGGAGATGCATACCTCAAATATTGCCTGACAGGCAATATTGCCCGCCGGGCAAGTTTTGCGTACGTTGGTGCCCATGACCGAACAGCCGCGCGGGTTGCGGGAGCGCAAGAAGGCCGACACCCGCCGTGCCCTCAGCGACGCCGCGCTCAATCTCGCCTTCGAACGCGGGCTGGACAACGTGACGCGCGAGGACATCGCCAACCTCGCGGGAGTTTCGTTGCGCACGTTCAACAACTACTTCGGCGGCAAGTACGAGGCACTCGCCTACCGACAGACCGAGCGCATGCGCCGCAGCATTGCCGCGTTACGGCAACGCCCGGCCGACGAGCCACTGTGGACATCGATCGCACACGTGGTGCTCGAGCCCCTGGAAGCCGACTTCGGTGAGGTGTACGGCGAGGAACACCAGGTGCCCAGCCGCCACGAACTCGTCGAGGTCCGCAAAATGCTGATGAACCCCCAGATCCGTAACGCATTGCCGCAGGACCTATTCGATGAGTGGCTCGCGGTGATCGCCGAACGCACCGGCACCGATCCCGAGCACGACCTCTACCCGCGCCTGGTGGTGGCGATCGTGCGCGCCGTCGGCGACGCCGCAGCGGAGGCCTACGTACGAGCCGACCCGCCCGTCCCGATCACCGACCTGATCCGTTCCGGCTTTGCCGCCGTCAGCGCCGGCCTACCCCAACCCACCAAACGCACGAAGGAAACACATGACTGACGAACACGCCGACATCGTCATCTCCGGCGCCGGCCCTAATGGACTCCTGCTGGCCTGCGAGCTCGCGCTGGCCGGCATCCGGCCCGTCGTGCTGGACGCCCTGCCCGGACCCAGCCCGGAGCCGAAGGCGAACGGCCTTGTGGGACAGGTGGTTCGGACGCTCGACATGCGCGGCCTGTATCAGGCGTTCACCCGCGACCCCGAACCGCCCCAGCCGACCTACGGGTGGATCTTCGCAGCCATGACCCTGAACTTCTCCGGCCTGCCCGAAAACCCGATGTACGCGCTGCCCATCCAACAGCCCCGGCTGGTGCGGCTACTGGAGAAGCGTGCCCGCGATCTTGGCGTGGATCTGCGCTGGGGACACGAACTGACGGGTTTGCATCAGGAGCCGGAAGCCGTTGGAGCGCTGGTGTCTTCGGCCGAACGTGATTATCGCATCGACGCTGACTACCTGGTGGGCGCCGATGGCGGTCGCAGCCTGGTGCGCAAGACGGTGGGCATCGACTTCCCCGGCACCACCACGGACATCGTGGGTCGGCTCGCCCACGTGCACGTCCCCGACGAGTACCGCCGCGCCGACGGCGGGCTCGACATTCCCGGGTTCGGCCGGGTCGCCTTCGGTCACACGCGATTGGACCGGGGCGGACTGATCTACGCCGAGTTCGAGCCCGGTCGATCGCTCTTCGGGACCTTCGAATTCGGGCCGCCGGTCGAGGACAAACCGATGAGCGTGGCCGAGCTGCTCGCAAGCGCCCGCCGCGTACTGGGCGTCGACGTTCCCTTTGAGGAGCCGAAAGACCCTGGGCCGCACGCGCTTCGCCGGATCAACGGACAGAATACCCGCCATGCCGAGCACTATCGCGACGGCCGGGTCCTGTTGCTCGGCGACGCCGCCCACGTGCACAGCGCCATGGGCGGCCCCGGACTGAACCTGGGCCTGCAAGACGCCATGAACCTCGGCTGGAAGCTGGCCGCCCACCTCAACGGCTGGGCCCCAACCGGACTGCTCGACACCTACGAATCCGAACGCCATCCCGTCGGCGAGCGCGTGATGATGCACTCGCAGGCTCAGACCGCGCTCATGTTGCCCGGTCCCGAAGTCGCGGCGCTCCGCACCCTGCTGGGCGAACTTTTCAGCCTCCCCGACGTCGCCAAGCACATGGCCGCGCTGTTGGCCGGCACCGACGTGCGCTACGACGTGGGTGACGACCACCCACTGGCGGGTTGGCCCTTGCCCGAGCTGACCCTCGCGGACGGCCGACGGATCACCGAGTTGCTCCACGGCGCGAGACCGGTGCTCCTCGACTTCGACGGCGGCGTCGGGACCGCGGCGTCGGCCTGGGCCGATCGGGTGGAGATCGTGACCGCTACGCTCGACGACCCGCCCGCCGCGGCTCTGCTGATCCGGCCCGACGGATACGTCGCCTGGACGGCTGACGAATTCGGGCCGGCCCAGCAAGCCGGCCTGCACGCGGCGCTGCGGCGCTGGTTCGGGCCCGAGTCCAGCGGTTAGGGCGCGGGCCGCGCGGCTCCAGGGACGGGCCCGAAATGGGTGATGGCGGGCGCCACCCACTGGCGCAAGTAGTCCCGCAGCTCGCTGCCCGTCCGTGGCGGCCGTCCGGGGTCGACGATGAAGGATTGCAAGACCCTGAGCATGAATTCGACCAGGTCGTCGCGCCTGTCGTCGGTGATGCCGGCGCTGTTCCAGTCCACGTTGAAGCGATCGATGATGGAGCGCCCCAGCGCAAGCGCAACATCGGAAGTGACGCTGGCCGAGTAGGCCGCCGCCTTGTCGGAGGTCAGGAGCAACCCGAGGTATTTGTCCTGAGGGAGCAATTCCAAAGTGTGGGCGATGCCCTCGACCACCGCCTCGGCCGGGTCGTGAATGGGCTCCACGTGGGCCGCCAACCGGTCGAGGGCGGGGCCCACTTCCGACAACGCGGTCGCGGCCAACAGCGCGTCGGCGCTCGGGAAATACCGGTACACGGTCTGACGAGTGACGCCCAGATCGCGCGCGATGTCGCTGATTTTGATGTCCGGGCCTGACTGATCTATCGCGCGGCTCGCCGCGGAAATGATCCGCGCAATGGCTTCGTCGTCGCTCGACGGCAACGCGCCTGCCCAGCCGTGTCTGCGCATCTACCGTGCCCTCACGGTGAGTATGGTCGCATGAGAACCTAACTCAGCGCGACGCCTATCTCCTCGGCAAACACTCTGACCATGTGTTGCACGCCGATCTCGTTGCGGCCGATCACCATATGGTCGTGTTGGCCCTGGCGCACACCCTCGCCGCACTGCGGCAGCATCGCGAAGTCCTCGTCGCGCACCGCCGCGTGCACGGCGTCGTAGATCATGTCGTAGCCGTGCCGCTGGTCGTCGGTGGTCGCCGGGATGCGCGCCAACCAACTGTGCCGCACGGTGCAGCGGGTGGGGGCGCCGGCGGGCAGGATGTCGATGACTTCCACGCCCACGTTGCTGTTGGCCAGAATCAGGTTCGGGTAGATCCAATAGATCAGGCCCATGTTGTCCCGCACGTCCCACGATCCAGTTGGATCGGTGTCGAGGTTGGCGATCCAGTTGAACGGAAAGCCGAGCCGGTGATGCTTGCCGTACTCGTCGTAGATCGCCACGTTGGGCAGGGCGTTCTGGCCAATCAGGCTCTCGCCGTGGACAAATGGGAAGTGGTATCCCTCCGCGAACGCTTCCAGTGCCCCCTTCCACGACACCTCGGAGGTGAACTCGCGGTGCGTGTGATACCCGAACGATCCGTAGTCGAGTTCGGCTAACTGTGAACGCAGCGGACCCAGATGCGCGTCGACGTCGAGGGAACCGTCGGCGGTCAGCACCGCCCAGATGAAGCCGTACGCTTCCTGACTGGGCAACTCCACGAGCCCGTAATCGTGGGTATCGACCCCCGTGAAGCCGGATTTGCCTGGGACGCTGAACAACTCCCCGGTGTTCTTGTACGTCCACGCGTGATACGGGCAGGTGAAGCGAGAGGCGTTGCCCGCACCGCATGCGGGCATAGCGCCGCGGTGCCGGCAGTAGTTGAGAAACACATGACTGGCTCCCGAGCGGTCCCGGGTCACCAGCAGCGAATTGCCGAGCACCGAGCGGACTTCGAAGTCGTTTGGATTGGGCAGCTGCACACTCGGCAAGATCGCCAGTGGGGTCCGCCGCAGAATCTGTGACTCCTCGATGTCGGCGACTTTGGCGTCCCGGTAGTAGTGCAGCGGCACTCGCAGCACGTCCGCGGCCAGGTCGGTCGTCTTGTTCAACACGAGCCGCAACGCTCGCCGCGTCAGATCGTCGTTAAGTTCAACCGGACGCACGCTCTCGATCGTCACGACTCGGACCATACACTGGAGCACCTATGGATGGTCAAGCCCCCGCGACCTCGTCGTATCGCGGACGTGTCGGGCACGGTGGTCGGATTCCGCACCCGGTCAGTGGGACCTCGCAACTGCATTGAGCCTCCCGATTTCGGGCGACTTCCTCGGCGCGCGGGTATCCGGCGCCGACGTCGGCGAACGGATCAACGAAGCCGAGGGCCCCAAGGGCTAGCCGGTCGGCGGAATTCATGGACTGTTCAGGCCAGCGCCAAGTCCACATTGTTGAATGCACACGCGCACCGCGTGTCCTCACGTTATGCGCGTTGTACAGGTCGCCAACTTCTATGGCCCTCGCTCCGGCGGCCTTCGCACCGCGGTGGACCGGCTGGGCGCCGAATATTGCGCCGGCGGGCACGAGGTGTTCCTGATCGTTCCCGGGCAGCGTGCCGAGCGCAGCCGGCTGCACACCGGCGTGGTGCGAATCACCCTGCCCGCCCGGCTGATTCCCCTCACCGGCGGCTACCGCGCCGTACTGCCCGGGCCGGTCAAGGCGCTGTTGGAGGCGTTGCGGCCCGACGCCCTGGAGGTCTCCGACCGGCTGACCCTGCGATCACTGGGCCGGTGGGGACGCGACCATGGCGCCACAACGGTCATGATTTCCCACGAGCGGCTGGATCGGCTTGTGGGACAGATCCTTCCGCGCCGCGCCGCGGTGAAATTCGCCGATCTGGCCAACGCGCGCACCGCGGCCGACTACGACACGGTGGTATGCACCACCGGTTTCGCGCGCGAGGAATTCGACCGCATCGGCGCGACGAACACCGTGACCGTCCCGCTGGGCGTGGATCTGCAGACCTTCCACCCGCGCCGGCACTCGTACCTGGTGCGGCGGCGCTGGGCGACGCCGACCCAGCTGCTGGTGGTTCATTGCGGCCGGCTGTCGGTGGAAAAACGGGTCGACCGCAGCATCGACGCGATCGGCGAGTTGCGCCATGCCGGGGTCGATGCCCGGCTCGTCGTAGTGGGCGAGGGTCCGTTGCGGGCCAGGCTGGAGCGACAGGCCGCCCGCCTACCAGTCGACTTCACCGGGTTCGTCTCCGATCGGCGCATGGTGGCCGGGCTGCTGGCCTCGGCCGACGTGACCCTGGCACCCGGACCGCACGAGACTTTCGGGCTCGCCGCCCTGGAGTCGCTGGCCTGCGGGACACCGGCCGTGGTCTCGCGCACCTCGGCGTTGACCGAGATCATCACCGCGGACAGCGGTGCTTCGGCGGACAACCACCCGGCCGCCATCGCGCGGGCGGTCAGCGCCGTCACCAGCCGCCCCGAGCACCACCGACGCGTCTCGGCGCGACGCCGTGCCGAGGACTTCACCTGGCACCGGGCGGCAACGGGCATGCTGGCCACGTTGGGGGCGCCGGCGCAAGACGATCACCCCGGCGCCGAGCACACGGCTTAGCCCCATAAATCCAGGCCCACATGGGATTTGCCTTGACCTCGGACCGCGGAACTCCCTAAAAGTCGGAGGCTGCCCACGATCCGGGCGGATACGGCGGAACCACGCCGGCGAAGGCGCCATCGGTGAGCCTGCACAGGGTGTCGGAAATCGTTCCGGCGTTGGCCAATACCTTCGCTTCGCTGCCCGGCGCGACGCGCGCGACCACCGCCTGCCAGAAGTAGCCGACGCCGCCGTGTTCGTACCAGACGAACCAGTCGGTGTCGCGATTGCCGGCACGAATCAGCCGGCGGAACGGCAACGTCGGATCGCTGACCGCGTCGGTCGCGTTGAACGGCGCGCCGATGTCGGCGATGGGCGGCAGCAGCTTGGTCAGCTCCGGCGGCAATTGGGATAAGTGCTGCACTTCCCGCACGGGTGTCGTCAACGCGCACTGGGTGTTTGGCAACGCTTCCGCGGGGACCGCCGTCACCAGTGCCAACGTGGCGGCAAGACAACCGCTGATTCCATAGCTGATGCGCGCCACGATCTGCTCCATCTGGTCTACCGCTCACCAGGACGCTACGCCACCCTTTGCTGAACGGCGCCGCTTTCGCGGCCGCTAGGCTCATTGCTGACGATCAGGGAGGCGAATCGGTGGGAACCCGAGACCAGGTGTTGATCACCGTCGCAGAGCTGGCTGGCCTCCTCGAGGCCGGCGATCCGGTGACCATCCTCGACGTGCGATGGCGCCTCGACGAGCCCGACGGGCGGCCGGCCTACCTGGACGGGCACGTGCCGGGCGCGGTGTACGCGTCGCTCGAAGACGAACTCAGCGATCACACGATCGCCGGACGTGGCCGCCACCCGCTGCCGGCGGGCAGCGATCTGCAGTCCGCCGCGCGCCGGTGGGGAATCCGGGATGACGTGCCGGTCGTGGTCTATGACGATTGGAATCGCGCCGGTTCGGCGCGCGCCTGGTGGGTGTTGACGGCGGCCGGTCTGTCCGACGTCCGCATCCTCGACGGGGGCCTGGCCGCCTGGCGAGCGGCCGGACGGAGCCTCGAAACGGGGCAGGTGACACCGCAGCCCGGGAATGTGACTGTGCCGCACGATGATCTGTACGCCGGTGGCCGACCGACCCTGACCGCCGAACAAGCCGGCGACGGCGCCGTGACGCTGCTCGACGCGCGAGCGCCCGAACGCTTCCGCGGCGAAATCGAACCGCTCGACCCCGCCGCCGGGCACATCCCCGGCGCCACGAACCTGCCCAGCACCGCGGTCCTGGCGGCCGACGGCACGTTCGTCGGCGACGACGCGTTCAGTCGAATTCTGGCCGAACACGGCGTCGACCACGGCGACCCGTTGGGCGCCTACTGCGGCTCGGGCGTGACCGCCAGCGTCACGGTAGCCGCGCTCGCCGCGCTGGGCCGGGAGGCGGCGCTGTTTCCCGGGTCGTGGTCCGAGTGGTGTTCGGACCCCGCCCGCGCCGTCGCCCGCGGTCCCGAGTAACGGTCACACACCGCCCCAGCTCTGCAGGAACGCGGCGGTCACCCGGGCGGCGTTATTCGCCGCGATCCGCTTGTAGCAGAAGAACTGGAACGGAAAGCCCGGCAGGTGGAGCGGATCGCCGGGCCCGTCCGTGATGCCCCGGATGCCCAGGAAGGGGACACCGTGCGCATCGGCGACGGCCTGCGCCGCCGCGGTCTCCATGTCCGTCGCATCGTAGGCCGGGTCCGACGTCGAGACGATGTTCAGGTTGCTGATGAGCGCGCTTCTGAGCCAGCGGCCCGCCGCCTGCCGGAAATTGCCCGTGTACCGCAGCGAGCGATCGGGCGCGCGGCGGGGCTGGCAGCCGAAAACGTCGCCGCCGTTCGGGATACAGGGAAACGCCACGCCGTTGTTGTTGTCCCAACTACAACCGTCGCCACCGACGACGATTCGCGGCCGGCGCCGCAGATCGATACTGCCGGCGACGCTTTCCAGTGCGACGGAGAGCTTCTTGGCCGTGGCCAGCATGGCGGGATCAACCGGGCGAAACGTCGTGCCGTTGTCCAGTGTCCAGCGCGCCGGTACGGTCACGTCCGCAATGCTGGTGCGCGCCGCCCCGCCGGCGACCCCCGAAAACACCACCGCCCCAATCTCGTTGGACGATCCGCGAGCGAAGCGTGCCAACGCGGCCTCGGTGGTGTCGACGGCGTTCACCAAACCGATGCCCGTCATCGCCACGATCACCTTCTTGCCGGCGATCGCGCCGAGATAGAAATGTCGCCGGTCGACCACGACCACCGGGTCGGAGTCAAGCGTGGTGTGAAACAGCACCGCGTCGGCTTCGGCCGGAAAAGCGGACAGCAGCAACGTGCGCCGTTCACCGCCATCCGCGCCAGCACGCATCGACCCAGTAAACGCCACTACAGCCGAGGGCGGGGCCGACTCCGTCGCGGCTTTGCTGATTTCGGCCCTTCGCGGGGGGCCAGCGGTTAGTCTCAGCGGCGTTGCAGGCAACCCTGGCGCGCCACAGAGGAGCACGTTCATGCTCGAAGTGATCGACAGAACGCCGCGCCGCGAATCCCACAAGCCGCCGGTGCTATTCGTCCACGGCGCATGGCACGGCGCCTGGTGCTGGGACGAGCATTTCCTGGACTTCTTCGCGGACAAGGGCCACCGAGCGTTGGCGCTGAGCCTTCGCGGTCACGGAAAGAGCCCGGCTCTCAAGTCGATGCGGTTGTGTTCGATCGCGGACTTCGTTGTCGACGTCGCCACGGTCGCGGACCGGTTGCCGGAACGACCGGTGATAGTCGGCCACTCCATGGGTGGCTTCGTCGTCCAGAAGTACTTGGAATCGCACGACGCTGCGGCGGCCGTGCTGCTGGCGTCGGTACCCCCGAACGGCATCCGCGGATTCTTGGCGCGCAGGTTCAAGCGGCACCCGTGGTACACCGCCAGCGGGCTGGTCCGGACCAGGTCGCTGTGCGGTGTCGGCGGCACACCGGAATTGGCCCGCGAGACCTTCTTCTCGCGGTCGAACTCCGAAGCCGATGTGGCGCGCTATGCCGCCGAACTCTGCGAGGAGTATGCGCTCAAGATCGCGATCGACATGTTGTGGCTCGACAAACCCAGGCCGCACCTTGTCAGCACGCCGCTGTTGGTGTTGGGGGCCGAAGACGACGTGTGCTTCACGACACGAGAAGTCCGGGCGACCGCGGCCGCCTACGACACCGAAGCGGAAATCTTCCCTAAGATGAGCCACGACATGATGCTTGACCCTGGGTGGCGTGCCGTCGCCGAGAGAATCCACGCTTGGCTCGAAACATGCGTGCCCGCAGGTTGACTGCGCAATGAGCGGCCGGCTTGACGGTAGGGTCGCGATCATCACCGGGGCTAGCACCGGCCTGGGGCCCGTGCTGGGCGCGCTGTTCGTCCGGGAGGGCGCCAGGGTGCTGCTGGCCGCGCGACGCGAAGAGCTGGTACGCGAGGCCGCCCACGCCGCCGGGCCCGGAGCCATCGCGGTGCGCGCGGATGTCACCGACGAGCATGACGTCGCGGCCATGGTGGCGCGAGCCGTGACCGAATTCGGCCACGTGGACATTCTGTGCAACAACGCCGCCGCACCCGGACAGGACCGCTGGATCTGGGAGCAGACCCTGGACAACTGGAACGCCACTCTCGCCATCGACGTCACCGCGGCGATGCTGTGCACCCGGGAAGTGCTCAACCAGTCGATGCTGGCGCGCCGTCGCGGCGTCATCCTCAACTTCTCTTCCACGGCAGGCTATTCCGGCATCGTCCGCAAGACCCACTACGTCACCGCCAAGGCATCCCTGCGGGCGTTCACCAAGACCGTCGCGCTGGAAGTCGGGCCCTACGGCATCCGGTGCAACTGCATTGTGCCCGGGGCCATCGATACCGAGCTGTGGCGGCAATGGGTGCAACGCACGGCCGACGAGCGAGGGGTCGATTTCGCCACCCAGCGCGCCAAAGCCGTCAAAGGCGTTGCCCTGCAAGATATCTCCACGCCCGAAGACGTCGCCAACTTGGCGTTGTTTCTGGCCAGCGACGAAAGCCGCACCATCACCGGCCAATCCATCCCTGTCGACGCCGGAGGGTACATGCAGGGATGAGCGCCCCACGACTCTCGGTGGCCACCCCCGTGGTGACAATGTTTCCGAAGACCAGCGGCGACTGGGAGAAACACGCTTCCATCGACGACCTGGCGCGCATCGCCGAGGCGGCGGATCGGCTCGGCTACCACCACCTAACCTGCAGCGAACACATCGCGCTGCCCGCGGCCGAGACGCACCGCCGCGGTACCCGCTATTGGGATCCGCTGGCCACCTTCGGCTACCTGGCGGCGCGCACCTCACGAATCCGGTTTGCCACCAACGTGCTGGTGCTCGGATACCACCATCCGCTCGAGATCGCCAAACGCTACGGCACGCTGGACAAGGTGAGCGGCGGCCGGCTCATCCTCGGCGTCGGAGTCGGCAGCCTCAAAGAGGAATTCGAGCTCATCGGCGCACCCTTCGACGACCGTGGACCGCGGGGCGACGACGCCCTCAAGGCGCTGCGCGCCTCGCTGTCCGTGCCCGAACCCGCCTACCACGGCGAGTTTTACTCCTTCGGCGGCATGGTCGTGGATCCGTGCGCGGTGCAGGACCGTGTCCCGATCTGGATCGGGGGCCGCACGCTGCGGTCGTTGCGCCGCGCCGCGAACCTGGCCGACGGCTGGGCACCCTTCAACGTGACCCTGCCTCAGGCGCGAGATTGGTTGAGCCGCTTCGATCTTCGATCCGATTTCGAGGTCGTCCTGCCGCCATCGACGGCCCTGGACCCGATCAACGAGCCGGAACAAACCCGAGACGCCGTCGGCCAGGCCGCCGCGCACGGCGCCACCATCGTGCCCGCCGTCTTCCGCCACACCTCGCTGCAGCATTACCTGGACAACCTGCAGGCGCTCGCCGAGCTGCACTCCCCCGGCGGCGCCGCGTGATCCGGATCAGGGCAGGCATATTCAGCCTCACCGCCGCCGCGCCGGCCGACGACGACGGCGGCTACCTGCGCTGGCACCTGCTGGATCACATGCCGGAGCAGTATCAACTTCCAGGCATCGTGCACGGGTTGCGCTGGATCGCCGACGGCGACTATCCCCAGCATCGACTGGCGGCAAACGGCCCGCTGGGTGAGATCGGCAATGCGGTGCACTACCTGGTAGGCGACCCCGTCGAGGAGACATTCGACGACTTCGTCGCCCTCGGCCGCGCGCTGCGCGAGAACGGCCGCTTTCCCGTCGTCCGGCCGTCCCTGCAAGTGGCCGGCCTGCGCTTGCTGCAATGGCACAGCGCCCCGCACGCGCTGGTCTCCGCGGAGGTGGTTCCGTTCCGGCCGCACCGCGGCATCGTGCTGATCGTCGAAGAACCCGTTGACGGCAGCCGACCGGACGGGTGGCTGCAGTGGTTGCATGCCGAGCACCACCCGGCGCTGCTCGGCGTGCCGGGCACGGCCGGCGCCTGGACATTCGGTTCCAGCGCCGGCTGGAGCCACCTGCCGCGGGGCTGGCGAACCGAGCACCAATACATCACCGTCGTCTACCTCGACGACGACCCGCTGACCACGACCAGTGCCCTGGCACCCGTCATCGAAGAGCGATGGCGATCGGACGCGGTACGGCCCATCTTCGCCGGACCGCTGCGCAGCATGGTCAGTTGGGAAGCCTGGCGGTAAACCCCCCGGTTGACTGGTCGCCAGAGAAATGAGACCTTCCCGAAACGAAGGAAACCTATCGTCCTCGCTGACAAGGGAGGTGAGATGACGAATCGGTATGTCCTCGCGGCCGCGGGACTTGTGCTGGTGGCCGGTTTGTCGGGCTGTTCCGGCAAGGGCGGCCAGCCGCCGTCCGCCCCAAGTTCGAGCCGTGTTGCCGTGACCACGACCGTCATGATCGACGGGAACAAACACACCATGACCACGGGGGTCAACTGCGCCAGTTCGGCGGCGCAACCGAACGCGTCGCCACCGGAATCCGGGGACCTGACCACTCGCATCACCGTCCACGACGACACGGCGTCTGTGTCGCTGGCCCTGTCCGACGAGAAGCCGCCGATGGTGGACGGATTCGCGATTTCGCTCACGCTGGCCAACGGTCAGTACCAACTGCCCTACCAGTCGACCAAGTCGGCGACCCAGGTCCAGGCAACCAAGGAGGGCAAGAGCTACACGGTGACCGGGACGGGCGAGGCGACAACGCCCGGCCAAAGCGGCACGCGCCCGGTGACTTTCGGGGTGCACGTCACCTGTCCATAACTGCCGGGCCGCGGAGATGGTTGTCTACCGTCGTCGGCTCTGCGATGCTGGCAGCTTGGACATCTTCGCGGAGTGGCAAACCGGCGGCACTGAACTGCGTTGGCGGTCAACGACCGCCGCCAACGATGCGCACGAAGTCGCGGTGTTCAGTCGCCGCTGCGGCACACCCGGCGCCCCCGCCCTGGTCATCGTGCACGGCTTCCCGACGTCGAGCATCGACTTTTTCGCCCTGGCCGCTGAATTGGGTTCCGAGTTCGACATCTACCTGCTGGACTTCCCGGGTTACGGCCTGTCCGACAAGCCGGCCGAGCCGTATGTGTATTCGCTCTACGACGACGCGCGTCTGCTCGTCTACGCGATCACCCAGGTGTGGAATCTGACCGAATACCGCATGCTCACCCACGACCGCGGCAGCAGCGTCGGCATGATTGCACTGGAAATGCTGGCCGCCCTGGATCCGCCGGCCGCGCCCGTCGACCTCATCGTGACGAACGCCAACATCTACCTGCCGCTGTCCAACCTCACCGCATTCCAGACCGCGCTGCTCGACCCCGCGACCGGCCGGCCCACCGCGAAGGCAACGACGCCGCAGTTGCTGGCGGCCGGCCTGGGAGCCAGCACCTTCATGCCGCGGCGGACAACGGACGACCCCGAGATCGCTACGCTGGCGAAGTGCTTCGCCCACAACGACGGAATCCGCGTGCTGCCCGACACCATCCAATACCTGCACGAGCGTGCCGCGGACGAAACAGGTTGGCTCGAGGCACTTTCCAGGAGCCCGGTCAACACCACCGTGGTGTGGGGGCTGCATGACAACGTCGCGCCGCTACGCGTCCCCAATCATGTCTGGCAGACGTATCTGAAGAACAAGCCCGGCCGCAACCGCTACTGGGTGGTGCCCGGCGCCGACCACTACCTGCAATGCGACGCCCCCGGCCAACTTGCCGAGATCGTTCGGCTCACGGCCCAGGGCGGCGACATTCCGCTGCAGACTCTCGGCAACCAGCCCGACGGCGCGGTGCTCGTAGACCAAAGCGCCACCTAGCCCGGCCGAGTGTGCGGCTGGCCGCACGTTCGAGCTCGAGTGTGCGGCTGGCCGCACACTCGAGCCGGAAGCGTCAGCCGGTGACGACGGGCAGGCGCGCCCAGCCCCGTACGCTCGCGGTGTGCGCGCGCTGGGCGTTGGCGTAGTCGACTTCCCAGTCGGGCCAGCGCTTGAGGACCTCTTCGAGGGCCACGCGGCCTTCCATCCGCGCCAGCGCGGAGCCCAGGCAAAAGTGCAGGCCCTGCCCGAAGCTCAGGTGGCCGCCCCCGCGGTGGATGTCGTAGCGGTCCGGATCCGTGAAGTGCCGATCATCGCGGTTGGCAGAACCGTTGAGCAGCAACATGTATGAGCCCTCGGGCACGACGCGACCGTAGAGCTCGGCGTCCTGGGCCACGTAGCGGGCCTGCACCGGCGAGGGTGGCTCGTAGCGCAACGTCTCCTCGACCGCGCCGGGGATCAGGGACGGGTCGGCGACCAGTTCGCGGCGCTGATCCGGGTGATCGGACAGCAGCTGTCCCATGAAGCCGATCAGCCGGGCCGTGGTCTCGTTCCCGGCGCCGGCGATCATGGCGGTGTAGGCCAGCACCTCGGTCCGCGACAAGGGCCGCCGGGTGCCGTCGGCTTCCTCGATCTCGGCCCGCAACAGGTCGGTCATCAGGTCGTCGGACGGGTGATCGGCCCGCCATTCGATGTACTCGGCGAACACCACGATGCTTTCCTCGAACAGCTTCGCGTTCACCGCGGCCGGGTCGCGCTCCTCGGACAACTCGATGTAAGCCCCGCCTCGATCGCGGATCTTCGCCTGATCCTGCTCCGGAATGCCCAACAGGTAACCGATGGTCCGCATCGGCATCATCGCCCCGAGATCGGCGATGAAGTCGAAGCCGCCGGCACCGACCAGCGGATCCAGCTCCCGGACACAGAAGCCGCGCACCAGGCTCTCCACGGCCAGCATGCGCCGCGGCGTGAAGACACGGGACAGCAAGCGGCGGTGCAGGTCGTGCAACGGCGGGTCTTCGAACAGCAGAATGCCCGGTGGCACTTCGATATTGGCGAACAAGATGTCGGCCGTGGTCCCGCGCCCGGATCGGTAGGTCTGCCAGTTCGGCAGTTCACGCGCCACGTCGTCGTAGCGGCTCAGCGCGAAGAAATTGTATTTCTCGTTGTAGTACAGCGGCGCCTCGTCGCGCATGCGCTTCCACACCGGGTACGGGTTGTCGTCGATGTCGGAGTCGAACGGGTCGTAGTACAAGTCGATCGTGCTGGTGCCCGCCATTTTCAGTCCCTTCGCTCAGTCGTTTCGGTGTAGGAAGCCATGCAGGATCGCCTGGGTGAGTTCTTCGACGATGACCTCTCGAGACGGCGGCTTGGCGCCGAAGTAGGTGGAGCGCAACGCGGCCATCCCGGCGATCATTGCCACCGTCGAGTGAGCGGGCAGGTCGGGGTGGTCCGACCGCAGCCCTCGCAGATGCATGCCCTCCGCGCTGATCTCCCCGAGCGCCGTGATCGCCCGCCTGACATCGGCGATGCCGGCGTCGGCCTTCTCCTCGTCGCTGAGTGCCTCCGACGCCATCAGCGTCAGCAGCAGACCCTGGTGTTCGACGAAGACGTCGTAGAGCTGTCCGACGAAGTGCCGGGCCAGCTCCTGCTCGTCGGTCTCCTCGGGAACCACCGATTGCCAGGTCTGGCCAAACTCGGCGACGAAGTCGGTAAACGGCTGGACGAGCGCCTCGCGGAACAGCGCCGCCTTCGAACCGAAGTGCCGGAACAACAGATGCTCGGTAACGCCTGCGGCGTGGGCGATTTCACGCGTGGTCGTGCTGCGGTAGTCCTGGCGGGCGAAGC
Organism: Mycobacterium sp. 852002-53434_SCH5985345; assembly: GCF_001667155.1. Classification (NCBI taxonomy): domain Bacteria; kingdom Bacillati; phylum Actinomycetota; class Actinomycetes; order Mycobacteriales; family Mycobacteriaceae; genus Mycobacterium; species Mycobacterium sp. 852002-53434_SCH5985345. The sequence goes on from NZ_LZIE01000080.1 coordinate 57,497, forward strand.
GGGCCCGGGCGCTATCGAGCAGCAGCTTGCGCGGGGCGCCACGCGGTCGGCGGTTCGCCGGGGCCGGCGCTTCCGCCGCGCCGGGCTTCGTGCTGGGTGGCCGCTGGGGCACAGTTTCGCTCCTCGCCCGATTGTTGACTGACTTTAGGATAGTGTGCACTATCTAATGAGTCGAGCGAAGGGGTGCGACCGTGGGCGCCGTCATCATGCTGGGCACGCTGTTCGGGCTGATCGTCGTGATCTTCGGGCTGGTGCTGCGCTTTGACCCGCAGGCGCGCCGGACCCCGGGGAACGACCAGTGAGCTCCCAGATGACGCCCGTGATGCAGGCGGCGAGTGACTTCGCGCTCGTCGGGGGCATCGGGTTCACCGCCCTCGGCGTGTACCTCAGCGTTCGGCGGCGCCGTCTCCACCCCCTCCTGCTGCTGTGCATATCGGCGATGTCGTTTTCGTGGATCGAGGCCCCCTACGACTGGGCGATGTATGCACAGTTCCCGCCGGCCATCCCGCGCATGCCGTCGTGGTGGCCGCTGAATGTGACCTGGGGTGGACTGCCGTTGTTCGTTCCCGTCGGCTACATCTCCTACTTCGTGCTGCCGGCCGTGACCGGCACCGCGCTCGGGCGATGGTTGAGCGGACGGTTCGGATGGCGCAGGCCCCCAACGTTGTTGGTGGTAGGCCTTATCGTCGGCTTCTGCTGGGCGCTGTTCTTCAACGGATTCCTGGGCGCGAAGCTCGGCGTGTTCTACTACGGCCGGGTGATTCCCGGGCTGGCGATCCGCGAGGGCACCGTGCATCAGTACCCGCTGTACGACTCCCTCGCGATGGCGATCCAGATGATGGTCTTCACCTACCTGCTCGGCCGCACCGACCCGCAGGGACGAAACGTCATCGAGATGTGGGCCGAGAACAGAGCGAAGAGCCGCATGGGTTCGTCGCTGCTGTCCGTCGTCGCCGTGATCGTCGTCGGAAACGTCCTCTATGGTGCGGTTTTCGTGCCGCACCTCGTCACGAAGCTGGGCGGCTGGGTGACCGCGGGGCCGACGGAGCAGTTGTTCCCGGGAGTGCCGAACCAACCCGAGTAGTCACCCCAGAGCCTCGGGTAGCACAACCTCGCCTACTCGCTTGAGATACGACCACGCGACATCCGGCGGCAGCCCGCCGCACAGCGGTGACAGGTTTAGCACCTCTCCGGCGCGGACCCGCGAGATCGCCTCGGGGACAGAAATAATCACGTGCGATGTCCCCGTCGCACGCAGCTCGTCCACGGTGTTGACGTGGCTGAATCCCGCCGTCGTCTCGTCCCCGGGGTTCCACGCGGCGTAGGTGCGCACATCGTGCAGCAAATGCTCGCCGATCTCTTTCCACGCTCGATCCACGTCGTCGGCGACGAAGACGACCGAGGGCGTGTCGCGGTCGGGAAAGAAGGTGGGCCCAGGCTGATGGCCGTGCTCGCGGCAGGCCGTTTCGTAGGCCTCCTGCATGCCCGGTGCGTTGGCGTTGCCCAGCATGCCCAGGCCATACCTGCCGGCCCGGCGGGCCGCCGCCAGCGTTCCGCCGCCCCACATCAGTCCCGGCCCGCCGGGAGTCAGCGGGCGCGGCGTCACGGTGATCCGCCGTCCGTCCTCGATGACGGTTTCACCGGCAAGCAGTCGCCGTAACAGCGCGAGTTTCTCGTCGCAGAGGCGGCCACGCGTCTTGATCGGCACGCCGAAGTGATCGAACTCCTCGGGCCGATAGCCCAGCGCAAGGATGTAGGACGCCCGCCCGTTGCTGATGATGTCGAGGACCGCCATGTCCTCGGCGAGACGCACGGTTTCGTAGAACGGGAGAATCAGGATCAGGCTCAACGCCAGACGCTGCGTCCGCCCGGCCACTGCCGCGGCCAGCAGAAGCGGTGACGGCAGATAGCCGTCCTCCGACCCGTGATGCTCGCACAGCACGGCGGCCAGACCGCCGTGTTCCTCCGCCCAGGCGCACATTTCGGGTGCCGCGGCGTACAGATCGGTTGGGGGCGCGGCCCATTCGGGATCGCGCATGTCGAAGCGCAGTGTGTACACGGCAAACTCCTAGGTGGCCTAATCTTGGTGATGCACGTTACACGCTCAGTCGAAGGCGTAAAGCGGCAGCGTCGTGGGAATGTCCAGCGAGCTCAGCAGGCCCGGGGGCGCGTGATGATCAGCGGCGACCCCGACATCGATTGCACGCTGGCCGCGACGCTCAAGGACCTGCGCAAGGCCGGAGTCGGCGGAATGACTTCCGGGGCCGGCGCGATGGTCGCCACCGCGATGCGCGTCGTCAACGCCGTGCCGTATGTCGTTGCGGCAGAACCGGGATTGCTCAGTTCGGTGGACCTGCCGTTGACGATCCCGCAACACGCGTTTGTCGGCGGGTAGGGCTCGCCGGTTACTCTGCGGGCGTGACGTTTAACCCGCTCGAGGAGCTCACGCTGCAGCAACTGCAGCTCCGCACGAGCATGAAATGGCGCGCGCATCCGGCCGATGTCCTGCCGCTGTGGGTCGCCGAGATGGACGTCATGCTGGCACCCACCGTGGCCGACGCCCTGCGGGCGGCCATCGACAACGGTGACACCGGATATCCGTGCGGCACCGCACTGGCCGAAGCGGTCGGTCAATTCGCGTCGGAGCGTTGGCAGTGGCACGACCTGGAGGTCAGTCGCACCGCGATCGTCCCGGACGTCATGCTCGGCGCCGTCGAGCTGTTACGTCTGGTCACCGACCGCGGCGACGCCGTCATCGTCAACCCGCCGGTGTACGCCCCGTTCTATGCCTTCGTCACGCACGACGGCCGCCACGTCGTGGAAGCGCCGCTCAACGCCGAAGGCCGAGTCGATCTGGACGCGTTGGCGGACGCCTTCGCACGCGCCCAAGGGCGCGGTGGAAACGCCGCGTACCTGTTGTGCAACCCGCACAATCCCACCGGAACGGTGCATACGGCCGACGAACTCGGGGCCATCGCCGAACTCGCCCGCCGGTTCGGCGTCCGGGTGGTGTCGGACGAGATTCACGCGCCCGTCGTCTTGTCGGGCTTGCGGTTCACCCCGTACCTGACGGTGCCCGGCGCGGAGAACGCCTTCGCTCTGACGTCCGCATCCAAGGCCTGGAGCCTGTCCGGACTCAAGGCGGCGCTGGCCATCGCCGGACCGGAGGCGGTCGCGGACCTGCACCGGATGCCGGAAGAGGTCAGCCACGGGCCGAGCCACCTCGGCGTCATCGCCCACGCCGAGGCCTTCCGAACCGGTGGCGACTGGCTCGACGACCTGCTGCGCGGCCTGGATCGAAACCGGTCGCTGCTCGGCGACCTGGTCGCCGAGCACCTGCCGAAGGTGAAATACCAATGGCCGCAAGGGACTTACCTCGGGTGGCTGGATTGCCGGGAGCTGGGCTTCACCGAAGACGCCGCCGATGGGCTTGCGGTAGTGGCCGACATGTCCGGGCCCGCCCAGTGGTTCCTCGACCATGCGCGGGTGGCGCTCAGCTCCGGCCACGTCTTCGGCACCGGCGGCGCGGGGCACGTCCGGCTGAACTTCGCGACCTCGGGGGCCATCCTCTCCGAGGCCGTGTCGCGGATGGGCCGCGCCCTCGCCGATGCGGGCTAGGCCGGAATCTCTTCGGCGCCGCGGCCCAGGTTGCGAAAGCCCTCGGCGGGCCGCTTGAAGCCGAGCACGAACGGCAGCGAATTCAACTCCAGCTTGGCCGTGGCCCCAAGCCGGCGCAGGAAGCTGGAGTCGGGTGCGGGAAGGGAGACCTGCGACGTCGCGAGGTCGAGGTAGTGCGTCGACGTTTCCCCGATGTCGTCGAATATATGGATCAGCGGTTTGCACTGCGAGCGCACCGGTTCGTCGAGACAGGCCGCGACGGGATCGGTCATCAGCACGTATTCGATCACGGGCACCATATTTTTCAGCATGCGATGCACGAGGATGACGTCGAAGCCCGCGAGCTCCGTGTAACGCTTCACCCGTTGCTCGGCCACCTCGCCCTGGTGGACGACGAACTTCAATGAGAGTTTGTCCAATTGCGCGCAACTCGCACACTCGCAGGCGAGATCCTTTTGGAAGCGCTCACGCCGGGCGATGAACGCCTCCCGCATCCGGGACAGCCGGTCGCACACCAGCACTTTGGCGTCGCCGTCGGGCGCCCAGAAGAAGGCGGCGTCACCCTCCAGCTTCGCCAGCTTCAGGCCTCTGCCGGCGTCGATCACCGACTCCAGCAGACCCGCCACCGTCAATTGCGCATGGGCCAGGTGGGTGCGGTTCCACTGCATGTAGTGGGTGTAGCCGCTGATGTCGGCAATGATCAGGACCGCGCGCCGAATCGCCATGAACGAACCAGTTTAATGTCCGCGCGACGACTAGCCCAATGAAATCTCCCACTAGACGAACTCGCGTTGTCGCGAGAGGCTAACTCAAGGCGCCCGCCACCGGAGGAGCTGAATATGCATGTGCTACGAACCCCGGACTCCCGATTCGAAAACCTGGAGGGCTATCCGTTCGTAGCGAACTACATCGACGTGGCAGCGACCGACACCCAACCGCTAAGCATGCACTTCCTCGACGAGGGTCCGGCCGATGGGCCGCCGATCGTGCTGCTGCATGGGGAACCCACCTGGAGCTACCTCTACCGGACGATGATCCAGCCGCTGGCCGACGCCGGAAACCGGGTACTCGCGCCCGACCTGATCGGTTTTGGCCGGTCGGACAAGCCCAGCCGGATGGAGGATTACACCTATCAGCGGCACGTCGAATGGGTGACCGCCTGGTTCGAGCGCCTGAATCTCAAGGACGTGACGCTGTTCGTGCAGGATTGGGGATCGCTGATCGGGCTGCGCATCGCCGCCGAGCAGGGCGACCGCATCGCTCGACTCGTGGTGGCGAACGGTTTCCTGCCCACCGCGGACCGCCCGACGCCACCCGCCTTCCACGTCTGGCGGGCGTTCGCGCGCTACTCCCCCGTGCTGCCCGCCGGCCGCATCGTCTCCGTGGGGACCGTCCGCCGCGTTCCTGCCAGGGTGCGGGCCGGGTACGACGCGCCGTTTCCCGACAAGACGTATCAGGCCGGGGCCCGCGCCTTCCCGCAACTGGTGCCCACCTCCCCGGACGATCCGGCGATCCCCGCCAATAGGGCCGCCTGGAAAGCGCTGGGCCAATGGGACAAGCCCTTCCTCGCCATCTTCGGCGCCCGCGACCCCATCCTCGGCAAGGCGGACCGTCCCTTGATCAATCACATCCCCGGGGCCGCGGGCCAGCCGCACGCCCGCATCCGCGCCAGTCACTTCATCCAAGAAGACTCCGGACCTGAACTGGCCGAACGCATTCTGTCCTGGCAGCAAGCGCTGCGCTGACCGCGCCTGGGCGCCGGACGTCAACGCTCCCCTGTCGATCAGTGGTCTGGGATGCCCGCCCCGGCCAGAGCCGGAACTGCGTCCTCATCGCGTAGCAGCGACGCGGCACCGGTCTTGAACTGGGTGAGTTTGTCGATGATCGTCTGCCCCTCTGGAGTGTGGCCCCAGATGCTGATGCCCTGGTGGGTGGTGGGCTCCCAGGTGGCCTCGTCGACGACGATCGGATTCCAGCCGACTTCCCATTCGAACCCCGACGGCGTGACGGCGTAGAAGGACAGCTCCTTGTCGTTGGTGTGCTGGCCCACCCCGAGCGCCATCCGGAAACCCAGTTGCTTGACGCGCTGGTAGGCGGCGGCCATGTCGTCGAGTTCTGCGACCTGGACATTGACGTGCTGGACCCGGGTGCGGATCGGGTTCAGCCTCAGCCGGTTGACCGAAGCGATCGCCACCGTGTGATGCCGCTCGTTGAACCGCAGGAAGCGGATCTTGAATCGGAGGCCGCTGATCGTCTCGTCGATGTAGTCGGACAACCGCGCGTCCAAAACCGTGTCGTAGTAGCCACGCAGCTGATGAGGCTTTGTGGTGGCGACGGCAACGTGCCCCAAACCCGCTGCGCCCGTGACGAACCCGCCCGAAGCCACCATGCGCAACGGCGCGATGCCGGGACGTGCGCGGGTGAAGACCTCCTGGGTCAGGCCGTTCGGTCCGGGGAACCGGACGAGCCGCTCCACGCCGCGCAGCGCCGCCTCCTCGTCGGTGCCCTCGGCCACGGGCACACCATGCTGGGTCACGCGCGCGAGGACGGTGTCGAAGGCGTCGTGGTCGTCGAGCTGCCAGCCGACCGCGGCGACGTCTTCGGCGGGGCCGCGTTGCAGCAAGAACCGGCACTCGTTGTCGTCGAGGCGGAACCGCATGGCGTCGGTTGTCCCGTCGTCGCAGTGCATGCCGATGGCCTCGCGGCCGAATCGCCGCCAGTCGCCGAACTTTTGCGTCTCGATCACCACGTAACCGAGGTGGACCCGGCCGAAAACCGACGGGCTCATCGCTCGTTCTCCAAGAAATCGACGACCAGACGGTTGAACAGTTCGGCGCGTTCCCATTGCATCCAGTGCCCGGTGTGTGAGGTCATCACCAGATCCGCGTCCGGCAGCGCGTTGAGCAGCAGGGGGCCGCCCGATGGCCGGTTCACCTTGTCGTCGCGGCCCCACAGGACGAGCGTCGGTGCCATCAGGGTCCGCAGCCGGCTGTCTCGGGTGAGGTCCATCCGCCACAGGGTGCGCAGCGCCGTGGGGCCGGAGGGGCGGCGCAGCGGCGGATCCGCGACCACCTCCGGGTCGATCGACGCGCGATAGCGCAGGTCGATCAGGTCCTCGGGCACCGAGGCACCGTCGTAGACCAGATAGGTTCGGATGAACTGCGCAAGCTTGTCGCGGCTCGGGCCGTCGCCGCCGTAGTAGGAGAGCAGGCTCCGCAATCCGGGCGTGGGCAGGCCCCTCGTCGTGCCAATCCCGCCCGGACCCATCAGCACCAGCTTGCCGACGCGGTGCGGGGTGTCCAGGGCCAGCCGTAGGGCGGCCGCGCCGCCATACGAGTTGCCGACGAGATGGGCGGTATCGATGCCGAGTTCGTCGAGGAGGCCGCGCATCATGTCGGCCAGGTAACCGAACGGATCGTCTTGGTCGACGCCCTTGACCGACCTGCCGTAGCCGGGCATGTCGGGAACGATGAGCCGGAAATGCGTTGCGAGAGCGTCGATATTGCGCGAATAGTTCGACACTCCCGACGCACCGGGGCCACCACCGTGCAGCAGGACAACGGCCGGTCCGTTCCCCGTCTCGGAGACGAAGATCGGTTTCCCGGCGACGCTTACGGTCCGCTCGTTCAACTGTGTGGTGATCATGCGGTGACTCCGATCGGGGTGGCCGGCAGGGGTGGCGTCAGGTCGATGAAGTACTTCGGCGGCGCCGGCAGCGAACGGCCCTCGCCGACGGCGGCGAACACGAATCCGTCGGGGCGCAGCACCACCGCCGCCGCCTTCTTGCTCCGAAGCCACCGGGTCAGCGTGCCGTCGTCGTCGCGAATCGCACCGGCCTGCGGCGCGCCGGCCTGGATGGCCACGGCACGAGCGCCCAGCCGCGCCCACCGATCGGTGCCCGGTGGCGCCGCACCGAGGTGCAGGACGGCCCAGCCCCCGCCGATGACGTCGTCCGCCCGCAACCTCTTACCGGTGGCGTCGGTTACCCAGGGTTGCGGCAGCTGCCAACCGACCGCTGCGTGCGCCTCGGATGTGAAACATCCGTCGGGGTAGTGCGCGGGCGGAATCCAAATCAGGCTCTGCCCCGCCTTGAGCACGCCGGGCAGCCGCGTCAGCGCGCGTAGCAAGTGATTTCTCAGGAATGCCAACGACTTTCGACGCTCGGTGATGAGGCGTCCGTTGCGCACCGCGCGACGGGTGACCTCGGTGACGTGGGGTTTGCGCTCGACCTGGTAGCTGTCGAGCAGTGCATCCGGTGCCCGGCCGCGCGACACTGCCGCGAGCTTCCAGCACAGGTTGGCCACGTCGCGCACCCCGGCCGACATCCCCTGGCCGATCCAGGGCGGCATGGCGTGTGCCGCGTCACCGGCCAGGAAGACCCGCCCGACGCGCCAGCGATCCGCGACGCGCACGTGGTGGCTGTAGATGACGGCGCGCAGGATCTTCACCTGCTCGTCGGTGACGCCCTGCTCACGCAGGACCTCCCACACCGCCTCGTGGGTGACGAGTCGCTTCTCGTCCTCTCCGGCCCGGGCCGGGTACTCCCAGCGGTGATGCCCCAGCGGAGTCGGGCAGTCCACCGTCGGACGGGTGGGGTTGCAGTGAAAGCGTAATCGGTCGTGACCCTCCCACTCGCGGATCACCTTGGTATCGATGACAACCCAGCGTTCGGCGTACGTGCGTCCCTCGTATCCGACTCCGAGCTGAGCGCGGGTCGGCGACGCGCCGCCGTCGGCGGCGATCACGTAGGAGGCTTTCACGCGTTTGAAGGTGTCGGTGCGCAGGTCGGCGAGCATCAGTTCGACCGCCGAGTCGCCATTGACCAAGCGCAGGCATTCGTGTTCGAGCAACACCTCGACGTTGGGGTACCTGGCCACACCCTCTCGGAGCACGTGGTCGACCGCGGGCTGGTACAGGAACTGCTGCGGTGGATGCCCGCAGCCCCGCGACGTCATGGTGGTTTCGACGAACGGCGCCCCGTCGGCGTCGACCCACGCCAACGGCCGGTCGGGCAGCATGTCCCGCTGCAACCGGTCGGCCAAACCGAGGGACTGCCAGATCCGCATCACCTCTTCATCGGTCGAAATGGACCGCGCGCGCCCGTACACGTCGGGATCGCGCTCGATGACGACGACGTTAAGTCCCATGCGGCCAAGGAGATTCGCGGCGGTGGCGCCCGTGGGCCCATAGCCGATCACCGCCACGTCATAGGTCGGGTGCTCGTTCATTGCCCTCTCGCCTTCGTGTCGGGCTTGTTCTGTAGTGATCGCTACGTTAATGTAATGATCACTACAGAGTCAAGGGCCTCCAGCGAGGAGATTCAGTGGCCGCTAACGACAAGCCGCAAAAGTCGAACAGGCGCCGCCGCGTCGACGGCGAAGCGTCCAGAAGCCGCATCCTGGACGCGGCCACCGAGATCGCCAGCGAGCGCGGCTACGAGGGCACCAGCATCGGCCTGGTCAGCGCCAAGTGCGGCCTGCCGGCCAGTTCCATCTACTGGCACTTCAAAGACAAAGATGATTTGATCGCGGCGGTCATCGAACACAGCTTCGCGCAATGGCTTTCGGCCTGGCAGATGCCCGCCGAAGGGACCGCGCGGGAGCGGCTCGTCTCGATGGTTATGCAGATCGCCAAGGCGCTGCTCGACTCCCCCGACTTCCTGCGCCTCGGTCTGATGCTCGCGCTGGAGCGCCGGCCGGTCGAGCCGCGGGCGCGTGCCATGTTCCTCGCCGTGCGCGCCCAGGCGTTCAAGACGCTCACGCTAGCCATCCGCGATGTCGTCCCGGGGCTGACCGACGCCCAGGTCCACCAGTTGGCCACCTACGCCCTCGCCGGTGGCGATGGCCTGTTCGTCGCCAAGGAGCTCGGCGGTGACTCGGTCGACCTGCTGACGCTGTTTGAGCTGCACGCGAACACCCTCTACGACACCGCGCTGCGCATGGGCGCCGAGAACGCAAAATGAGCCCCGCACAACAGTGGCCGGTGGCCATCATCGGTTCGGGCAACATCGGCACCGACCTGATGCTCAAGATCGTGGGCGGCGACGGTCCGCTCACCGTGGGCGCCATGGTGGGCGTCGACCGTGACTCGGACGGGCTGGCCCGGGCGCGGCGTATGGACGTGCCCGTCACCGCCGACGGGGTCGACGGGTTGCTGAGCATGCCGGACCTTGCCCGCATCAAGCTCGCCTTCGACGCCACTTCCGCCAACGCGCACCGCGCCAACTGGGCGGCCTTGCGAGACAGCGGGATACGAATGCTCGACCTCACGCCCGCGTCGGTCGGCCCGATGTGCGTGCCCGTGGTCAACCTCGACGACCACCTCGACGCACCCAACCTCAACATGGTGACCTGCGGCGGGCAGGCAACGGTGCCGATCGTTGCCGCCGTCGCCAAGACGGGAATCGTCTCCTACGCCGAGATCGTCTCGTCGATCTCGGCGAAGTCCGCCGGCCCGGGCACCCGGGCCAACATTGACGAATTCATCGAAACCACCTCAACCGCAGTGCAAGTTGTGGGCGGCGCGCAGCGCGGCAAGGCCGTCATCATCGTCAACCCCGCCGACCCCCCGGTGCTTATGCGCAACACCGTGTATTGCCTCGTCGACGGGGATGTCGACCACCGCTCGATCGAGAACGAAATCCTCGACGTGGTCGGCCAGGTCGCCGCGTACGTGCCCGGCTATCGGCTGAAGCAAGACGTGCAATTCGAGGTCTTCGGCCACGACGATCCGCTCTACATTCCTGAAACCGGCAAGTTCACGGGTACCCGCGTCACGGTGATGCTCGAGGTGGCCGGCGCAGGCGACTATCTGCCCGCCTACGCCGGGAATCTCGACATCATGACCTCTGCCGCCAAGGCCACCGCAGAGCGCTTGGCCCTGCATGCCATGCACCGCGCCGAAAGTGTCAGGGCCACAACGTGACCCAACACATCTATGTCAGCGACGTGACCCTGCGCGACGGTATGCACGCGGTGCGCCACCAGTACAGCGTCGAACAGGCCACCAACATCGCGCGGGCACTCGACGAAGCGGGGGTCGACTCGATAGAAGTCGCTCACGGTGACGGGTTGTCGGGTTCGAGCTGCGTGTACGGGTTCGGGGCGCACACGGACGCCGAATGGATCGAGGCCGTCGCCGCCGTCGTCGACCACGCGAAGATCGCGACGCTCCTTCTGCCGGGAGTGGGAACTCTGCGCGACCTCAGGCAGGCGCACCGCGCGGGCGCAACGGTCGTGCGCGTCGGCACCCACTGCACCGAGGCCGACATCGCCGCGCCTTACCTGTCCGCCGCCCGCGGCTTGGGCATGGACGCCGTCGGCTTCCTGATGATGAGCCACATGACCAGTCCCGCCGGTCTGGCCGCCCAAGCCAAGCTGATGGAGGGGTACGGAGCCACCTGCGTCTACGTCGTCGACTCGGGCGGTGCGATGACGATGCGCGATGTCGGCGACCGGGTCCACGCTCTGCGCCAAACCCTTTTAACCACAACGGAAATCGGCATCCACGCCCACCACAACCTGTCGCTGGGCGTCGCCAACTCGATCACCGCCGTCGAGCACGGCGCCTACCGAGTCGATGCCTCCCTGGCGGGCATGGGAGCGGGTGCCGGAAACGCGCCGCTCGAGGTGTTCATCGCCGCGGCCTCCCGCCTTGGCTGGCACCATGGCTGCGATCTCCATCGGTTGCAGGACGCGGCCGACGACGTCGTCCGGCCCCTGCAAGACCGGCCCGTACGGGTCGACCGCGAAACCCTGACTCTCGGCTACGCGGGCGTGTATTCCAGCTTTCTACGGCACGCGGAGGCGGCCGCTGCCCGGTTCAGCATCGACGCCCGCACCCTGCTCGAAGAGGCGGGCCGGCGCGGGATGGTGGGCGGCCAGGAGGACATGCTCGTCGACATCGCCCTCGACCTCACCGGTGCTCACTGAACGCAAGATCCCTGCTTTCGCGCGGTGAGGAGCCTCAGCGCGTAACGGCCAGCACGGCTTCGGCCAGCTCGGGCCGGCAGACCACCAGATCCGGCAACTTCGGGTCTGACCGGTTGTAGGCCAGGGCGGACCCGTCGATGCGCGAGGTATGCAGACCGGCGGCGCGGGCCACCGCCACCGGGGCGGCCGAGTCCCATTCGAATTGACCGCCGGCATGCACGTACACGTCGGACAGCCCCTGGACGAGTGAAGCCACCTTGGCCCCGGCGGAACCCATTTCCACCAGCACCCCGTCCAGTGCGTCACGCACGGCGAGGGCGATCGCGGGCGGCCGGGTGCGCGACACCACGATGCGCGGCTTGCCCGGCGCCGCGGGAGGCGAATCGACCTCGGGAGTGGCCAGGGTGATGCCCTGCGCCGGGAGTGCCACCGCACCGGCAACCAGCTCGCCGGCCTCCCACAGCGCGACGTGCACGGCCCAGTCGTCGCGTCCGAGCTCGGAGAATTCCCGGGTGCCGTCCAGCGGATCCACGATCCACACTCGCTGGGAGCGCAGTCGGACCGGATTGTCGATGCCCTCCTCGGACAGCACCGCGTCGTCGGGCCTTTCGTTGGCGAGGGCGGCCATCAGAAAGTCGTGGGATCGCTTGTCTCCCGCGGCTTTCCGCTCGCTCGGTTCGGCGTCGGCGAACTCTTCGCGGACCGTGAGCAACAGCCGCCCGGCCTCGGTGGCCAGCCGTGCGGCCAGTTCGTGGTCGTCCGTCAGTTGCAGGGCCATCACAATCCTTAACTTGGTAGCGTTGACCAACTTTACCCTGCGAGGACGACGCTGACGGGCCCCACCCCGGGTGGGAAGTTCCGGCCGTAATCTGGTGAATGTGAGCGGGGGCAACGTTCCTTTATTGAGCAGGTTGCGACGCATTCCACGGGGGCGTCTGATCGTGGTCGGCATCGTCTCGGTGGTTGCGCTGGGGGGCGTCCTCGCCTTCGTGGGGGCGAAGCTGGCCGAGGGCAACCACGACGCCGGGCCACCAACGGCCCAGCCGCCGCCACCGCAGAGTTTCGCCATCCCGGGCTGCTACAACCTGTCCGCCCCGCCGCTCGAGCGCCCCAAGCGGCTCAACGTGCTGGGCTGCGCCAGCGTAGCCGTTGCGCTGCAAGACATGTCGTGGAGCTCGTGGGGGCCGCAGGGCGCCGACGGCACAGGCAAGGCCGTCTTCAAGGTCTGCGACCCGAATTGCGCAGCGGGGTATCAGCTCACCGAGCCGGTCGTCGTGCACGCGTGGAATCCGCAACCGCCGCGGCGCGAGGCCATCTGCCAGGTCGGCTTGAACATCTTCGCCGACATGATCCTGTCCTTCCCCAAAGGCGTCCCGCCACCGAACGTGCAGAAGATCAACGCCCAGTACAACGGGCAGCCGGCGGTGCACTTCGCCAACTACTCGAGCGGCGACACGCGCGGCACCCAGTTCATCGGCTACACGTACTGCAACTAGCCGCTAGACCTCGATCACCACGGCGCCGCCCTGGCCGCCGCCCGCGCACATGGCCGCGACGCCGATGCCGCCGCCCCGGCGGGCCAGCTCATAGGCCAGCGTGGTCACCATGCGCGCACCCGAGGCCGCGATGGGATGGCCCAGGCTGCAGCCGCTGCCGGAGAAGTTGACCTTCTCCTCGTCGATGCCGTACTCCCGGCACGCCGCGATCGGCACCGAGGCGAACGCCTCGTTGATCTCCCACAGCGCCACGTCGTTGACCGACAGACCGGCCCGCTGCAGCACCTTGCCGATGACCTTGACCGCTCCCAGGCCGGTGTCCCTGGGGGCGACACCCGCGGCCGCCCACGCCCGGACCGTGCCCATCACGTTCAGGTTCTCGGCGGCGGCGTAGTCGCGGTCGACGAGCGCCACCGCCGCGGCGGCGTCGTTGGTGCCGCTGCTGTTGCCCGCCGTGATCGAGAACCCCTCGATCTCGGGGTGCAGCACTTTGAGCGTCGCGAGCTTTTCGACGGTGGTGTCCCGGCGGGGATGCTCGTCGACGGAGAACTCCGTGACCGAACCGTCGAACTGCGTGATCTTCAGCGGGAGGATCTCGTCGAGGAACTTGCGGGCGTCCATGGCGGCAATGGCGCGCTGATGGGAGCGCGCGGCCCAGGCGTCCATCTCTTCGCGAGTGATGCCTACCGCCTGTGCGGTGTTCCAGCCGACCGTGATCGACATGTCTTTGGCCGGCGCATCGGGGGTCTCGACGTGGGTCGGCGGCATCCAGCGCTCCTCGAACTTCAGCTCGGGGCCGGGGATGCGCCAATTCGTCAGCGGCGTCATCGACAACGACTGCACCCCGCCGGCGATGAGCACACGTTCCATCCCGGAGCCGATCTGGGCCGCGGCGTTGCCGATGGCGGTCAGGCTGCCCGCGCAGTGCCGGTTCACCGACTGGCCGGGAATGTCCTCCATGCCGGTCGCGGTGGCCGCATACCGTGCCAGATCTCCACCGCCATAGTGCGATTCGGCGAAGATGATGTCGTCGATCGCGGAGGGGTCGACGCCGGACCGGCGCACCACCTCGGGAAGCACCGCGGTGATCAGCGTCTCGGGCGGGGTGTTGACGAGCGTGCCCTTGAAGGAGCGGCCGATCGCCGTCCGAACCGCTCCGACAATGACGGGTGTAGCCATGTTCTCAACCTCGAAGGGTCTGGCTGCGATGGGCAGCGCGGATGTCAGCAGATAACGCAAATCGTAACAAATACCGTATGGCCAATAGTAAACGGCCTAAGTTCACCTGGACCGGGTGGACGAAGAGAGCTGACCGGTCGATCTTCACGAACAGGACACAATGGGCCCATGACAACCAGATCAGCCGCCGGCCGTGACACCACCCAACTGGCCGCGTACCGGGTCGCGGCGATGCTCATCGGCGTGGGGACGCTTCACTTCGTGGCGCCCAAACCGTTCGACACCATCGTTCCCGCCGAGCTGCCCGGAAGCGCACGGTTCTACACCTATGCGTCGGGTGTGGCCGAGGTGGGGGTCGGGGCGGCGTTACTGCCGCGACGCACCCAGCGATTGGCCGCGCTAGCGGCGGCCGTGTTGTTCATCGGGGTGTTCCCGGCAAACGTCAACATGTGCCGGTTGTGGTGGAACAAGCCCTGGCCGATGCGGATCGCCGCTCTGGCCCGGCTGCCCCTGCAGATCCCCATGATCACCACCGCGCTCAAGATCAGCCGCAACAGCTGACTCCCACGGCGGGCACATCTGCCGCAGCCGTGCCTGCCGGAGGGGATGCTCGGAGTGCCCCGCCTCTCAGCGACTATGCGCGCGGGGCGGCTCCACGTTCCATCGCCCGGTGTTGTCGCTCGGAGGCGGGCAATTTGTGCGGCTCCCGGCGCGGGGGCTGGTGTGGCCGGTGTGAACGGTGAGAGGTCGGCACACCCGATCCCTAGGCGCGGCACTCGCCGGTCGCCGCACTCGAATCAACTGTGGGGCAAAAAGAATACAGTTCTTCCAATGCGCGCTGATAGCTTGGCACCGGCGCCTGAGCCGGAAGATCCACATCGGTTCCACTGGCGCAGCGGAAACAATGAGTCGCTCGCAGAAAGACAACCATGGATTCAGCCCGAGCAAATATCGAACTTCTCAAAGCCTGGTTGGACGCCCACAACCGCGGTGACATCACCGCACTCGACTACATGTCCAACGATGTCGAGATCGTGGAAATGCCAACCGGGGTCGTCTGGCGCGGCCGGCAGGACATGGAGAACCTCGCCCGATTGGCCTATTCCCGCAAGAGTCACAAGAGACTGACTCACATCTTTGCCACCGAGACGGCTGCGTGCATGGAATACGTCACCGTGGTGTCGATGGCGGGCGAGGTGAGCCCGTTCGAGAAGGAATGGGGTCTGCACGGAATCGATATTTCGCGTGCTGAACCGACAAGCGACGTGTTCGAACTGCCGGTTTGCTTCGTATGCGAAATCAAGGAAGGCAGAATTCACCGCGCACGGGAATACTGGGACGCCGCCAGCGCGTCGCGTCAGCTGGGTGTGCATGAGCAGCAAGACAATTCAGGCCACTGACGAAGCAGTAGCCGCACCCGTCATCCGCTGAGGTCGACCGAACGCCCGAGGAACGCCATGAGCCGGGCCGTCGGCGTCGCATCCGCCGGCGCGGCTTGGGCCGGACCGAAGCCACCTGGTCGCCGCAACATCTGTTCCGGGGCCGATTCCACCAGCCCACGGCCCAGCGCGAGCAGGTCCTCGGGCAGCTCGATCAGCCGCCCTTGTGAGCGATGGATGTCCCAGGCGTGCATGGCCAAGTCCGAGACGGGATAGGTCAGCGCCCGATGCAACGGAACCTCACCTTCCGGCGATGTCCGCATCCCGTCGAAGTCGGCTTCCGGCAGGGCGTCTCGTAGCCGCGTCGCCAGCTCACGAAGGCGCGCCGCCGGGTCGTCGCACATCCAGTCGGAAGGCTGCGAGGGACCTCCCCAGATCTCGCCGTCCTCCACGAGGGTCACGACTTTCGCTGCGCTGCCGGTGACGTGACCTACCAGCTCGCGCAGGCTCCACCCCTCGAGATTGGATGGCTGGTCCCAGCTGTCCGGTGAAATGTGGTCGACGGCATCGATGAGTAGGTCGAGCGCCTCGGTAGCCATCACGCCGAGCCCGGAGGTCGTGTTGTCCATTCAGCCTCCTAAAGTTCAACGGGAAAACTTCCGCTACCGTCGGCCGCGTACCGTCCAGAAGTCTAGGGTCGCAAGTCACACGGGAGGGCCGCTTGGGCAAGACAGATATCGCAGCGGTTCTCGCGGTCGCCGCCGCCCTGATGGTTGGCATCGGAGACGTCATCCAGCAGCGATCCGCCCAGCAGGTCACCGACAAACCGGTTGGCACCCTCGCGCTATTTCGCCGGTTGCTTCGCGATCGCCAATGGTGGACGGGCAGTCTGGTGGCCGGCGCGGGATTCGGGTTTCAGGCCGCCGCGCTGGGCCTGGGTTCGGTGGTGCTCGTACAGGCCCTGTTGGTGACGTCGCTGCTGTTCGCGCTGCTCATCAGCGCGCGAGCGAACCACCGGAGAATCACTGTGCGGCAAGGGATTTGGGCCGTATTGCTGGCAGCCGCGGTTGCGGTGGTGGTGACGGTCGGCGACCCGCAGGAGGGAACGCCGCGAGGGTCGGTGCATACGTGGACCATCGTGGCGTTGGTCATGGGCCCCGCGCTGATCCTGTGCGTCGCGGGCGCGCGCATGTTCCCGGGCGGGGTCGGCGCGCTGTTGCTGGGCCTGATGTCCGGCTCGCTGTGGGGATTGTTTTCGGTGTTGACCAAGGGCGTGGTCGACCAACTCGACCACGGCATCCCGGCGTTGCTGCGCATACCCGAGCTGTACGTGTGGGTGGTGGTGGCGATCGCGGCCACGGCCTGGGAACAATCGGCGTTTCGGGCCGGCCCGCTCACCGCATCGCTTCCTGCGGTCACCGTCGCCGAGCCGGTCGTCGGATCGGTGCTCGGTGTCACCGTGCTGGGCGAGACGCTGCGAACCAACGACGTCGGCCTAGTCGCGCTCGGGGTATCGGTCACCGTCATGGCCGCGGCGGTGATCGCGCTGGCGCACAGCCAGGCCACCGGCGCCCCGCCAGCCGACGAAAAGCCTGCGGTATCAGCCTGATCGGCCGCGCGAGCCGACTCGGTGCGCCGTGCCGTCCGGATCGACATAGGCGAATTCGCGCAAGCCATAGGGCGTGTCCTGCGGTGGGATCAGGCGGCCATCGAGGCCTTCCAGTGCCGCCCACTCCGCATAGATGGCATCGGCATCGCTGACGTAGAGGTACACGCTGGCGGCGGTGCGCAGCGGGTCGTGCTCATCCCATTCGGTGAGGTGGATCGACACTGATCCACGTTCGACGAAGCCGTAACGATCCGGTCCGTCGTATCGGCGCGCATCGAAGCCGAGTCGTCGATAGCGATCCAGGGCGGCGTCCAAATTTAGGACCGGGACGATCGGCGCTACCGATGTGAAGTCGACTGCGGTCATACCGCGAAGATAGCGTTCGGCACTGAACTTGCCCAAGACAATCGGCAGCTGTCGTACGCTTCATTCGCGAATAACTGCTGAATAGGACGACGCGCGGGGGGTGCGCGAATGCTTGATAGCCGAATCAAGTAGGAAGGCACTCGATATGCGCCAGCTGACCAAGGCGCTTGCTAGTGCGGCCATTGGAATGCTGGTCGCCGGCTGCGGCAACAATGACGGCGGCGGCGCTGCCTCGTCATCCGCCATCACCAGCACCAGGGCGTTGTCGTCTAATGCTCCCCTGACGAAGGCCCAGCTGCCCGACCTGATGCTCAGCCCGAGCGAAATCGACACCGCGCTGGGCGTCACCGGAACATCGAGTGACCCACCGAAAACCGCGCTGGAAGAAGACACCGTAAAGCGCACCAATTACACCCTTCCCGCCGAATGCAAGTACGCCATCCACGCGGCACTGGAACCCGTTTATGCGGACAGCGGTTACACGGCGGTTTACGGCTACCACGACCTTGCACCCGCTCCCCCGGGTGCGAATGACCTGGAAAGCCCTGACGTGTATCAGTTTGTCGTGTTGTTCCCGTCGCCCGACCAAGCGAACGCGTTTTTCACCACCTCGTCGCAGCAATGGCCCGCGTGCGCCAACCGGTCGGACACCGTACCCGCCGATGACACCCATCCCGAACTTCAGTGGAAGGTGGGACCGGTCGCCAACGCCAACGGGGTTCTGAGCGAAACCGTGACCCTGACCGTCAACCGAAACGGCGTGAATGTCACCGTGCCCTGCCAGCGGGCGCTGACCGTCCGCAACAACGTCGTCATCGACGTCGACGCGTGCCGCAAGGACGCGGGCGACCTTGGCGTCAGCCTCGCCAATCAGATCGCCGGGAAAGTCGGCAAGCAATAGGACCTCACTGGCCGCCCGCCGTTTACCTCCCGGCGGTAGCTACTCGCCGGGACCGCGGCGTACGATCTTGCGGCCGGTCAAGCGACGCCACTTGCGCCACCACCGATCCTGGCGGTAAGCCGTAGCTGCACACAATGTCGCGGGCCGGTTTCGTGCAGTCTGCTCGAAGGGTCGGTCGCGGGGTGTCGAGGAGGAGCGAATGAGCGCATCGGAGACGGGGGCGGCCCAACGCAGCGAGGAGCGGCCGGTGATTCACCTTTCGCAATTGCTGCGCGCGCCGGTGCTGGCCCGCGCCGGGGAAACCGTCGGCCGGGTCGAAGACGTGATCGTCCGGCTGCGGGGCGCCGACGAGTATCCACTGGTGACCGGGATCGTTGCCGGGGTCGGCGGTCGGCGTGTGTTCATCGGCGACAAGTCCATCGACGAGTACACCGCGGACCGAGTTCTGTTGACCAAGAACAAGGTTGACCTTCGCGGCTTCGAGCGCCGCGACGGCGAGGTGCTGTTGCGCGCCGATGTGTTGGGCCACCGGTTGATCGACGTGGCCAACGTGGAGCTGATACGCGCCTACGACGTGGAGCTGGAAGACATCGGCGGCGGATGGATGCTGACGCGCGTGGACACCCGACGGCCACCACGATTGTTCGGGCTGATCAAGCAGTCCGGTGGGCACGCTGCTCGGGATTGGAAGGCGTTCGAACCGCTGATCGGCGACGCACGTTCCGACGCGGTGCGGCGCCTGTCGGACCGGTTCGGCGAGTTCAAAGCCGCCGAGATCGCCGACCTTCTCGAGGAGGCGGACAAGGCCGAGGGCGGCGAGATCCTCGACCGGGTGCGCAGCGATCCCGAACTGGAGGCCGACGTGTTCGAAGAACTGGAGCCGGAAAAGGCCAGCCGACTCCTCGACGGCATGCCCGACAACGAGGTCGCCGCGCTGCTGGGCCGGATGCGCGCCGACGATGCCGCGGACGCGATCGCCGACCTGCGCCAGTCGCGGCGCCGGCGGGTGCTGGACATGATGCCGGGCCCGCAACGCACCAAGGTCATCACCTTGATGGGCTTCAATCCCGAAAGCGCCGGCGGGCTGATGAACGTCGACTTCGTATCGGCCGCCGCCACCACGACGGCGGCCGAGGCGTTGGGCGTGATCACCACCGCCAGCGCCATACAGCCGGAGGCGCTTATCAAACTGCATGTGCTCGACGGGGAGGGACGGCTCGACGGCGTGGTCTCGGTGATCACGCTGTTGCAGGCCCCGTCCGGTGAAACCCTTGAGCGGCTAATGGATTCGGACCCGGTGCGGGTCACCGCCGATGCCGACCTGACGGACGTCGCGCTATTGATGGCCGACTTCAACCTCTACTCCATCCCGGTGGTAGACGAACAGGACCGCGTGCTCGGGGTGGTCACCGTCGACGACGTACTCGAGGCGACGATCCCTGAAGACTGGCGCCGGCGTGAGCCCGCTCCGCGCCCCGTCCGCGAGCTCGCCCAACCCGGTGACCCCAATGCGCGCGTGCCGGGAGGTAACGGGCCGTGACGTCAGGTCGCGAAGAGACGGCCCACAGCGCGGTGCTCGACACCGCGCACCTGGGCGATATCGAGGGCGCGTTCGGACGGATCAGCGTCGGCGAAACCGAGCACGCACGCACGTGGAAGACACGGTTGCTGACCCTGCTGGCGATCGTCGGTCCGGGAATCATCGTGATGGTCGGCGACAACGACGCCGGCGGCGTGGCCACCTACGCCCAGGCCGGGCAGAACTACGGCTACTCCCTGCTGTGGGTGCTACTGCTGTTGATACCCGTGCTGATCGTCAACCAGGAAATGGTGGTTCGGCTCGGGGCGGTCACGGGCGTCGGACACGCGCGGTTGATCAACGAGCGCTTCGGCCGCGGCTGGGGCTGGTTCTCGGTGGGCGACCTGTTCTTGCTGAACTTCTTGACGATCGTCACCGAGTTCATCGGTATCAGCCTGGCCGCCGAGTACATCGGCGTCTCCAAATACGTGGTGGTGCCGGTGTCGGCGGTGGCACTGGTCGCGATCATGGCAAGCGGAAGCTTCCGGCGCTGGGAGCGCGCCATGTTCGTCTTCATCGCCGTCACCCTGCTACAGATCCCGATGCTGCTGATGTCTCACCCGCAGTGGGCCCAGGCGGCGAAATCCTTCGTGATACCGCGTATTTCGGGCGGCGTGAGCTCGGACGCGGTGCTGCTCATCATCGCCATCGTGGGCACCACCGTGGCGCCCTGGCAGCTGTTTTTCCAGCAGTCCAACGTTGTCGACAAGCGCATCACCCCGCGTTTCATCGGCTACGAACGCGCCGATACCGTGCTGGGCGCCTTCGTCGTCGTCATCGGCGCGGCCGCGCTGGTGATGACCGGCGAATGGGCGGCACGTTCCACCAACACCATCGGCGGTTTCATCGACGCCGGCGCCACCGCCCACCTCCTTGGGGAACATCGGGGGACGCTGGGCTGGATCTTTGCGATCGTCCTGATGGACGCCTCGATCATCGGCGCCGCCGCGGTGACGCTGGCTACCAGTTACGCCTTCGGTGACGTGTTCGGCCTGAAGCACTCGCTGCACCGCGGATTCGCCGATGCCAAGCAGTTTTACCTCTCCTACACCGCCATGGTGGCGGTGGCCGCGGCCGTCGTTCTGATACCGGGTGCTCCGCTGGGTCTGATCACCACCGCCGTTCAGGCCCTTGCCGGCCTACTCCTGCCCAGTGCCAGCGTCTTTCTGCTGCTGCTGTGCAACGATCGGGAAGTGTTGGGGCCGTGGGTCAATCGCCCGTGGCTCAACGGGGTTGCCGGGTTGATCGTCGGCACGCTGCTGCTGCTGTCCGGAATCCTGATGGCCACCACCCTGTTCCCCCAACTCGATGTCCTCGCGGTGGCCGGCTACCTGGCCCTGGTCCTGATCGTCCTCGCCGCTGGGGCTGTACCCGCGCTCCGCTGGATGGCCCGGCGGCAACCCGCGGCGCCCCCGGCACCACTGCCGGCACGCGGAGTGGACCGCAATACCTGGCGCATGCCACCACTGACCCTGCTGGAGCCGGTCACCTGGTCACCGGGCACCCGTCTCGGGATGATCGCACTGCGGGGCTACCTGATCCTCGGCGCATTGCTATTGGTGGTCAAGGCAATACAGCTCAGTCACTGACCGCTTGTCGTATCCGACGGGCCACCTCGCCGTACCGCTCGAAACGCTCCGGATCACCCACGGCGTTGTAAAGCACGAGCCGCGTGGCCATTCCGGCATATTTCTCCTTCAGCGCGTCCGCCAACCCGTCCCACGACGACTCGGTGGCAAAGACCGCGATGTGCTCGTCGCTGACCTGGGCCGCCATCCCCGCGAAGTTCCCGGCCTTCTGCTTCTCGCGAATCCGGGCGGTCGTGCCCTCGAACCCGGCCTGGTCCCAGATGAACGCGTAATTCGGTGTGCTGCCGTAGAAGGCCATGCTGGCTCGCACCACTTCGCGTTGCTTGTGGAGCTCTTCGTCGCTGTCGCCGACGATGGTCATCACCGGGACGATCACGGCGAGGTCCGACGGCGAGCGTCCCGCCTTCGCCGCTCCGTCGGCGACGTTCGGCAGGACGTGACGGGCGATGTAGCCGGGCTCGCCGATCGGGTGCACGTGCACCCCGTCGGCCACTTCGCCCGCCATCCGCAGCATCCACGGATTGACCGCTGCGACATCGACTTTCGGATCGGGCGCCTCGATGGGACCCGGGCTCCATTGCGGGGTGATGAAGTCGAGGTCATAGAAATCGCCGTGGTGCTCGAGCGTCCCGGATCTAAACGCCGCGAAGCACGCCTTGACGGCGAACAAGTAGTCGCGCAGCCGGGGGCCGGGCCGCTCGAACGCCACGCCGTAGCGCCGGACGACGTGGGTGCGCACCTGGGTGCCCAGGCCCAGCCGGAAGTTTCCGCCGGTCGCCTCCTGAAGCTCCCACGCCGTGGCTGCCGTGACGAAGGGGCTGCGCGGGAACGCCACCGCCACGCCCGTGGACAACTCGAGGCCCGGAGCGGCCTGCGACGCCACGGCGGCGTTGAGGTAGGCCGTGCGCCCCGTCTCGGTGAACAGCAAACCGGAGAATCCGGCCGATTGCGTGCGCCGGGCCAAGTCGCCGATCTGGTGTAGCGGCTGAGGGACCGTCATCGCGTCGACGTGCATTCCTCGGAGCCTACGTGGGGCCGAGCGCTGTGCGGGCCGCGGGACAACCGCGCCGCCGATATCCGCCTCTTGCTGGGCGGCCGGTTCACAGTGTTAGCTCTGTAGACAACAGCAACCACATCGGTTTCGCTAATAGGAGGATTTCGAACATGCTTCGTGGATTGGTCATGGCCGGAGCAATCGCAGTGGGAATTGCCCTGGCTCCCCCGGCCCTGGCCGCCCCGTCGACGACGACAACCACGACGACGACCTCACCGACGACGGGTGGCAGCGTTTACTACCCGAACTGCAAAGCGGCGTGCGCCGCCGGCGCCGCCCCGATCTACGCGGGGCAGCCGGGATACCGGGCGCCGCTCGATCGTGACGGCGACGGCATCGCGTGCGAAGTCTGCCACTGACGCTGCGGCGCTCGACGTCCGTGCCCACGGTGCGAAGGCTCGCCGTCATCTCGATCGCCTGGGCCGGTCTCCTGGCGTGCGGGTCGCAGCACGCCGCACCGCCCAACGCCTCGGGTTCGGGCGCCACAACGTCGTCGACGCCTCCGAGCTCGAGCGCATCTAGAGCGGTCGCCCCGCCCGCGACCACCACCACGCCGGCGTGCGTCGGGTTATCGATATGCCCGCCACCGCCGCCGGATGCCGAGGGAAACCCGGCGTGCTACTACGCCGACGGGTGGCGCGCCGACTCCTCAGGTGCCGGGATCGAGGTGTGGTACTTCCGTGACCCGAAAGACCCGTCCCAGCAGGCCAAGATCACGGCGCTGGTGCGCAAGAAGGATGGGACCAACGAATCCCAGGACGCCGACATCGCCGCCGACCAACAAGTGCATCGGTTCGGGTTCCCCAGCGTCGCGCCGGCGGCGGTGCAAGAGGTCTTGCTCAGCAGCGTCAGCGGCCGCTGCTTCGTCATCGGCGGCTGACGCCCGCGTGCTCAACGTCTCGGGGGACGGTGGCTCACTGGAGCCGTAAAGCCTTGGGTGTCGTCGAAGTGGGCCCACTGCCCGTCGTCGTTGACCTCCATGCGCCAACCCAGCTCGGTACTGCCGCCAATCGAGTGGGTGAACCAGGCGTGCGCGGACTCCGCGCTGGCAAAATCCTTCGTCGCGATGACCCGCCCACGTGGGTCGATGACGCGAAACTCAGCCATGGGATGTGATTATCCCTGCCAGCGGCTTTTCAATCGAGCTAATCGCCCATTTGCCGACACAGCCGACAGCGAACGGTGTTCTCGCGGATCTGGCAAATCCCGGACTACACGGTGCGGGTCAAGCGGTCAGCCAGCAGCTCGGCGAACCTCGCCGGATCGTCGAGCGCGCCGCCTTCGGCGAGAAGTGCTGTGCCGTAAAGCAATTCGGCGGTCTCGGCGACCTCAGCAAGTGCGGCGTCGCCGTCAGCCTTCTTTTGCGCCTCGCGCAGCCCGGTCACCAGGGGATGGTTGGGGTTGAGTTCGAGGATCCGCTTGCCGACCGGGATGTCCTGCCCGGACGCACGGTAGAGCCGGGCGAGGGCGGGGGTGATTCCGAACGCGTCGGTGATCAGGCAGGCCGGCGAGTCCGTCAGGCGGCTGGAAAGCCGTACCTCCTTGACGTGCTCGCTCAACGTCTCCTTCATCCAGGTCAGCAAGTCGGCGAATTCCTTCTGCTGCTCCTCGCGCTCCGCCTCGCTCTCGTCGCCTTCGGAGCTGAGGTCCACCTCGCCCTTGGCGACCGACTGCAGCGGCTTGCCGTCGAACTCGGTCACGGTTCCCACCCAGACTTCGTCGACCGGGTCGGTGAGCAGTAGGACCTCGTAACCCTTGGCTTTGAACGCCTCGAGGTGCGGCGATTTCAGGATCTGTTGCCGCGTCTCCCCCGTGGCGAAGAAGATCTGCTCTTGGCCGTCCTTCATGCGCTCCACGTACTCGGCGAGGGTGGTGGCCTCCTCCTCGCTGTGCGTCGAGGCGAACGAGGATATTTGCAACAGGGTGTCCCGGTTGTCGAAGTCCGACAGCAGCCCCTCTTTGACGACTCTGCCGAACTGCGTCCAGAAGTTGCGGTAGTCGTCCGGCCGGTCGGACTGCAGTTCCTTGATGGTGGAGAGGACCTTCTTGGTGAGGCGCCGGCGAATCGCCTTGATCTGCCGGTCCTGCTGCAGGATTTCGCGCGACACGTTGAGCGACATGTCCTGGGCGTCGACGACGCCCTTGACGAAGCGCAGGTATTCGGGCATGAGCTGGTCGCAATCGCCCATGATGAACACCCGCTTGACGTACAGCTGAATCCCGGTCTGAGCGTCGCGGTTGAACAGGTCGAACGGCGCGTGGGACGGGATGAAGAGCAAGGCCTGGTATTCGAAGGTGCCCTCGGCCTTCATCGCGATGATTTCGAGCGGGTCATCCCAGGCGTGCGCGATGTGCTTGTAGAACTCCTGGTATTCCTCCTCGGAGACCTCTTCCTTGGGCCGCGCCCAAAGCGCCTTCATCGAGTTGAGGGTCTCGGTATCGATGACGACCTCTTCGCGGGTCTCTTCCGAGCCTTCCTCGACAGGAACCTGGATCCGCCGTTCGACCTCCATCCGGATCGGCCAGGCGATGAAGTCGGAGTACTTCTTCACCAGGCCCCGGATCTTCCACTCCGAGGTGTAGTCGTGCAGCTCGTCCTCGGCGTCCTCGGGCTTGAGGTGCAGCGTGACCGACGTTCCCTGCGGAGCGCTCTCGACGGCTTCGATGGTGTAGGTGCCCTCGCCGCTCGACTCCCATCGGGTCGCTTCGCTCTCGCCGGCCTTGCGGGTGAGCAGCTCGACCTTGTCGGCGACCATGAAGCTCGAGTAGAAACCGATGCCGAACTGACCGATCAGTTCCTCCGAGGCGGCCTCGTTCTTGGCGTCCTTTGCCTCCCTCAACTGCTGGCGCAGTTCCGCGGTGCCCGACTTGGCCAGGGTGCCGATCAGACCGACGACCTCGTCCCGCGTCATACCGATGCCGTTGTCACGGATGGTCAGCGTGCGTGCGTCCTTGTCCACCTCGACCTCGATGTGCAGGTCGGAGGTGTCCACGTCGAGGTCCTTGTTCCGGAAGGCTTCCAGCCGGAGCTTGTCCAATGCGTCGGAGGCGTTCGAGATCAACTCCCGCAGAAACGAATCCTTATTGGAATAGACGGAGTGGACCATCAGGTCCAGCAACTGTCGGGCCTCTGCCTGAAACTCCAACTGCTCGACACGCGCGTTCATCGACATTCCCTACATTTCTCCCAGGACATGACGTTTCAAATTTACCGAGGTGCGAAGCGCTCGTGTCCGGGGGTTCGCCCGTAGCGATCACGTCGGGCCTACGCTGAACAGATGTCTGTTGCTCAACGCGAACGAGCCGCCCTTGTCGACACTCTGCGCGGCGTGGGACCCGATGCGCCCACCCTCTGCGAAGGGTGGAAGACGCGGGACCTCGCCGCCCACCTCGTCATCCGCGAGTACCGGCCCGACGCCGCTCCGGGCATCGTCATCCCCTTCTTCGCCCAGCACACCGAGAAGGTCCAGGACCAGACGGCCGAGACCGAGTGGGGCGAGCTGGTGGACAAGGTCGCGTCCGGCCCGCCGGTGTACTCACCGCTCAAGCTGCTCGACGCGGTGGCCAACGTCGCCGAGATGTTCATCCATCACGAGGACGTGCGCCGCGCCCAGCCGGGCTGGAACCCGCGCGAGCTGGAGCCCGCCCTGGCCGCCAGGCTGCGCCGCACCCTGCCGCTGATGGCCCGGGTCACGCTCGCCAAGGTGCCGGGCCGGGTGGCGTTGCGCACCCCGGAGGGCAAGACGCTGCTGACTGCGGGCCGAGGCCCGGCGGTCACGGTGACCGGTGCACCTGAGGAGCTGCTGCTGTTCGCGGTCGGGCGCTCCGCTCGAGTGGAGTTCGACGGCGACGCATCCGCGGTACAGGCCGTCCGGGATGCGCCCAAAGGGCTTTAGTCGCTCGACGACCGCACCCTCAACTTTTCTCGTGACTGTCTCGATGATCAGCCGAAGGCCTCGCGAAGCTCTTTCTTGACCACCTTGCCGAATTGATTGCGCGGCAGCGCATCGACGATCACGAGGCGCTCGGGATGTTTGTAGCGGCTCAGTCCGCGTGAATGGCAGTGCCGCACCAGCGATTCCAACGACAGGCCCTCAGCCGACGCCGGCACCACCACCGCGCATACGCGCTCACCGGTGCGTGGGTCGGGGACCCCGATGACCGCGACGTCGGCGACCGCGGGATGGGTGGCCAGCACATTCTCGACTTCGAGGGCCGACACGTTCTCCGCGTTGCGGATGATCGCATCCTTGATGCGCCCGGTCACGCGGACGTTGCCGTCCTCGTCGACCAGCCCGAGATCGCCTGTGCGGAGCCAGCCGTCCTGGTCGAACGCGTCGGCGTCGAGCGTGGCGTCCGCGTACCCGAGAAAGCACTGCGGTCCCTTGAGGCGCAGCTCACCTTCCTGCCCGACGGGCAGTTCGGCTTCGTCGCCGCCGACCACCCGGACACTGACTCCCGCCGTCGGCGCGCCGACAGTGTGGTCGAGCGACTCGGGCGCGGCGCTCAGCGATGGTGAAGCCGCCACCGGGAATTCGGTGAGCCCCCACGCGTTGGCGATGCCGGGCAGGCCGAAGGCCTCGCGGATTTGGCGGCCCAGTTCGGCCGTGATCGGCGCGCCGCCGGCCAGGCAGCCGCGGAGGAAGGGAAACAGCGGCTGGTCGCCATGGGCTCGTTGGGCCTCGAGGAATCCGACGAAGAACGGGGTTGCCGTGCCGAGGAAAGTCGGTTTGTGCTCCGCGATGGAAAACGGTGTCGTCGCCGGGTCGAATACCTCAAAGAGCGCCAGCCGCATGCCGGTTCGCAGCGCGGCGGCCAGCATGACCGCCCCGCCGATGTGCGCGACCGGAAAGGCGATGGGATCGACGTCGCTGCCGGTGATGCCGATCGCGCTGACCAGTCCTGATGCGCCGGCGATCACCGATGCGTCGGTATGGCGGATTCCTTTGGGCGCCGCGGTGGTTCCCGACGAGTAATAGACCCAGCGCGCGTCGCGGGCGGACGCCGGCGGCGGCCCGAGCGCGTCCGTGGCAGCGCGGGGCAGCCGCAGCTTGCCGTCGTCCGGCGGCGTCGCCAAGTCAACGGTGATGACTTCGAAGCCCCGCGTCGCGGCCAGGTTCCGCGCCAGCGCGCCGTACTCGAATCCGCGCCAAAGTTTGGGCACCACAAGGTATTCCGAGGACAGCTGCTCGGTGATGAAGCCGACCTCGTGCTCTCGCAGTATCGGGATGATGGGATTTTGCACCGCGCCGATCCGGGCCAGCGCCGCCATGACGACCATGGTCTCGAGCGTGGTCGGCAGCTGCCAGGACACGACGGTTCCCGCGCGAATCCCGCGTTCGGTGAACGCGGCGGCGGTCGCGCAGGCGGCATCGTGGAACTCACGGGTGGTCAGGCTGCGCCCCATGTCATCGGCGAGCAGCGGCCGCGGCGAGGCCTGCGCCGCGTCGGCAATCAGCGTCCAGTAGGTGGCGTCGCTCCCGATGCTCATTCGTTCGTCGGATTGACCTGCGTCGGGCGGAATCCCGAGTGGGCTATCGCGACCGACACAGCACTGCCGATGGGCCCCTTGCGGTCGACGAGCACGGCCGACCCCGTTGCCACGCCCTCATGGCTGTAATGCGTCAACGACGCCATGCCGATATGGGGCCCTTCGGGCAGCCGGCTCAACGTGAGCGTGTAGTCGGCGTTGATGAATTGCAGACCGTTCGTGCCCCAGTTGGCAAGGGACGCCGTGATATCGGCCGCCATGGCCGCGCGGGTGAAGGCACTGAGCGGTTCGCCGTCGATGAGGCAGCGTGTCTCATAGAGCCAGGTGTATTTCGGACCGGAGGTGTCAACCCATTCGGGATCGCGATTCTGCAGTTCGGTGCCCCAGCCATAGGTGCGCATGAACAGCGTGGGTTGCGCGCCGTCCTCGATGGGTAGCGGCGGCATCTGCAGATTCGGCGACCACACCTGCCCCTCCGGCTGAGGGCCGCGCCGTAGGAACAAGGCGCTCCCCCGCGCCACGGGGACACCACGCTGGGTGAGGACCGCCTCGACGAGGCGTAGCCGCCGACGATCGTGGTGCACGGTGGTGTGCACCTCGATGGGTTCCAGCGCGGCCGGTGCGGGAAGGTCGACGGTCAGCCGCGCGGGTTGCAGTTGTGGGTCGTCGACCGCGCGTTCAACGGCCCAACCCAGCAGTCCGCCAACCACGTGCCCGCTGAGCGAGGGGCCCCACCCACCGCGCCCGATCGGATTTGGCACGAAACGGGTTTCGTCGCGCTGGAAGTACGGCGTCTGCGCCGCTGAATCAACGTCATCCGGCACGAAATTCGTTTCGGTCAATGCGCGACGCTCCGCCCAGAGTTGGGTCCCCCGTGTGGGGATGGCAACAGTTGATATTACTGTTTGAATTCCAGTCCCCCGGGCCGACCTCTCTCAGGTCAATCCCCTAGCCGAGCAAGGGTGTTGGCACCCTTAGGCGATCGCCGCACCGACCAAGTGGCCGATCACGTATGTGATCGACAACGCGAGACCACCTCCGATGACATTGCGCAGGACCGCCCGGCCCCTCGGCGCCCCACCCAAACCGGCCGATACCGCCCCGGTGAGCACCAGCGCGGCGAGTACCGCGGCCACGGTGACCGGGATTCTCCACGTCGCGGGCGGCGCCAAGATCGCGATCAACGGCAGGAGGGCGCCGACTGCGAACGACAGCGCCGAGGAAGACGCGGCCTGCCACGGGTTGGTCAGCTCCTCGGGATTGATACCGAGTTCGACTTCGGCATGGGCGAGGAGCGGATTGTGGTCAGTGAGTTCCTCGGCCACGGTGCGCGCGGTCGCGGCGTTCAGGCCTTTGGCTTCGTACAGGGCGGCAAGCTCGTCCAACTCGGCGGCCGGATCGTCACGCAGCTCCTGGCGCTCCTTGTGCAACAGCGCCTTCTCGGTGTCACGCTGGGTGCTCACCGACACGTATTCGCCCAGCGCCATCGACACGGCCCCGGCGACCAGTCCGGCGGTGCCGGCGGTCAATACCGGAGCGCGTTCCACCGTCGCGGCCGCGACTCCCACCACGATGCCCGCCGTCGAGACGATTCCGTCGTTGGCGCCCAGGACTCCGGCGCGCAACCAATTCAATTTCGATGACACCGAACCCGAATGCGGTTCGGACGGATGCGGATGCGACGGACTCGACACGGCCGCAACGATATACATCAAAGACCCGCTCGACTAGGAAACGTAGCCTTTCCAAAGCGGCTACCAGCCTCTCGGCCTCGCCGGGTCTCCTGAAGGCGGCCGTGTCAAGCCGGCGTCGATCCGCGACACGTAAACGTCTGCGGCGACACGCCGTCGCGGGTCGCAGTGGTTT